>NZ_CP014224.1:1370000-1712500 GCF_001697185.1 Wenyingzhuangia fucanilytica | reverse complement strand
CTATTTCCAGACAAATAAATTTGCATATCAACAATTCCAGCATCTTTAATGCTTTTTGTAATTTCTGGCCAAGCATTACCTGCCGCATGGTACTCTTTATATTCAGCTATTAACTTAGAGTCATCTTTTAAATCGCAAGTCAAACAAAATCTTTTTGTACTCATTTATTTTGATTTTTTATAGGTTATATAACCGTATCTAGTAACCACGGTCAAACAAATTAATGGTAAAATAAAAGAGAAATTTACTTCAGGAATATATCCTAGGATTTTTATATCAGAAAATCCTGATCCTCCCCAATCTAAAATACTTCCTTGTAATACTGGCATTAATGCACCACCTACAATGGCCATAACTAAACCCGCAGATCCAATTTTAGCTTCATCTCCCATATCTTTTAAGGCAATTCCGTAAATAGTTGGAAACATAATAGACATAAACAAAGAAATTAATACCAAAGAATATAATCCTACAGTTCCGGGTAATAAAATAGCACCTGCCGCAAATATAACACCTCCAAAACCAAACATCATTAAGACTCTAGAAGGATTCATTGTTTTCATCATTCCTGTTCCAATCCATCTACCTGATAAAAAGATAACCATGGCTGCTACGTTAAACCAAGTAGCAGTTAATGCTTCATTTTCTGGTAAACTCTCATTAATATTATCTACGTATTGAAAAATATATGTCCAACACATAATTTGCGCTCCCACATAAAATGCTTGAGCAATAACTCCTTGAACATAATTATTATTAGTAAATAATATTTTAAAAGATTCCGATAAACTCATTTTATCTTCCTCTGCAGTTTTAGGAATTTTTGTAAAAATAATTACTACTGTTATCGCCAATACAACCAATCCTAAAATGATATAAGGAACACTAATTACTCCCAAATCATTTTCTCTTACTATTGCTTTAGCAGATTCAGACAAGGTATCATAAACCAATTCTCCAGTTTCATTTTTATCATCAGATCTTAATGCAGAAATCACAAATTGTTGCGCTACAATCATTCCCATTAAAGAACCTATTGGATTAAAAGCTTGAGCTAAATTTAAACGTTGTGTTGCGGTTTCTTTATCTCCTAAAGCTAAGATTAAAGGATTAGAAGTGGTTTCTAAAAATGCCAAACCACAAGTAATAATCCAAAGAGAGACTAAAAAATAATTAAATTCCTGAAAAGCTGCAGCAGGATAAAATAAAAAGGCTCCAATAGCATACAAACCTAAACCTAAAAGAATTCCTGATTTATAACTAAATTTTCTAATAAATAACGCTGCGGGTAAAGCCATAAAAAAATAACCAAAGTAAAATGCAAACTGTACTAACGATGCTTGCATATTAGATAATTCTGGCATTACTTTTTTAAAGGCAGAGACCATCGGATTGGTTAAATCATTTGCTATTCCCCACAAAGCAAATAAAGAGGTAATGATGATAAACGGAAATAACAATTCCTTGCTTACCACAGACTTTTTAGTTGTAATATTCATATATTTTTAAATTAGTTCAAGTTGCTGATTGCAAAGTTTTAATCACAATAAATAGTATCATATGTACTTAAAAAGTTAAAACAAAGATTATTCTGTTAATAGAGATCTGTCTAAATGTACATAACCTCCATCAACAGTAATAAATTGTCCTGTAGTGTGTGATGATTTTTCTGAAATAGTAAATAGGCATTGATCAGCTATTTCATCAGGCATAGTCATTCTGTTTTCTAATGGAATCTTTTCTACAATTGAATTTAATTTTTCTTCTCCATTTTCTAAAGTTTTGATCCAAGCATCATAAGCTGGAGTCCAACTCTCTGCAATGACAATTGCATTAGAACGAATCCCAAATTTAATTAAATCAACAGCCCACTCACGAGTCAAACCAAATATTCCTCCTTTTGAAGCTGCGTACCCTGAAGTTGCTCCTTGTCCAGTTAAGGCTACTTTAGACCCAATATTTAAAATATTCCCTTTTGCTTTTTTAAGCATTGGTAAACAATATTTAGTCATGGCAAAATAGCTTACCATATTTAATTTTAAAGAATACATAAAATCCTCCATAGAACCTTCTAAACCAACCCCATCATTCACCCCCACATTGTTAATTAAGGCATCAATTTTTCCGTATTTTTTTTCAATAACTTTAGCTGCTGCTTCTATTTGTTTATAATCAGATAAATCAGTTTTTACAAACAAAGCATCAATACCTCTGTCTTGCAATTCTTTTTCATAACCAAAACCTCTGTCATTTCTACAAACAATTACAGGAATAGCACCTTCATTGGCCAAAGATTGAACAATGGTTTCTCCTATACTTCCTTTAATCCCTGCAGCTCCTGTTACTACAACTACTTTATCTTTTAATTTTAAATCCATCTTTTACTTCTTTATAAATTGTAAAATTTTACAGCGTTTAATCCCATAATAGCTTGCTGCTCTTCTATGGTTAATTGTGCAATAAAATCGGTGGTTATTTTTTTTACTTTTTCATAATTCCCTGCAACCAAACACACAGGCCAATCAGATCCGAATAAAATTCTATCTGTTCCAAATGCATCTAAAACCAAGTTCATATATGGTAGTAATTGGTTGTAAGTCCATGATTTGTAATCTGCTTCGGTAATCATTCCAGATAATTTGCAATATACATTAGGGTGGCTTGCTATTTCTTTCATAAGTAATGCCCAACCATCATAATAACCATCTTTAATGTAAGGTTTTGCAATATGATCTATCACAAATTTGATATTTGGAAATGCTTGTACAAATTCTAACACCGCTCCTAATTGATGTGGAAACACCAAAATATCGTAGGTAAAATTGTATTGTTCTAGCTTAGCTATTCCGTTTAGAAAATTAGGTCTTAACAAAAAATTATGATCTGCTTCTCCTTGAACTACATGACGAAACCCTTTTACTTTATCAAACTGACTGTAATGTTTTAGTACTTCATCAATATTATCTGCTCTAAAATCTACCCAGCCAACAATTCCTTTGATAAAATCGTTTTTCGTAGCTAAGTCTAACAAGAAATCTGTTTCTGCTAATGTTTGATCTGCTTGTACAGCCACACATCCATCTATGTTGTTTTTTTGATAAATTTTTTTTAAATCTGACGGCATAAAATCTTTACGAATAACCGCCATTTCATCGTCTATCCAACTATGTTTTACGGGTTCGTATTTCCAAAAATGTTGATGTGAATCTATATTCATAAATCAGTTTTATAAATTTTCAAGGCAATATTTCACTCCTTTATTTTCTATTTCTTGAATTTTATCTGTTACAAAAGCAACCAATCCTTTGTAGGTAGACAAATCATCACCCACAATTGTTTTATTTGCCAAAGTATGTTGTACTAATGCTTCTAAAGTCTGACTTCCATCATTTACCTTATTCCATTCTGTTTTAAAGAATTCTAATGCTTGCACATCATCATTTATCTCAATAGTTTCGTTGTTAAAGCTTCCTTTGTAAAAACGAATCATACAAGCTAATGAAAAAGCAATACGTTTAGGAAAAGTTCCGTTTAAGGCAGTATATTCTCTAAAAGCAGGTAATAATCTTGCTTGAAATTTAGAGGTGCTATTTAAAGAGATGGCCAATAAAAAGTGTTTTAATGTTGGGTTCTTAAAACGATCTATAACCGCATTAATAAATGCATCTACTTCACTTTCTGAAAAATTGGTTAAGGTTGGTTTTATTTCTGATGACAATACTTGTAAAACATGATTGCTCACCAAAGCATCATCCATACTTTCTTTTACGGTTCTTAATCCTGATAAATATCCTACAGGAACTAAAGAAGTATGTGCTCCGTTTAATACACGAACTTTCATTTCTCTATAATCAGACAAATCGTCTACAAACTGAACGTTTAAATCTGTTTTGTCAAATGGCAATTCATTTTGCACCAATTTAGGCCCTTTAATTACCCAACTATGATAATCTTCTCCAGCGACTAATAAATCGTCATTAAAACCAATTTGTGTAGCAATTTCAAGTTTTCTAGCTTCTGGAAATCCAGAAACAATTCTATCTACCAAAGTGCTACAGAAATAATTGTGATTTACAATCCATGCTGCAAACTCTTGACCTAAATTCCAAAACTTTATATATTCTAAAATGGTTCTTTGTAATGCTACACCATTATTCTCAATCAACTCACAAGGCAATAATATACAACCTTTGTCTGCAGCTCCATTAAAATGAGTAAATCTATGGTGTAACCACAGGGTTAATTTTGCAGGAAATTCATGCGGAGGACAATCTATTTGTTTGTCTGTATCAGAAAATTTAATTCCAGCTTCAGTAGTGTTAGACACTATAAAACGCATTTCAGGGGCTTCTGCCAAAGCCAAATATTCGTTCCATTCTGTATAAGGTTGAATCACTTTCCTTACAGACTCTACCAAAGTAACTTCTGAAACTAATGTTCCATTCCTAACTCCATCTAAAGCTACATGAAACAAACCTTCTTGTGTTCTTAACTCTGTATAATCACCTCTCTTGGTAGGTTTTATTACAGCAACACTTCCGTTAAAATCTGTTGTTTTGTTCAACACATCAAACATCCAATCGCAAAAGGCTCTTAAAAAGTTACCTCCTCCAAACTGCATCACACGTACAGGGTGTTGAACAGGTTTGTTTGCTGTTGTTCTATTTAATATTTTCATTTTAATATCTTGTTTTATAAAGAAACCCCTCTTTTCCAAGGAATAAAATCGTTATGTCCATGCAATACTGCTTTGGATGGAGTTTCTCCACTTGCTATGCTAATTACATGATCTAATATTTTTTCTCCCATGGTTTGAATCGTATCCTCACCTGTAATAACCGTTCCAGCATTGATGTCGATGATGTCATTCATACGTTCATACAAATTGGTATTGCTTGACATTTTTAACACAGGAGCTACAGGATTTCCAGTGGGAGTTCCTAAACCTGTAGTAAACACCACAACATTACATCCTGAACCAACCAAACCTGTTGTAGATTCAACATCGTTACCTGGTGTACACAGTAAATTTAATCCTGGTTTGGTTACTTGCTCAGTATAATCTAACACTTCTACCACAGGAGAAGTTCCTCCTTTTTTGGCTGCTCCGGCAGATTTCATCGCATCGGTAATTAAACCATCTTTAATATTTCCTGGAGAAGGGTTGTTTTCAAAACCAGAACCCACAGCTACAGCTGCTGCTGAATAAGCTCTCATAATATTGTAGAACTTTTTTGCGTCCTGTTCTGTAACACATCTATTAATAATGTCTTGTTCTACACCATTTAATTCTGGAAATTCTGACAAAACCGGAGAACCACCTAAAGCTACTAATAAATCAGAAGCATATCCTAATGCAGGATTTGCAGAAATTCCAGAGAATCCATCTGACCCACCACACTCTAATCCTAAAACCAATTTACTTAATGGAGCTGGTTGTCTCGTAATTTTATTAGCTTCTGTTAAGCCAATAAAAGTATGCTTAACTGCTTCTTCAATCAAAGCACGTTCACTCTTACTTTGTTGTTGTTCTAAGTAATGTACTGGTTTATCGCAATTAGGAGCAATGTCCTTAATTGCATTTTGCAACATTTCTATTTGGGCATTTTGACAACCCAAACTAAAAATGGTAGCTCCAGCCACATTTGGGTTTGAAATATATCCAGCTAGTAATCTACACAAGGTTTCAGAATCTTGACGAATACCTCCACAACCACCATCGTGTTTTAAGAACTTAATTCCATCAACATTTGGGAAGACTCTATTTTTAGACATTTCTTCTTTGGTTGTAATAATGGGGATGTTAAAAAGTTCCTCTGCTGTAGCTCCGGCTTTGTATTGATTGATTAAAGCATCGGTATCTACGGCAAAATCTTTTTTAGTTTCGTATCCTAATTTTTCTGAAAGCGCACCTTCTAAGACATCAATATTTCTGTTTTCACAAAAAGTTAATGGAATTACTAACCAATAGTTGGCGGTTCCTACTTTTCCATCTTTTCTATGATAACCATTAAAGGTTCTGTCTTTAAAATTAGAAATATCAGGAGCTATCCAAGAATACTTTTCTTTATTTTCTTGATATTCTGATGATGCATGTTTTACGTTTTCTATGGTAATGGCACATCCTGATGAAATTGGCAAAACGGCTTTTCCAATAAGTACTCCATACATAAAAATTTCATCACCTACTTTAAAATCATGTAAAGCAAACTTGTGCTTTTGTTTGATGTTTTCTTTTAATAGTAAACTTTGACCGGCTACTTTTACAAAAGTATCTTTGGCTAAAGGCTGAATAGCCACAATAATATTGTCTTTTGGATCTATTTGTGCGTACTGAACTGACATGATGATTTCTTAATTAAAATCTACGGTTGCTTTAATAACTCCTGTTTCTGGTTTTGTCCAACTATCAAAATTCTCAATCATTTTGGTAAAAGGAACATTGTGAGTAATAAAGGATTCCGTTGGAAATTGATTTAAGACTTTAATAACATGTTCAAAATCTTGTTTTGTAGCATTTCTACTACACATAACAGTAGTTTCTTTTGCGTGAATTTTAGGATGGTTAAAAACCAAATCTCCTTTAGATAATCCTACCAATACATAACGTCCTCCGTGAGACATATAATCTGTTCCTACTTCTAAAGCTCCTTTAAATCCTGTGGCATCAAAAACTGCAGTTGCCATATCTCCGTTGGTGATTTCTGCAATTCTATCAACAGGATTATCATTTACATTAATGACAAAATCGGCTCCTATTTCTTCTTTGGTATATTTTAATCGGTCATCATTTACATCTAACACAATTACTTTTGCCCCTGCAATTTGGGCTAATTTTACCATTCCTATTCCAATAGGTCCACAACCAACTACCACTACAGTTTCTCCTTTCTTAACATCGGCTCTACGAATGGCATGTGCACCAATAGCCAAAGGTTCTACAATAGCCATTTGATCGTTGGTTAAATTATTGGCAGGTAATAACAAATCTTGTCGTACCGTTATTTGTTCTTGCATACCACCGTCTGCATGGACTCCTAAAACTTTAATGTTTGTGCAACAATTGGTTTTTCCGTTACTACAAGCAACGCATGTACCACAACTTACATAAGGCATAACAACCACATTGTCTCCTGCTTTAATTCCTTGGGGATTTTCTCCAATTTCTAAAACCTCAGAAGCCAATTCATGTCCTAGTATTCTAGGGTAGGTAAAAAATGCTTGATTCCCTGAATATGCATGTAAATCGGTACCACAAATTCCAACTTTTTTTATTTGTAATAATGCTTCTCCTTCTTTTCTAATTGGAGCATCTTTTTCTTTTAATAGAAATTCTCCTGGCTTTTCACAAACTATGTATTTCATGAGGTATATTGGTGTTATTTGGTTAATTCTAAAACAAAAGCAAAATCTCCTGGTTTCTGAGAAGGCATCTCTACTGAAAGACCATTGTTGTTTTGAGACCATTTTAGGACAGCATTGCTTCCTAACATTTTTACTTTAGAAATTTTATCTTCTGAATATTTTACTGATTTAATAAGTACATTATTGTTTTTTGGCCAAGCCATCATAATAGCATATATTTTATTTCCTTTTTGTGTAAAACGAATATCTTGTCCGGTAAAGTCTTTATTTTTACCTTCGGAATGATGTCCTTTTTCTACTTCTGTTGGCCCTTCACCAAATGTTTTCCAATATTTAGTATCATAAATTGCTTCACCATTCATATCTAACCATTCTCCCATTTGCAACAAAATTTGTTTTTGATCTTCTGGAATAGTTCCATCTGATTTTGGACCAACATTTAATAGTAAATTCCCGTTTTTTGATACAATATCTATTAAATCATCAATTAAAGAATTAGCAGTTCTTGATTCCCAATTGCTCACATATGACCATGAATTTTTACCAATAGAGGTGTCTGTTTGCCAAGGTAGTTTTCTAATACCCGGTAATTTTCCTCTTTCTAAATCGTAAATCACCGTTCCTTCAGGAAAAGCTTGTTCATAGAAATTTTTATCTTGTAACACAACTTCTTTTCCCCATTCGATACCTTTATTGTAGTAATACGCAGCTAGTTTTGGTCGATATTCTCTCCATTCAGGAGTGTCTAGCATAAAATCAAACCATAAAATATCTGGTTGATAATTATCAATTAAATCTTTTGTTCTTGCCCACCACAATTCTTTAAATTCTTTAGAAACTGGTTCGTTTATGTCTTTTCCTTTTTTAGAATATAAATCTGCATAATTAGGATCTGTAGTATCAAAATGATCTTTTTTATTGTAAAAAGACCAATTAAAAGCATAATGAGAAGAGGCTCCCATAATCATTCCTTTAGAACGACCTTCTTTCATTAATTCTCCTAGGATATCTCTTTTAGGCCCCATGTTAACAGCATTCCAACGAGTTGTGTTAGATTTATACATAGCAAAACCATCATGATGATCTGCCACAGGGACTACATATTTAGCACCTGCTTTTTTAAATAAATCAATCCATTCTGCAGCGTTAAATTTTTCACCTTTAAACATAGGTATAAAATCTTTATAACCAAAGTCTTTTTGATTTCCCCATGTTTTTTTATGATGGGTATATACATCACTAGGCCCTGTCTTTTGTAGTTTTAACTCTGCGGTAAATTGAGCCGTATCCATATACATATTTCTTGGATACCATTCAGACCCATAAGCAGGAACTGAATAGGCTCCCCAATGAATAAAAACTCCAAATTTCTTTTGATTGAACCATGCTGGATCTTTATAGTTTTCTTTGATAGATTCCCAATTTGCTTTAAAAACTTGAATGTTTTCAGATTTATTCTCCGTTGTTTTTTGGTTTTTTTTAGAACCACAAGCAAAAATTAAAAGCGATACGGTTGCTAAAGCATAGAGTTTTTTTCTTATGAGCATAATGTTGTATTTAACTGTTTATGATGATAATTTTTTAGTATTTAACACAATGCTAAATTCTAGTTTTAGTGTCTAATCTCTAATATCTAATGTTGAAATTAATAGAACATATGGTTCTTTGGATGTTTTTTGTTTTGTAAATAATATGGTTTTTGTTAGGGTTTATAGGGGATGGCCATAAAAACTCTTGTTTATTTCTATTTTCTGTATTATATAATTACGGAGTTAATGTAAGTGCTTACAAGGTTGTAATCGGTGTCAATAAAACAATTATTCCTTTTGTAGTTTTTTTTAAGTTCGATGGCCTACCTCATATTCAACAACAAATGTATTGTCAATTTTATTTATAAAATAAATCAAAATGGGAATAGAGTAGGGTTGTGCAAAAACGTTTTAAAGTAATGTTTATCTAGAGTTTTATAACAAAACACAAATAAGGAGGTAGATAAAAACATTTAATGCTTTAAAATGTCTGTTTTTATCCCTAATCACAATTGTTGCTACTTAATTTTGATTGAGCTCAATTATTTTAAAAATCATATAATGAAAACAAAATATTTTTATTTTCTCATATTTTTAGTGCTTTTATCTAATACAATGTTTGCACAAGAGTTAACAATTCCTCCCAAAAAATATGTGGATTCTGTTAAAATTGAATCTGCAGTAAATAGAATAAACAATAGTTATCCATTGTCAGATCAGCAAAACTCAAAAAAGTGGAAATTGTTAAAAGAGGTGTCAGATGAGTTTAATGGGGATAAATTAAATACAATTCTATGGTTTCCCAATAATCCTAAATGGAAAGGAAGGCCACCTACTTTTTTTCATGACTCTAATGTAAAGATAGAAAATGATGAATTAGTTATTCGGGTAAATCAACATGGTAAAGATTCTTTGCCAAAATATTTTACACATTCTACAGGGTTTATAAAAAGTAAAAATAAATTCTTATACGGTTATTTTGAAGCTGAATGTAAATTAATGGATGCTCCTTGGGTGTCTGGTTTTTGGATGACCAATGCAGGTAAAGATTGGTGGACAGAAATAGACATATGCGAAAATGCACCAGGAGTATCATACAATCGTCATGATCTAAATTCAAATATCCATGTTTTTAAATCTCCTAAAGAACAAGGAAACATAAAAAAACATTTTTCACGAACTAAAAAATATTATTTTCCAAAGGAGTTACAAGCAGATTATCATGTTTGGGGATTGGAATGGACAGCCAAATACATTCGTTTTTATATTGATGGCGTTTTATTTCGTGAGGCAGAAAATACCCATTGGCATCAGCCTTTAGAAGTTAATTTTAATTGTGAATCAAACAAATGGTTTGGTGCTTTACCAGATAACAATCGATTAGATGGTGAATTTCACGTAAAGTATTTTAGAGCTTGGAAACTAACAAAATAATTTTAAAAATAAATATCAATCAAATGAAAGCAATAATAAAAAAACAAAACTATTTATCAGTTATCATTCTATTAATTACAATGACATGTTTTGCGCAACAGTCACCAACTTTTATTGATGGAGAAGACCCAAAACCAGACAATACAAAATGGAAATTGGTTAAAAATATGTCCGATGAGTTTAATGGTACAAAGGTAGATGAAGAAAAATGGCAAATATCTGGTCAAGGATGGATCGGTAGGGCGCCAGGATTATTTCTTGCTGATAATGTAAAAGTTACAAATGGAAGTTTGCAAATAACCACAACCATGTTGCCAAAACCAATAATAAAAAATAATAAGGAGTTTACGCATGGAGGTGGTTATGTTGGATCTAGAAACGGGATGACTTATGGTTATTATGAGTGTGAAATGAAGGCTAATAAAACATTTATGTCTTCTACTTTTTGGTTGATAAATGAAGGAAAAAACATAAAAGGCTGTGATAAAAGAACCACAGAATTAGACATACAAGAATGCGTTGGACAAATTACAAATGATGCTGAGTGGATGAAAAATTTTGACCAAGCCATGAATTCCAATACACATAGTCGAAATATTCCTGAAGGTTGTAATTATATTAAAGGTTCAGAAAAATCAGGAGCCACTATTGGAGCAAAGGTATATAACGATTTTCACGTGTATGGTGTTTGGTGGAAGTCTAAAGATGAAATACTTTTCTTTTTAGATGGTAAATTTCAATCGAAAGTAAAACCACCATCCGATTTTGATATTGAGATGTATTTAAGAATGGTTGTTGAAACTTATGATTGGAATCCAGTTCCAGCTGATGGTGGAATGGCCTACTCTAAAGAAGATAGAACCACCACTTATAATTGGGTTAGGTCTTGGACATTGGTAAATCCTAAAAAATAAATATTAAAAACATGAAAAGATTAAAATTAAGTTATCTACTGCCAATTTTAGTAGGCATCCTTCTTGTACCCTGTAAAATAACCGCACAAACATTTCCTTTTATATTACCCAAAGAGAAACCAAACCAACCGTTAAGTGCATCTATGCAACGTAATTATGACAATTATTTGACACCAAGACCAGAAGACAATGAACTTTATACTCAATTTAAATATACCCCATTAAAAGGGTTAGATTATAGCAATCATGATGGTACAGTAACGCGTCGTGATCCTTCAAAAGTTATTTTTGAAAATGGAAAATATTATGTTTGGTACACACATAGACAAACGCCTACACCACCAAAAGGGGCAAAAATGTCTAACGATACCATTCCTTCTGCAGATTGGGATTTGGCAGAAATTTGGTATGCTACAAGTGTTGATGGGTTTACTTGGGAAGAACAAGGTGTAGCTATTCCTAGACCACCAAAACCTCATTTAGGGCATCGTTCTGTAGCTACTGCCGATATTTTAAAATGGAAGGGGAAATTTTATATGTATTACCAAGGATTTAGTGAAGCCAGCGGAACCCGAGGAGATGATTGTCCGGTTTTGGCATCTTATGCCGATTCGCCAGATGGTCCATGGACAGCAGTCAATAAAATAATTATTCCCAATGGTCCAAAGAATACCTGGGATCAATTCTCTATTCACGATCCTTATCCTTTGGTTTATAAGGATAAAATATATCTTTATTACAAATCTGATTTTGATGGAAATCCAGAGTTAATTCGTATGCAAGGTTTGGCTACTTCTGATAATCCACTAGGGCCATTCACAAAAAATCCACTGAATCCAGTTTTGGCTTCAGGACATGAAACTACATTATTCCCGTTTAAAGATGGTATAGCAGCATTAACCATTAAAGACGGTAATGAACATAAGACAATTCAGTTTGCAAAAGATGGAGTTAATTTTGAAATTGCTTCTATTGTTGAACTTATGCCTACTGCAGCTGGCCCATACATTCCTGATGCGTTTACAAACACAAAAGATGGAAGAGGTATTACTTGGGGTATTTCTCATTTTATCAATTACACCACATGGTCTAAAAATCACTCCATTTTAGTGCGTTTTGATTGTGATTTAAGTTTAGATGTTAATGACCCTGAAATGAAAAAACATCATGTATATCATCGTCCCGAAGTCTATTTTTCACAAGGTCTAAGTAAAAAACAAAAGGCACGTATTGAAAAAGAAAATGAAAAACTGAAAGATTAACAAAGAGTTATTTTAACAAGTTTTTTAGAAGAGTAAATTATAATAAAAAGCAGAATACCCAATAGGTAATAATTCAGAGAATTAACTTGTTGGGTATTCTGCTTTATTTCTTAGGTAAAACTACTTGTTTATATTGACTTACGTTATTTATCTTCTAGTTTCCAAGTCCTAATCCAATCGTATTTGGTTGTTAAGTCATCAAAAGTACCAGAGTTAAAAACGCTACCTGCTTCGTCCACTGGATTCCAATCGTAGGTTTCTATAGCCATGGTGATATGACCTTCAAGATCAAAATCAGCAGGAGGGTTTGTAATGGAATGTGATAATTCACCATCTAAATAAAACAAAATTTCATTAGGTGATTTCCACCAACATCCATATACAAAAAACCTAGAATTGTTTTTTTCTGTTAATACTGTTTTTGCTGGTGCTTGTATTGATTGATTAACATCGCAAGATTGTTTGTGTCTCCAAGTATTTGAAGAAAATGTTTGGTCCCATTGCTTTGCCCAATCAGAAGTTCCGCTATGTACACGACCTACACATTCTTGAATATCTAATTCTAACTTTCTTTGAGGCCCTGTATTGCAGTTTTGTTTAAAGGCAATCCAAAATGTTGATGACATAATGGTTTTATTAGCTTGCATCCTACATTCGTAATATTGACCGTGTTTAGCAAGGTTTTTAGAACGAACAATAGCACCACCATGAGTGAAAGAAGTACCATTAACTGTTTTTGGAGAATCAAATTTTTCAACAGTTATGTTTAAGTTGCCATCACTAACGGTAACATTATCTGATTCAAACAATCCAGGAGCTCTTCCAATCCAGTTAAACCCATCGTCGGCTGGGTTTCTGTACCATTTTGTATCATCAAACACAGTACCATCAAATTCATCAGACATGGTTTCAATCTTTGTCCATTTTTTACCAACGGGTGTAGGGTCGCTCCCAATAAAATAAGGTTTGTTGCTCAACGGGGGATCTCTTGTTACAATAACATCAAAGTTACAAGTAGCTGTATTCCCTGCAGCATCTCTTGCTAGAAAGGTATTGGTAGTTGTACCAATAGGAAACAATTTTCCAGAAGTCAAACCTCCTGTTTGTGTAATGGTTGCACCTTGATTATCGGTGGCTGTAGGAATTGTAAAATCTACTTTAGCTTTACTTTCTGTAGAGGCAATAGATACTTGGATGTTGTTTTGGCAAGTAATAATTGGTTTTTCGGTATCTATAGCTACTTCATTTTCACTATCGTTACTGCACGAGGCTACTGAAAACATCAGAAGCAAGGTGGATACATAAGTAAATTTCATTTTTATCATACTTTGTTTTTTAGTTAATTAATAGAATTACGGTAAAACCAAAAGTATGTTTATAGATTCTTGAGGAAGGAAACAGATTGTTTTAAAAGGAAAACAAATGTTTTATTCTTGTAGAAAGTAAGCAAAAAGAGAATGAAAAAACCTTTTTCGCTTTTAGCAATATGGATTTTCATTCTCTAATGAGGGGGAGGTATTTAAATATCTGTTATTAGGTATTTATGTGTTCTTGGCTTTTGTCCAAGAACCGTTTGAATAATTAGACCATACTAAATCTACTTAATCCTTTAAGAAAACGGCAACTCATAAAATGGAATGATGAAAATATAGTTGTTTCAGTTTGTTATTTAATTCCTGTAGGTATTTTACTAGTTCTTGTTTGGTTGTACCTGTTCAATAAATAAGTCACTTTTTCTTTATAAACCGGATTATTTATTAAGTTTTGTTTTTCAATTTCAGAAGGGTTTTCGTTTAAATTGAAAAGTGCTATTAATTTCTGATTTGTGATAAAGGTGTCTTCATTCTTAATTTTTATAATCAATTTCCATCCATTTTCTGTAATCATAACTTCTTTTCCTGTACCTGATTGAGTCATTAAGTAAGGATGTGGTTGAATGTCTTTTCCTTCAATAAGGATTGGTAACAAATTAGAGGAGTCCATAGCTTGATTATTCTCTACATGCTGATTTGTTAAACCTGCAAGTGTTCCTAAAATATCTAATCCTAAAATAGGTTGATTAGCTATTAAAGGCTTTTTTATTTTATCTGGCCAATGTATAATAAATGGAACTCTATTACCACCTTCGTAAGCTTGATTTTTACCTCCTCTAAAAATATCATTAGATTTATGCCCAGATTTTATAGTCTCAGGTATTAATAATCCTCCATTATCTGAAGTAAAAATAATCAGTGTGTTATGATAGACGCCTTTTTTCTTAAGCGCTTTTATTAACATTTCTATTTGAATATCTAGTTCTTTAACCATATCCAAATGTTTAGAAGGGGTAGTACCAGCTATTTTTGTTCCGTTTATTTCTTTTGAAGGAGTATGTGGTTTATGCACAGCTTGTGTACAATAATACATAAAGAAAGGCTTTTTAGATTTACTGTTTTTATCAATAAAGTTAACAGCTTTGTTAATTAATAGATTACTTGCATTAAATGGGTTCCAATAGCTATCTCCTAAACCTTCCATTTTATCTAACTTAAACCCAATTTTGTCCATGTTTTTTTGAGTAATTTGAACAATCTTTGAATCTTTATTTAAAGGGGTCATTAGGCCATTTTCATAAACAGCATATGGAGCATCTTGAATACCTGCAGGATACATATAGCTGTAATCAAATCCATTTTGTTGAGGACCTCTATCTATTACTTTTGTAATATCTACATCTAGTTCAGGTTTGTTTCTTGGACCTCTATAGGTTTGGTTTGGATTGTCTTTTCTAGCGAAGTCCATTCCAAATCCCCATTTACCAAAAAAAGAAGTTTTATAACCAGCTTGTTGCATTAAAGTTCCTAATGTAAGTTGTTTTTTTTCTATTGGTGATTGCTGATAACTACCCCACACTCCTCTTGGAGCATAACTCCTATAACTGTGGTTTCCAGTCATAATTGAATATCGAGAAGGAGCACACAAAGCTGCTGGAGAATAAGCATTTTTAAATAAAACTCCTTTTTTAGCAAGTTTGTCTATTGTTGGTGTTTCAACAATGATATTATCAGAATTTAGTTTTCTGTAATAAGAAATATCACCAACACCAATGTCATCTGCTAAAACAACTATAACATTGGGATTGTCTTGAGCGATCGCTATTTGTACACTAGTAATTATTAAATAAATAAAGATGTTAATTTTTTTTATAGACATATTTTTATTCGTTAATATATTAATATTTATGAGGGTTAAATTTCACAATAGTGAGGATATAAAATTTCTCGTTTTATTAATTAGTCATTCCAATGTGCATCAATAACTTTTTGTATGTGAGGATATTTATCTCCATCTTCCTCGTTTAATTCATTGCGTTTAGCAATAAGCTGTTCTTTTAAATCGGCAATAATATTTTTGTATTTAGGGTCTTTATAAGCATTGTTCATTTCTTTTGGATCTTTGCTTAAATCATAAAATTCCCAAGCAGCAGGAGTGTCCATAGTAAAACGATTTCCCCAACTTTTTTTATTCCATTTTGCATTTGGATCTTTGGTGTCTACCCAATATTTCCCATAAAAAAAGATTAATTTATATTGTTTGGTTCTAATTCCAAAATGAGCAGGATTGGCATGTGCATGTGCCATGTGCATCCAGTACCTGTAGTAAGTGGATTGTTGCCATTCTTTAGGCTCTTTGCCTGTTTCTAAAATAGATTTAAAACTATGTCCTTGCATTTTTTTAGGAGCTGTCCCTCCAGCTAATTCAATAAGAGTAGGAGCAAAGTCAACATTGTTTATAATAGCATCTGTTCTAGTTCCTGCTTTAATTTTGTTGGGGTATCTTACAAAAAAAGGCATACGCATAGACTCGTCATACATCCATCTTTTATCAATATAATCATGCTCTCCAAGCATAAATCCTTGGTCTCCTGTATAAACAATAATGGTGTTTTCGTAAAGCCCTTCTTTTTTTAGATAATCTATAATACGAGCTACATTATCATCTACACCTTTAACACAACGCAAGTAACGTTTTAAGTATTCTTGATACGTTTTATGTGTGTATTCTTGATCACTTAAACCATCTGCTTGATGGGTATCAAAGTTTGGGTTGTTTCTTTTAGTGTATTCATCACTCCAAATACGCATTCCCATATTTCTAATGGTATTTCTTTTAGACACAGAAGACCCAATGATATGTGTTAATGAATCATTAACTCCACGAGTTGCAATAGAACCATTTCCTGCATTGTTATATAAACTTTCAGGTTCTGGAATTTCAATATTTTCTAGATAATCTTTATAACGCGGAGCATATTCAAAATCATCATGTGGTGCTTTAAATTGATGCATTAAAAAGAATGGTTTGCTTTTATCTCGTTTGTTTTTTAACCAGTCTAAAGAGATGTCTGTAATGATATCCGAACTGTGACCTTTATATTGTTTTCCTTCGTAACCAGGAGATTCGTTAAAAGGCTCGTAATGCATACCACTTTCGGTTAAATAGGGATCAAAATAAGACCCTTGCTGATGGTGCTGGGTAAATATATTGTAATAATCAAAATTGGGTTTATGTGTTAAATGCCATTTTCCTACCAGTGCTGTTTGGTATCCTAATTTTTTTATTTCTTCGGGTAAGTATTGATTTTTTGTTGCTACTTCTCCTTCTAAATCTATAACCCCATTTGTTTGACTGTATTGTCCAGTAATAATGGTAGCTCTACTTGGTGTACAAATAGAATTGGTTACAAAACAATTATCAAAAATAATTCCTTCATTGGCTATTTTATCTAAGGTTGGAGTAGGGTTTAAGCTAGCCAAACGACTGCCGTAAACACCAAAAGCCTGAGTGGTATGATCATCAGACATTATATAGATAATATTAGGTTGCTTAGGAGTTGCTATTTCTGCTTTATTGCTTTTACAAGATAAAACAGTATAAAACAGCATCCCCATTATTAAAGTCTTTTTAAATGGAAAACGTTGAATCATAAGAATGGTTTGTTAAAAGTATAAAATTGATATTTTTTTATAAGATGCTTTACCACATATGGTTTTTTTTAAACAAATCATGATTTATTCAGCCTTTAAAAGCTTGTAAAATAAGGCGTTTGTTTCGATAATTTTTTATAAAAACAGCAAGTATCTTTTAAAAGTAATTCTTAATACATCAAAAGAAGTTAAAAGTAATATATGATTTTATGATGCTTAACTAGAGATACTATTAAAGAAGGTATTTAATAAAGTTTATATTGATCTCATTATAGCTACTTTGTGTTTTAAAGATGTTATCTGCATTTTTTATTACTGTTGTTTTCTAGGTGTTTTGGTGTAAAATTCAAGATGAGATTTATGTATAAATACTCATAAAAATTATTGCTGTACAAAGCATAGGAAATTGTTTTTTATGTGATTAATGAACTAGTTATTGATAAATCTTTAATAAAAATGAGAGTTTATTGAAGATTAACACATATGTGTTGCTATTTAAATCATATGTTATTTTACTTAGAAGTAATTAAAAACATCTTTGTAGTCACTAATTTTTAAACAAAATAAATTATGAAATTAAATTCACTTGCTAAATGTAAGTCCAAAACATTTTTAATGACATTGCTTTTTGCTATGATTTTTGGTTTTACAAGAGCACAGACAATTACTGTAAAAGGTATTGTTTCTAATAATGGACAGCCTCTGCCTTTGGTTAATGTAGTTGAAAAAGGTTCTACCAAAGGAGTTGTTACTGATTTTGATGGAAACTATGAGATTTTAACAGAAATAGGGCGTGTTTTAGAGTTTACATCATTAGGTTTTACTACTAAGCGTATTAAAGTAGCTAGTAAATCATTGAATGTGGTTTTAGAAGAAGATGTTACTTCATTAGATGAAGTTGTAGTTGTTGGTTATGGTACTCAAAAAAAGAAAGAATTAACTGGGGCTGTTGGAAGTATTAAAAATGAGGCACTTGTTTTGTCTGCAACAGCAGATTTGGGAACTGCTATGCAAGGACAGATAGCAGGGGTTAATGTTACTGCTTCTGATGGTTCTCCAGGAGGGGAATCAAATATTGTTATACGTGGAATTAGTTCAATTTTAGGAAATACTACACCTCTTTATGTAGTTGATGGAATTCCGTTTAATGGTGATCCTAAATTAAGTATGAATGAAATTGAAACTATTGATGTGTTAAAAGATGCTGCGTCTGCAGCTATTTATGGTACTCGTGGAGCAGGTGGGGTTATTTTGATAACGACTAAAAAAGGAAAGGAAGGAGTAATGAAGATGAATGTTGATTCATATTTTGGTCTTCAAAATATTACGTCTGGAGTGCCTTTATTGGAAACAGAAGATTTTTTATATGTAAGACATTTAAGATCTGCAGCCTTAACAGGAACAACATTCGGAAATACATGGACTCCAATTGTTCAAGGTCCGCATCAATTAACAAATAACACAAACTTAACAGATATTATAGAAAATGATTTAGCTTCTATTCAAAACCATAGTATTGGTATATCTGGTGGAAAAGAAGGTTTAACTTATAGTGTAAATGCTACTCTTTTTGATCAAGAAGGAACTATCATTAATTCGGGATATAGTCGTTTTAACGTACGTGCAAATACACAATATAAAAAGGGAAAATGGAATGTAAGTACAGGTATAGGGTTTGGTGTTGAACAAAAACAATCTGCACCATGGCAATTCTTGTTAGATGCATATAGATATAGTCCATATTCACAAATGATAGACCCTACGGTAGAGACCGTACAATACCCAGGTCCTTCTACTGATAATGATGCAGAATTTTTATCAAATAACTTAAGAAAGTTTAAGCAATCTGATAACAATAAAACTGATAAGTTTAATGCCAATATAACTGCGAATTATGAAATTAATAAGTATTTAACGTACACTTTAAGAGCAGGTTTATCATATAATAACAATGATAGAATTGTTATCAACCCTTTGTTTAGAACTTTTAATCAAGATGGTGAAGAGATTACTCAAAGACAGAGATCAGGTGTTAGAAATGAAAGTGGTAGATCTCAAAGATCAACACTAGAGAATATTATTAACTATAAAAGGAGTTTTGGAGCTCATAATGTTCAAGTAACAGCTGCTTATTCTGCTGAACAATATGAGAACTCTTGGTTTTTTGCCGAAAAAAAGGATTTAGTTAATAATGATGTTACTGTTTTAAATGGAGCTTTAAATGATCCTCTTGTAGGGTCTGGAACTGGATGGAATCAAAATGTTAACAGAAACACTTTGGGGATATTAGCAAGGTTACAATACAATTATAAAGGAAAATATTTGTTTAGTGCTAGTGCAAGACGAGATGGTTCTTCAAAATTTTCTGATAAATATCGTTATAATATTTTTCCATCATATTCTATAGGATGGAATGTGTCTGATGAAGATTTCTGGAAACCAATAAAGCAAACAGTATCATCATTAAAATTAAGAGCGAGTCATGGAACAGTAGGGAGTGATAACTTTTTAGACTACAGTAATTCGGCAGTAATAAATCTTAGAAAAGATTACATTTTTGGTGCCGAAGGAGATGATCGATTAATTCAAGGAGCCATTCAAAAAGAGTTTGCAAATAAAAATATTAAATGGGAAACTTCTATCTCAGATAATTTAGGTTTTGACTTAGGCTTTTTTAGAAATAAATTAAATCTTTCTGCTGATTTCTATAAAACTTCAAAAGAAGATTTGTTATTAGGGGTGTTATTACCTCCATCAGTTGGTACAGGTACAGATGGAACTGTCGTTTTAAATGTTGGGAATATGGTCAACAAAGGAATGGAGTGGACATTGAATTATAAACACGCTGGGACATTTTCATGGAATGCTGGTTTAACCTATACAAAAAACATTAATGAGGTTACTAAAATGAGTGGTTCTAACAAAATCCAATATTTAAATAACAGTGAGGTAGTTCAAGGTATTAATAATGAAGATTTAGTAACAGTAATAGCAGAAGGTTATGAAGCCGGTGCATTCTTTTTATATGAAACTGATGGTATTATTAAAACTCAAGAAGAGTTAGATGAGTATAATTTATTAGTTGGAGGTACTGGAAACTTAGGAGATTTAAGATATGTAGATCAACCAACTGTAGATTCAAATGGTGATGGGATTGCTGATGTGGGGAATGGTACTTTAGGAGTTGAAGATAGAAAGTACGCAGGAAGTGGTACGCCAGAGTTTGAAATGGGACTTAATTTTGGAGCTCAATACAAAAACTTTGATTTTTCTATGCAGTGGTATGCTTCTTTTGGGGCAGAGGTAATGAATGGTAGTAGAGCATTTTCTTATAAAACAGGAACACATCAAGATTTATTGTATCAATGGTCTCCACAAAACCCAACATCTAACTATCCTACAAATAGAGGAGCAGCCCATGCAAATTACAGAGGGTATACAGATTTTTGGTTAGAAGATGCTTCGTTTGCCAGATTAAGAAATATTGCTCTTGGATATTCTTTGCCTAAGTCGGTGCTTACTAGAAATGGTATTTCTAAAATTAGATTGTATATATCAGCCCAAAACCCATTAACAATTACCAAGTATACTGGTTTTGATCCAGAAGTGGGTAACAATAGTTTGGCAACAAGAGGTTTAGATAGGGGTAATTATCCTATTAGTTCAAGTTTCAGATTAGGTATTCAATTAGCATTTTAAATACTATATACAATGAAAATAGATAAACTAAAGACTAATAAGAAATATTAAGAATTATGATAAATATAATATTTAAAAAAACAGTACTTCTAACTATCTTAATGATGACATGTTTTGCATGTAGTGATAGTTTTTTAGAAGAAAAAAATCCAAACAATATATCTACTGATAGTTTTTGGAAAACAATAGGGGATTTAGATAATGGATTAACATCAGTATACAATGCTCTTAAAAACGGAAGTGTTTTAAGAACAAGTGACGAGTATAATAGGAGTGATATGACCTACCCTGGTTTTGGAAGACCTAGTACAACAAATGACTATTATTTACAAACATTTAACAATTCTGCTGATGCACCAAATTCAAAGTGGTCAGCATTGTATGAAGGAATTTTTAGAGCAAACCAAGTAATTGAGGCTACTCATAATTTAATGGGAACTTTCCAAAATGCAGAATCAGAAGAGTACGCATTAAAAATATTAGCACAGGCAAGAGCTTTAAGAGGACTGTTTTATTTTTACCTACACAGTGGTTTTAATAATGGTTCTGTAGTTATTATAGATTTTGTTCCAGAAAATGAATCTGAATTTTACCAACCTTTAAGTTCTGAAGATAAAGTACAGGAATTTTATTTAGAGGATTTTGAATTTGCTTTAGATAATTTACCTACAAAAGAAGAGTATGAAGATAATGAACTAGGTAGAATTACAAAAGGAGCCGTAGCGGCTTTATTAGGAAAAAGTTATTTGTATGATGGTGATTACGAAAGAGCTGCCACTTATTTTAAATCAGTTATCGAAGATTATAATTATAGCTTAACACCAGAAATTGGAAGTAATTTTACAACTAAAGATGAGTTTAATGAAGAGTCTATTTTAGAAATAGCATATTCTTTAAAATATAATTCTGAATTAAATGCTTTTGAAGAAGCACAAACATCTAGTCCACTTAATTTTACATTTGCACCTGCAGGAACTCCAGGAGGATATAGAAGTTTATATCCTGCAACTTGGTTAAATCTATTGTATAGAAATGAACCATTAGACATGAGTGATTCTAGAAATGTGGTTACAAGACCACGTTTAGATGCAAATGGATTACCTGTATTAGATGTAAATGGAGATGTTGTTATGGATGAAAATGTTCCTAGGTCATTTTCTTTAAGAACTTCGGCATCCATAGCATTACCTGATGATTTAGACACTCCTTTATATCAATTAAGTTCTGCTCAAGGAGCTCAATATAACAATGGAGAGCATTCATATTGGAGAAAATATACCAATTGGGATATCACTGATAGTGAAAGAAATATTTCATCAACCACACCTCGTTCAGGAGTTAATATTCGTGTGATTCGTTTGGCAGATATATATTTAATGTATGCTGAGTGTTTAATAAAAGGAGGAACAGATGGAAGTGGAGTTACAGAAGCTTTAAAGTACATAAATAGGGTAAGAAGACGTTCTGCCGTTCAATTATTAGGAACTACTAGTTCAAGTGAATACCCTTTAAATGATCATGATAACAAAGTGTATACTGCTAGTGAATTAATGGAGCATTTAATGTATGTTGAAAGACCTTTAGAGCTTTCTGCCGAAGGAAATGCTATTCGTTTTTTAGATTTAAGACGTTGGGGAATTATTAAACAGCGTTTTGAAGAAATATCTATAAAAAGATATGTTTCAGAGAATTATAAGTATGAAAAAATCCCCGAAACAGGAAAAGAATTTGGAGAGAGTGGAACTAAGTTCGATGCCTTAATTATGGAGTATGATGGAACAAACGGAACTCCTTTTACTAAATGGGATAATGAACATGCAGAGGCTGCAAATAATTATAATGAAAACAATCATTCTTATTGGCCTATACCAAGTAGTGAAATAACAGCTAATCCAAGACTTTATGACACTCCCTAATTTTTATTTGTCATTAAAACTTAACAAGAAATTTTAAGATAAAACATATAGATTATGAAAAAATATATAATATTATTTTTTACTGCAGCAACTTTTATCATAAGTTGCCAAAAAGAAGATGAGTATGAACCACTGAATTCATTTTCAGATGTAGGGTGGTACTTTAGTGATACAGAGGGTAATTTAGCAGTTTCTATAGATGACTATATAACTTTTTCTGATTTGTCTCAGGGGGTTGTTAGTCATGAATGGACTATTGGCGATGGTAACTATTATTTAAAAATGCCAATTCAAAGAAATGATTCTATTTTTAAAGATAAAATTATAGGAAAAGGATCAACTACCGAAAAAACAATTAGCGTTTGGTTTAGAAAAGCAGGTCTACAGTCGGTAAGGCTTTATAATACATTTAATGAAAAAGTAACATTTAGAGGTATCAAAGGAGATGAAAAAGTTTTTATTGATGCTAAAGAAGTCGAAGACAAATGGGTGATAGATACTACATTTGTAGTAGATGTATATGCTGATATTATACCACAAATAAAAATTGAACAAAACGGAGTTGTTCTTGATCATACAAATCCTAATGATACTATTTATGTAGAAGCAGGTGACTTTTTATCGTTTTTTGATGAGTCTACTGTTGGTAGAGCTGATACTTGGGAATGGACTGTTGGTAGTGAAAAAAGTAATCAACAAGATGCAGTACTAACTTTAAAAAAACTAGGCGTTTTTAACGGTACATTTAGTATTAGCAGAAGAGGTCAAAATATTCCAGGTAATTTTAAATTTTATAAAATACCAGCACCTTTTAAAGTAATTCCATCAAGTAAGCCTTTTGTTGTAATTCCAGATGAAGTAATGGAACGTGAAGATCAGACAATTCAAGTGCCTTTTAATGGTGAATTTACACCTTTTACAAATCAGGAAGCACATTTTACTGTAACTGTAAATGGAACTCCTTCTGACATAGCCACTGTATCTATCAACCCAGATGATGCTACTATTTTAGATATCAAAATGGTAGATCAAATATATAGAGATGATAATATTACTGTTAGCTATGATGGTAATGGTAGTATGGTTTCAACAGATACAAGGGTGCCAAATGCTTTTACAAGTATTTCTGTTTCTATGTTTCAACATGAAGCTATTAAATTTGATTTTGAAAATGGAGGTGATAATTTTATAGCTAAAACAGAAGGAGATGGAGTTAATTTACCTACGACTACTATTGGTATATCAACTGAACAAGCTGTGAGTGGTGTTAAAAGTTTAAAAATAGATGCAAGTGCTTCTGGAAACTGGTCGGCATTTATAAATTATATAGATACTTTTGAATTAAAAGCAGGAGTAAGTGTACAATATGAATATAAAGTTTATAAGGTTTCTGGAGCTTCTATAAATTTTATAGCACCATGGATAAATAAAGAAGGAAATACTACTGTAACACAGTTTTGGCATAATGATATTAAAAATGCCCCATCTGATACTTGGGTAACTATAAGACCAGGAGCAAAATTCGCTTCTCCTACAACTTTTGATGATTACAATATCTATTTTAGACATAATGGACAAGGAACCATATACATAGATGATTTACGTATTATTGAAGTAGATAATAGGCCATAGTGATCGTTGCTTTTTTAGTAAAGTACATTATGATTATATAATAGAAATGAGCTCGATATTTTTCGAGCTCATTTTTTTTTACATAGATGGTGTGAATTGGTTGTTTTAAGTGGAGCAAAAATCATATGTTCTTGAAAACTGGACGTTTGGAGTGTCTGACCATTGTGACTAAAAATATATTTGTGCTATTAACTAAAACTAAATTATAATGAAAAAAATTATTTTATCAGCTGTAATGGCTACAACTATGATGACACAGGCACAGTATGTACAAAATTTTGAATCAACCCCAACGACTAATGATTATCTTATAGGAAATAATGGCCCTGCTGCAACTCCAAAAATGATAGGTTCTTGGGAAGTAAATCCTGAGAAGTCAGGAATCAATACAAGTGATAATTGTATCAAAGATTTAGAAGAAGCAGAAGCTAAGAGTTGGGCATATCCAGTTATAGAATTTGGAACAGGTGGTTTTATCATGGATGCAACCAATGGGAAATATTTAAAAATTAAAATTTTATCTACCAATAAAACTGATTTTTCAATGACATTAAGTCCACGTATTGGAGGTGTTCTTACTCCTGTTACCCAAACATTTAATGGAGTCACTCTAAACACATGGTTCGAAGCAATATTTGATTATTCAACAGAAGCTGATGGTTATGTATCACGTTTAGATTTTTATTTTGATAAAAATGAGGGTGTTTATTATATAGATGATTTAACACAAACAACTGCTACTACTTTAGGAACTAAAAACAATGAGTTAAGTGAGGTTTTAGTTTATCCAAATCCTGCAAATAACACCATTTCTATATCGGGAAATAATAATATTGAATCCATAGCTATTTATGATGTTTTAGGTAAGGAGGTCTTAGCTTTTAATAGTAACACCAATCTTGATATATCGTCTCTTATGTCGGGGATTTATATTTTAAAAACAAATAACGGAAGTATTCAAAGGTTTGTAAAAAAATAATAACAAACCAAAATTGATTAATAAGTTTTTTATAAAAGGGATTTTCTTCACAGAGAATCCCTTTTTTTATTTTGTTTACCCATAATAGTCTCTAAAAAACAAAAGCATAATTATAAACTTAGGAAACACAGTGCTTTTAAACATATGAGCTCCTATTTAAACCATATGTTCCTTAGTTAATTTTCATTTTAATAGAAGGTTTAATATCTGCTGATTAAGTTTATAAACTATTTATAAACTAAAACTTATGAGAATTTTTAAATTTTATTTTCTGCTGATCACTTTAGGATTAGGGGGCTTTTCTATAGAGGCACAGTCTATAGATCCTACTTCTGTTCGAGATAAAATGCAACGAGTTGCTAACTGGCAAATTGAGCATTTTAGAGATACTTACAGTGGCAGAAAAAAACCTCACCACATAGCGGATTGGACTAATGGAGCTTTGTATGTAGGAATGGTAGAATATGCTAAGATGGCTAAAGATGACCAATATTGGAATTGGTTAAAAAATATAGGAGAACAACAAAAATGGGAATTACATTGGAGAAAGTATATGGCAGACGACCATACGATAGGACAAATGTATTTAGAGCTTTTTAGAAAATATGGAGACACCACAATGATAAAATCTACAAAAGATAGGTTTGATTATATTATGGCTAATCCAAGTACACAACCTATTACTTTAGACAATTACAAACATATGGAACGTTGGACTTGGTGTGATGCCTTGTTTATGGCTCCTCCAATTTGGGCAAAATTATCAAATATAACTGGCGATAAAAAATATTCTGATTGGATGCTGAAAGAATATGATGCTACCAAAGAACATCTTTTTGATAAAGAAGAACATTTATTTTATAGAGATAATAGTTTTATGAGCAAAAGAGACCATGGTAAAAAAATATTCTGGTCACGTGGTAATGGTTGGGTGTTTGGAGGATTAACACTTTTGATGGATGAATATGAACCTGGGTCTAAAGAATATGAATATTTTAAGAGTATTTATTTAAAAATGGCTAAAAAGCTTATAGCTATACAAACTCAAGAAGGTCATTGGGCAATGAGTTTATTAAATCAAGATGTTTATAAAACACCAGAAACTAGCGGAACCGCATTTTTTACTTTTGGTTTGGCATGGGGAGTTAATAATGGTTTGTTGGATGATGCAACTTATCGTCCACACATAGAAAAAGCATGGAATTGCTTAATAAGCCATATTAATAAGGATGGTATGTTAGGTTATGTACAGCCTATTGGAGCAGGACCAGATAAGTCTTTTAAAAATGAAACAGAAGTTTATGGAGCTGGAGCATTTTTGGCAGCAGGTTCTCAAGTCTATAAAATGGTAGGCGGACAACCTATTTTTCAAATATCAGAACCGGATTATATAAAAAGTCCAAAAACAGGAATGACTCGTAAGCATTGGAAGGATGCTGCTTTGTATATGTTAGAAGGAGCTTTTAGTTATATACATTCAAATAACGATCCGTTAAAATTTCCAAAAATAGGAAACGTAGCATATCCACGATGGGAATCACAAGTACCTGTTGAACAGTTAGAGGGGTTGTGCAGAACATTATTTGTAGCATCACCGTTATTAAAAGAAAATCCAGACTTGAATATTAACGGTATAAAAATAGCTGAGTACTATCGTCAAAATATGATCAATTTAATAGATTCAAATCACCCATCATTTATAAAAGACAAAGAAGGAAAGTGGCCAGGACAAACGTTGGTTGAATTTGGAGCTTTATCTATGTCTATGTTTGTTATTCCCGAAGTGTTGTGGGATCCTTTAAGCCAAGAACAAAAAGATATTTTAGCAAAAAAAATGATAAGTTATGCAGATGGACCCACCGTGCCATCTAACTGGAAATTCTTTAATATTTTTATATTAAGTTTCTTTAAAGATCAAGGATATCAAGTAAATGAAACCTTGTTAGTTGACTATTTGAATAAGTCTTTAGAACATTACCGTGGAGATGGTTGGTATAATGACAACCCAGCTTATGATTATTACAGTATGTGGGCATTTCAAATGTATGGGCCTGTATGGTCACAAGTTTTTGGGAAGAAGTATTATCCAGAAATAGCAGATAAGTTTAAAGAAAACTTTTTGCCTATGGCAGAAAACTATCCATATATGTTTAGCGAAGATGGTAAAATGATAGCCTGGGGAAGGAGTATTAGTTATAGGTTTGCCTCAGTAAGTCCATTTCCTTTATTAGGGTTTTACGAGGCGGATATAGAAAACGCTAATTGGGGCGGATACAGAAGAACGGCTTCAGGTGTTTTATTACAATTTTTACAACATCCAAAATTTATGAAAGATAGAATTCCAACTCTTGGTTTTTATGGTTTGTTTGATCCTGCAACACAACCATATAGTTGTAGAGGAAGTGTGTTTTGGATGGCAAAATCTTTTTTAAGTTTACTTTCTCCTGAAGATAGTAAATTTTGGAATGAAGTAGAAAATAATGGTGTTTGGGAAAACGAGTTGAAGAATACTACTACCACCAATCGTTTTTATGAAGGTTCCAAAATTATGGTAACAAATTATAAAAACATAGGAGCTTCAGAAATTAGAGCTTGGTGTTATGTTCCTAGAAAAGATTTAAAGCAAGAATTTCGTTCAAGTGAAAATTATAATAAACTTTCGTACAATTCTGCATTTCCATGGCAAGCAGATAATGCAAAAGGTGTTGCTTCTATGAGTTATGTTTTTAAAACAAATATAAAAGAAACACCATATGAATCAGGTCACTTATACCGTTTTAATAAATTTAAAAACGGTGTCTATTATAGAAAATTAAACTCAGAATATATTGATGGAGTAACATTACAATTAGCAGACATACCTCTGGATAATGGTATTTTAAGAGTTGATAAAATTCAATCAGATAAAAAAGTAGCGTTTAGCTTAGGAAATTATGCTTTGCCAGATATTCATGGAGGAATTAAAACATATGTCAAAAAAAGAAACAAAAAAGAAATACATATTATTGATAATGGGGTATATCAGTTGGCAACAGTTCCTGTTTTAGGTTGGGATAGCATTAATTCTATAAAATCAACGGATATCCATCCTGAATCAAAAGAAAGTATGGTAACTAATGTTTCTAAAACCTATTTACCATCTGATAAAAATAAAGTGTTTGTAACTGCCTTTTTATGGAAAAAATCGGGAGAACAGTTTACTGATGATGAGCTGATGGTTGTTAAAAAAGTAAAAGTAAAGAAAGATAATATAACCATTACTCATACAAATAATACCAAAACCAACGTGTCTTATTAGCATATAATAAAATCGACTGAAGGGGCATGTTGAGGTAAATACTGTATTACTACAATATAGTTTCTTTTAAAAACTTATTTCATTAATAATAATCATTGATTATTAAAAGACAAAAACCATGATTAGAATTCTACAAATTTTATGCATTTTTATTTTACCAATAAATGGTTACGTTTTTGCCAAAAACATATATGTGGCAACTAACGGAAATGACAATAATTCAGGGACTATAGATAGTCCTTATAAAACCTTCAACAAAGCTGTTTCCTCTATGTCTGCTGGTGATGTGTGTATTATAAGAGGGGGCGTTTATGAAGATGAATTGTTGATTAATAAAAGTGGAACAGCAGCAAATTATTTGACATTTAAGGCAGCAACAGGAGAAGATGTGGAGATTAGAGCTACCTCTAAAGTAAATGGTTGGCAGCCATATAATAATGGTGTTTTTAAAGCAAATGTATCTATGACTATTACAAGTAGATATAGATCTGTTTATCATCATGAAAAGTATATGGATTTGGCTAGGTGGCCTAATAACACCGATGATAATAGGTGGACAATAAATACCATCCCTGTAACTGGTGGAGATGGTTCTCATTTTTTAGTTAACAATATTCCAGATATAGACTGGACTGGTGGTTTAGTATATTATTTGGGGGCTCACTCAGGAACAAGCTGGACAAGAACCATTACCAATAGTACAAGTTCAAGAATAGATCATACAGGAGTAAATCCAGATAAATGGCCATTTAACCCACATAATCCAGGGGTATGGAGAAATTACCCTAATAATAACAGAGGTCAACTTTACTTGTTTAATAAACTAGAAGCATTAGATTATGCTAACGAATGGTATTATGATGATACAGCTCAAGTTCTTTATTTTCAACCATCAGACGGTAATATACCATTAGACGGAGAGGTAGAGTTTGCAAAAAGTAGATATGCAGCAGAGTTAAATGGTAATTATATAAAAATTGAGGGAATTCATTTTTTTGGAGGAAGTGTTTTGGTCAAAGGAAATTACAATACATTCCTTAATAATACTATTATACATGGAGGTGAATTACATGATGATACAAATAATACTTCCGCGAATATAGGTAATGCAGCGTTAGAAGTACGAGGAGGAAATACATTAGTAAAAGGGTGTACTATCAATCATAGCTCTAGTAATGGTATTACAGTAGAAAATTGGTCTGGAGCACATAATTCAGTAATAGAGGAAAACAAAATAAGTAATACAAACTATTTAGGAATACATACAACACCTATAAGATCATTAGCTAATAATGTAAGTATTTTAAAAAACACAATAGTAAATTCGGGAAGAGATGGATTATATGTTGGTGGTTATAATTGTGAAGTTGCCTATAATGATGTTTCTTTTTCTCAATTAATTAATAGTGATTCAGGAGTGTTTTATACTGTAGGGAATTCTTCTTTAAAAAATACTAGAATACATCATAACTGGTTTCACGATGCAACAGCACCTGCTTATTCCCATGAAATTAATGAAGCCGCTAAAGCTGCGGGTATTTATTTAGATAATAATAGTAAAGGGTTTACTGTTGACCATAATGTAATATGGAATGTGTCTTGGAGTGGATATCAAGTAAATTGGAACAATACTAATTTAGATTTTTTTCATAATACAATTTGGAATGCAGAACGCGCTATGGATTCTTGGGTAAATGGATATGCACAAGAGAATAATAGAGTTTATAATAATTTTTCAAATAAAGAAAGTTGGTTTACAGGAAACGGCACTAATGAATTTGATATACAAAATAACTTAATTAACGCTAGTTCTCCATTTGAAGATGTAGATACTCAAAATTTTATGCCAAAAGAGAATAGTTTAGTTGTAGATCAGGCACAAATTATTGCTGGTTTTAGTAAAAATTATAGTGGTAATGCCCCAGATATAGGTGCTTATGAAAGAGGAGGGACTATGTGGACTGCTGGTATAGGTGCTATAGAAGATACGGGGATTCCTCTTAGTGTTTATGACATTAATAACAAACAAAATTTTAGTTTATATCCAAACCCATCAGCAAATTTCTTTCATATAGATTTAGCTAATAGTAGTGATAATATGTTTTCTGTAATTATGTATTCTTTAAGAGGAGATAAGGTTAAAGAGAAAATGTTTTTTACTAAAAACATAAAAATTTCGGTTAGAGATTTAGTTACGGGTGTTTATTTAGTTAAAGTAAAGTCTAAAGGAGGCATATACTCTACTAAATTTTTAAAGATTTAGGAGTATCAATAATTATAACGGAAACTATATGCTTTCAAAAATGTTTAAGACTTTTTTGAAAGCATATTTTTTATTTGGATAATACCTAAATAACATAAAGATGTTTGTTTTGGTTTAGCCCCAATTAGGAGAAGCTAGCATGCCGATTAAAATATTATTTAATTTAACTAAAGAATGTAGGGGTTCGTATAAGTCTACGTTTCTTATAGGTATGTTTATTAAAATAAAACATATGTTCTTGTTAAATGTTCATTTGTTTCATAATCATCTATGTTTAAAAGTAACTTTGTGTTTAGTTAATATTTGAATTTAAACACATGAAAAATTATTGTTTGGCATTACTTTTTTTGATTAGCATTAATGTTGTAGCTCAACAAAACGATTGGGAAAATCCACACGTAAATCAAATCAATAGACTGCCTGCTCATGCTACTTTTTATACTTATGATAATCTTAATGATGCTAAAGAAAATAGTAGAGAAAAATCATCTTTATTTAAATCATTAAATGGGGATTGGCAATTTAATTGGGTGGCAAAACCTGCTGATGCTTCTAATAATTTTTACAAACCTAATTTTGATACTTCTAGTTGGGAGGTTATTGATGTGCCTTCTAGTTGGGAAATGAGAGGCTATGGAAAAGCCATTTACACCAATTCAACCTATCCGTTTTTTAGTGATTTTCCATTTATTAATCACGAAGACAATCCTGTGGGGCATTATGTAAAATCATTTAAGGTAGATAAATCATGGAACAATAAAGATATCATTCTACATTTTGGAGGTGTGTCATCTGCATTTTATGTTTGGATAAATGGGGAGTTTGTTGGTTATAGTGAAGATACTAGATTGCCATCGGAGTTTGATATTACCAAATATATTAAAGCAGGAAATAATAAAATTGCTGTAAAAGTTTATAGATGGAGTGATGGTAGTTATTTAGAAGCACAAGATCATTGGCGTTTAAGTGGTATAGAAAGAGAAGTTTATTTACAAGCAGTTCCTAAAGTGCGTTTGTACGATTTTACAATTAGAACTGAGTTCGAAAAAAATAATGAAGATGCTTTGTTACAAATTCGCCCAGAGTTTATCGCAAATATTACTGATAAGTATGTTGAAAAAGTAGGGCATTTTGGAGATGCTCCCTTAAAAACCACAGTTGATAATTGGACGTTAAGTACACAATTATTAGATGAAGAAGGAAATGCTGTTGGAGAAACAACAAATACAAAACTGAAAAAATATTTTGGAGAGTTTTATCCTCAGCGAGATAATGTGCCTTTTGCATTGATAGAAACCAAAGTAAAATCACCAAAAAAGTGGTCTGCAGACCGTCCGTATTTATATACTTTATTATTTACGCTTAAAGATGATAAAGGAAATTCGGTTCAATATACAAGTACCAAAGTTGGTTTTAGAACTTTAAAAATTGATGATAGAGGAAGGTTTTTAGTAAATGGAAATCCTGTAAAAATGATAGGAGTAAACCGTCATGATCATCACATGACAAACGGTAAAGCTCTGTCTAGAGCAGATATGGAGGCTGATGTAAAACTTTTAAAGCAGTTTAATTTTAATGCGGTAAGAACCTCTCATTACCCAAACGATCCGTATTTCTATGATTTATGTGATGAATATGGAATTTATGTAATGGATGAGGCCAATTTAGAAACGCATGGACTTAGAGGTAAATTATCTAATACCCCAGAGTGGTCAAACGCTTTTTTAGAAAGAGCGGTGCGTATGGTAGAACGTGATAAAAATCATCCAAGTATTGTTATTTGGTCTTTAGGGAATGAATCTGGTATGGGGCCAAATCACGCTGCAATGTCAGGATGGATTAAAGAAATGGATCCAACAAGATATGTTCATTACGAAGGTGCTCAAGGAGATGCTACGGATGCTCGTTATAAAAAAGAGTATTTTAATTTAGGTAAAGGAAATCCAACAGATCCAAAATGGGTAGATATGTTGAGTAGAATGTATCCACAAGCACAAGAATTACAAAGTTTGATAGAGGATACTAGCTTTGATAAACGCCCTGTGTTGATGTGTGAATATGCACACGCTATGGGAAATTCTGTAGGAAATATGCAAACGTATTGGGATGTAATTTATAATAATGATAGGGCTTTAGGAGGTTATATATGGGATTGGATAGACCAAGGAATTCTAAAAAAAGATAAAAAAGGTGTTGACTACTTGGCTTATGGAGGTGATTTTGGAGACAAACCAAATTCTGGAAGTTTTTGTATTAACGGAATTATTGCTGCGGATAGAACTCCAAAACCAGAAATTTACGAATGTAAAAAAGTAAATCAACCTGTTGTAATTTCTGAAGTAAATGCCTTAGAGGGGACTTTTACAATTTTAAATCGTCATCATGCTGTTGATTTATCGCAATATAATTTGGTTTGGGAATTGTCTAAAAATGGAGAGGTAATTCAGTCTGGAAATTTAGCTACATTATCAACAAAACCATATCAAATAGAAACTTTTAAAATACCTTTCAAGAAGCCTAAAGCATTGTTAAATGATGAATTTTACATCAATATTTTAGGTAAACTAAAAAGAAATACTTTATGGGCTAATAAAGAATATGTTGTTTTTGAAGAACAGTTTAAAATGCCTTTTAACATTCAAAAGTCAAAAGAAAAAACAGTAAAATTTCCATCTGTGGTTGTTCAAGAAACTTCAGATAAAATTACTGTAAACAATAAACTAATGAAGGTTGAGGTTGATAAAAAAACTGGACTTATTTCTTCGTACAAATTTAAAACGAATGAATATTTTAAGAGTCCATTAAAATTGAATTTTTGGAGACCAGAAACGGAAAATGATGCTGCGTATAGAAAAAGTAAAAAACAGACAAATGAACGTGATTGGTTAAAAGCAGGCGATTTATTTGAGGTTGTGTACATAGAGTTAATTTCAGAAAATGATAATAAAGCTATTATAGAAGTAAAAGGGGAAATTAAAAACCCTAAAACCTCTATAGGTTTAATCTATACTATTTTTGGAAATGGGCAAGTGCACGTAGCTTATACAAGTAATATTGATAAAAACGCACCTAATATTCCCAAAATAGGAATGCAGTTTGATATTTCAAATCAATACAAAGAGGTAACATATTTAGGAAAAGGCCCACAGGCCAACTATCAAGATAGACAAACTGGAGCTTTTGTGGGTATTTATAAAGGAGATGCCACTACCATGAACTACGGATATGTAGTGCCTCAAGAATATGGAAACCACATGGATACTCGCTGGTTTAAAGTTAAAAACAAACAAGGAAAAGGACTTTTGGTAAAAGGAGATTTTCCTTTGAACTTTAGTGTATTACCTTATAGTACAATGAATATAGAAGCAGCCACACATACCAATGAACTTATAAACCGTGAAGTATTAACTGTAAATATAGATCATATTCAAATGGGAGTAGGAGGTGATAATACTTGGTCTTTTAGAGCAGAACCGCATCCAGAATATTTAATTCATCCAGGAGTTTATAAATATGCTTTTACACTGATGCCTATTCAAGATTAATTATTTTTTTCTTTAAAAGAGGATCCTAAAAATATCGGTATTCTGTTTCCTTTGGTATCAAATCAAAGGAACAATGGTGTAAGATTATAACAAAGTGAACTATTTTGAATCGAGAAATAGGTCTTTTTACCATAAGTCCTTTTACTTTCTACTTCTCTGTCATTTCGAGTAAAATACGAAACGCAGTGCAGTATTTTGTATCGAGAAATAGTTCTATTATTAAAATGTTTAATTTTATCTATTATTCGTCCTTCTACCTTCTACCTACAGTCCTTTTACCAATTACTCTCTACCCACAGTCATTTTATCAACTAGCTGCTGTAACAAACAACACTTAGAACCTAACAAATAGCAATAAATCACAATAATCGGGACTAAATATTACATACTACTTTGTATATTTATCCTTTATTGCTATAAATGGATATGAATGAGTCAACAACTAGGAAAGAACTAATAGATGTTCAGTTAAAACAAGCTGGATGGGATGTTAACGATTATACTCAAGTTGTAGAAGAGTATGTAGTTGATCTAAAAGTAAGTGAATCAACAGATAAATACCTTAATAGCCAGTTTTCAGATTATGTGTTGTTAGGTAAAAACGGTAAACCTTTAGCAGTAGTCGAAGCTAAAAAAAGTTCTAAAGATGCAAATACTGGCCGTGAACAAGCAAAACAATACTGTTACAATATTCAAAAGCAAACAAACGATATCTTACCATTTTGTTTTTATACCAACGGTCACGACATATTCTTTTGGGATTTAGAAAATGCTCCACCTAGAAAAGTTGTTGGTTATCCAACGAGAGAGGATTTAGAAAGATATTTATACATAAGACAAGCAAAAAAGCCACTAACAAGTGAGTTTATAAATACAAATGTTGCAGGTAGAGGTTATCAGCTTAGAGCTATCCGTTCTGTGATGGATGGTTTGGAACAAAAAAGACGTACGTTTTTAATCGTAATGGCAACGGGTACGGGTAAAACCAGAACGACCATTGCTTTAGTAGAGGCTTTGATGAGAGCGGGGTGGGCAGAAAAAGTATTGTTTTTAGTAGATAGAATTGCATTAAGAGATCAAGCTTTAGAAGCCTTTAAAGAGCATTTACCTAATGAGCCTAGATGGCCTAAATTAGGTGAGAAAAGTATTTCTAAAGATAGAAGAGTCTACGTGTCAACATACCCAACTATGCTTAATATTGTTAGAGATGATAAAGAAACCTTATCACCTCACTTTTTTGATTTGATAGTTGTTGATGAAAGCCATCGAAGTATATATAATACCTACAAAGAAGTTTTAGATTATTTCAATACAATTACGGTTGGCTTAACTGCCACTCCAACAGACGTAATTGATCATAACACGTTTAAAATATTTGATTGTGAAGATGGTTTGCCATCATTTGCATATACCTATGAAGAGGCTGTAAATAATATACCACCTTATTTGTGCAATTTTCAGGTAATGAAAATTAAAACTAAATTCCAATCGGAGGGAATAAGCAAAAGAACAGTTTCACTAGAAGATCAAAAAAGATTAATTCTAGAAGGTAAAGAGATTGCTGAAGTTAATTTTGAAGGAACTGAATTAGAAAAAAAAGTAACAAACAAAGGAACAAATACACTGATTGTAAAAGAATTTATGGAAGAATCCATAAAAGATTCAAATGGTGTACTACCTGGTAAAACAATATTCTTTTGTACAAGTATTCCTCATGCAAGGAGAATTGAAGGGATTTTTGATCAATTATTTCCAGAGTTCAATGGTGAATTGGCCAAAGTAATGGTTTCCGATGATTCTCGTGTTTATGGAAAAGGTGGATTGTTAGACCAGTTTAAAAATAAAGATTTCCCTAGAGTTGCTATCAGTGTAGATATGTTAGATACAGGTATTGATATTAGAGAGTTGGTGAATTTAGTTTTTGCGAAACCAGTATATTCTTATACCAAATTTTGGCAAATGATTGGTAGAGGAACTAGATTGTTAGAACCCACGAATATGAAATCTTGGTGTACCAAAAAAGATGCTTTTTTAATCTTAGATTGTTGGGATAATTTTGAATATTTTAAACTAAAACCAAAAGGGAAGGAACTAAAACAAGCAACGCCAATACCAGTAAAGTTATTTAGTTTAAGATTAGAAAAATTGAACTTAGCCATCGAAGCTGATAATATAGAAATTCAGGTTGAAGAAGCGATAAGATTACAAAACCAAATAGAACTATTACCTTTAAATTCTATTGTTGTTAAAGATAACAGTAGTGCAGTTGTAAAAGTAAATGATTCTATTTTTTGGAAAGATTTAACTTTAGAAAAACTAGAATATCTCAAAACGGAAATAGAACCCCTGATGCGTACAATTTCAGGTGTAGATTACAAAGCAATGAGGTTTGAAAAGGATGTTTTAGAAGTTTCTTTAGCAAAATTAAAAAATGAAGAAGTAAAGTATGTCATGTTAAAAGATGCTTTAATTGAACGTATTTCTGATTTACCATTATCTTTAAATGTAGTTTTAAAAGAACAATCACTTATCAAAGAAACGCAAAGAGTACATTTTTGGTCTAATATCAACGAAGAAAAATTAAATAATCTAATAGATAAATTGTCTCCTTTAGCTAGGTACATCGATAATAGAGACCTAAATACAGGGCCTGCTAAATTTAATTTTGAAGATGAATTGATTTCAAAAGAAATGGTGGAGTTTGGACCAGAAAATGAAGCGGTTAGTATTACTCGTTATAGAGAAATGGTGGAGGAAAAAGTAAGAGAATTAACAGAGTCAAATCCCATACTAAAAAAAATCAAAGAGGGTATTTCAATTACAGAAGATGAAGTAGGTCTACTAGCTAAAGAGTTACACGAAGAAAACCCACATATAACAATAGGTTTATTACAAAGAGTCTATCAAAACAGAAGAGCAAAATTCATACAGTTTATAAAACACATTTTGGGTCTTGAGGTATTAGAAACATTTAATGAAAGTGTTGCCAATGCTTTTAATACATTTATTACAGAACATAGTAATTTATCCAGCCGACAACTTCAGTTTTTAGATATTTTAAAAAAATACATTCTAGAAAAAGGAAACCTAGAAAAGAAAAACTTAATAGAATCACCTTTTACAATGATTCATCCCGAAGGAATAAGAGGAGTGTTTTCTATGAAAGAAATAAACGATATATTACAATTAACAAATAAAATATTAGCAGCATAATGTTACAAAACAATCCTAAATTAAAATCTTTAATTGTAAGCCTTTGGAATACCTTCTGGAGTGGGGGTATTGCTAATCCAATTACTGCAATTGAGCAAATCACTTACCTACTCTTTATTAAAAGATTAGACGAGCTTGAAAGCAAAAGAGAACGTGATGCAAAATGGACAGGAGAAGCATACGAGTCTAAATTTGATGGTGAATACACACCTTGGATAGACGAAAGTTTATACAGACCAAACCCTGATGCCTCAAACTCCGAAAAAGAAGTCTTATACAAAAAACGTGAGGAAGCTTTAAAACCTAGATCTAAAAAGGAGTTAAAATGGAGTTTCTTTAAATTATTGCCAGCAGATGAGATGTTATTACATTTTAGAAATAATGTATTTCCTGTAATAAAAGATTTAAATGATGAAACCTCTTCTTTTACAAAGTACATGAAGAATGCCGTTTTTATTATTGAAAAACCTTCTTTATTGGTGGAAGCAGTAAAAAAAGTAGATGAAATTTTCATTGAAATTGAAGAGGATGCTAAAGATGGAAAACAAGCTTTTCAAGACATACAAGGAGATGTATATGAGATGTTGTTGAAAGAAATTGCCACAGCAGGTAAAAACGGACAATTTCGTACACCAAGGCATCTAATTAAATTATTAGCAGAATTAACAGAACCTAAATTAGGGGATAAAATTGCAGATCCTGCTTGTGGTACAGGTGGTTTTTTATTAGGGGCATACCAATACATTTTAAGTGATTTGGTACGTAATAAAGAACCTGAATTATTAGTAGAAGATGAAGACGGATTTATGCGTGCTTCTATTTCTTCTGTATTAACAGAAGAAAACAAACAAATACTAAACGATAGTTTTTATGGTTTTGATATAGATACCACGATGGTACGTTTGGGCTTAATGAACTTAATGATGCATGGGATAGATAACCCACATATTGAATACAAAGATTCCTTAAGTAAAAATTACAATGAAACGGGAGATTACGACATTGTATTAGCAAATCCTCCATTTACGGGTAAGCTAGACAAAGGAGATGTGAATCCAGACTTAGGTATAGACACAGGTGCTACTGAACTATTGTTTTTAGCTCGTATTTCTAAAATGTTACGCTCTGGTGGGAAGGCTGCTGTAATAATACCAGAAGGGGTTTTGTTTGGTAGCTCTAGCGCTCAAAAAGCAACTCGAGAAATTTTACTAAAAGACAACCAACTAGAAGCCGTTATTTCTTTGCCTGCAGGAGCATTTAAGCCTTATACGGGTGTAAAAACCGCTATTTTGGTATTTACCAAAGTAGAAGAAGATAGTAAAACTTGGCACACCGATAAAGTATGGTTTTATGCTTTAGAAAATGATGGCTACAGTTTAGATGATAGCAGAAGAAAATTAAAAGAAAATCCTTTACCAATAGTTAAAAGTGAATTTACAGACAGAAAAACAACAAAATATCCTGATCGTAAAAATCATTTTTTCGTACCACTTGCCGAAATACAAGAAAACGACTTAGACCTAAGCTACAACCGATATAAAGAATTTGAATACATTGAGCAAAGCTACGAACCACCTAAAGTAATTTTAGCCAAATTACTGGAGATGGAAAAAGGTATTTTAGCAGATATGCAAGAACTAAATCACTTGATAGGATGATACAGAAATTAGGTGAAATATGTGATTTTCATTCTGGAAATGCTTGGAAATCTTCTAAGTTTAAAGATAAAGGTATCCCTATTATTAGAATAAATAATATGAAGCCCAACGCAACTGATTTTAAATATTGGGATTGGGATGAGCCTTATGATCCAAAATTTTTTGTTGAAGAAGGTGATATTTTAGTTAGTCTTTCAGGTACTATTAAAACTTATAAATGGGTTGGAGAAAAGGCATTATTAAATCAGCGAATAGTAAGAGTTACAGCTAAAGAAAATATAAATATCGATTGGGTGTATTATCAATTATCCAATGTAATAGTAAGAATTTCTGATAAAGGAAAGAATGCTGTTATAAAAAATGTTTCAGTAACTGAATTAAAAAAGTATAAAGTTGATGTTCCTGATCTTCCAACTCAGAACAAAATAGTATCCTTATTAGACAAAGCCAGTGCTTTGGTACAAAAAAGAGAAAAAAGCATTGCCTTGTTAGATGAGTTGTTAAGAGCTCAGTTTTTGAAGATGTTTGGGGATCCTGTTTTTAACCCTAAAGGGTGGGAGATGATGCCTATTTCAAAAGTTATAAATGAGATGAAAGGAGGTTGGAGTATTGGAGGTGAAAATAGAAGTTTAAAAGAAAATGAGATAGGAGTACTAAAGATTAGTGCTGTTACTTCTGGTATTTTTAAAGAAAATGAATTTAAGGCTGTTTCAAAGGATAAAATAAAAAGGCAATTAGTATTTCCAAAGAAAGGTGATTTACTCTTCTCAAGAGCAAATACTAAAGAAATGGTTGGAAGTACATGCCTTGTTCCTAAAGATTATGATTATTTATTCTTACCTGACAAGCTGTGGAAGTTGATTCCAAATAAAGATTTAATTAACACAGTTTTTCTAAAACCTGTTTTGAGCAATAAAGGAGTTAGAATGGAAATATCAAAACTTGCTACTGGAACTGGTGGCTCCATGAAAAATATCTCCAAAGCAAAATTAAATAAAATGGAGGTTATTGTTCCCCCAATCGAACTCCAGAACCAATTCGAAAGCATTTACCACAACATACAAGGGCAAAAAGAAAGTTTAACCCAATCTAAAACAGCCTTAGAACACTTGTTCAATAGTTTGATTCAAGAATCTTTTAAAGGAAAAATAGAAACTCCAAAAGAAGAAGTTAAAAAAAAAGACTCGATTATGTCTGAAATAAAAAAGCAAGAAGGTGAAAAAGTAGATATCACGAATCTTGATTTGGCAACTTATCTAGGTATTCCAGATGAAATTACATCTACACAAGAAAAATGGATTTTTGATTTAATGAGCCTTGATGAATTTTATCAATTCTTATTAAAAGACAATTTCACTAAAGAGGAATTATTTACACTTCAGGATATAGAAGAAAAACTACATCATTTCTTTTATCACGGAGGAGATATGGATTTCCCGAATGCCAGTTGGCAGCAAATAATTTTCAAGTTTTTGGAAGCAAAACCACCATTGTTAGAACAAATATTTGAAGAAGAAACTGCAACCGTTAAACTTAAACTAACAGATGAAACTTTTAAGGCTTAAAATAAATCAAGAAGAAGGTTTCAATTCTTTGTTTAATGGTTTTGAAATGAACTTTCTACAATCAGAAAATGAAGCTACTGTCTTTAATCCTTATGTATTAGCAGGAAAAAATGGTAGTGGAAAATCTAATGTATTGGAAGCCTTATCAGAAATATTTTATCATTTAGATTGTATATATCTGAATAACAAACCTAGTTATTTTGACGAAGAAGATGAAAATAATTCTAATTCATTTGATTCCAAAACCTCGAGAGTTGATGCGTATGAACTCGAATACTTAACGTTTATTACAGAAGGATTCCCACAACTATCAAATAAAAAAGAAGAGATACATAAAGCCCATATTTACATTTCTAAACAAATTGGAGAACGACCAAAAATAGAATGGAAAAACAAGGACGAATTTGGAGTTGATGAACTATTAAGTCATCAAATAAAGTTTCTATTGCCAGAATATGTTGTGGGTTATGCTTCTGGTGAAAATGAAACTTTAAGTTTCCCTTTCTTCAAAAGTCGTTTTATCCAGTATGATGCCTATTACAGTAATTTGATTACAGAATCTATAATAGACCCAAGTCCTGAAAGTTCTTTAATCTATGTAGATAAATCATATAGTCAATTTATTTTATTGGCTAATTTACTGATGAATACCAATGATGATTTAGAAAAGGACATTTTATCTCCTTTTAAAGAATATGTAGGTATTGAAGCAATAGATTCCTTTCGATTAATCATTAAAACAGACATTCTAAAAGAATTTGAAGGCGAAAAATATCCACTATTAAAGAACTTAGATTTTGATGTAAAAAGAGAAGGAAAAAACACAGGTTCTTATTTAGAAAAATTAAAAAAATGTGCTTCAACTTGGTATGAAGAAGACAACTATGAATTTTATGAAAATGAATTTAATAATAGTAGTTTTCTTATTCTAGATTATAAAGTAAATCAGGCTACGATTAAAGCATTTCAATTTCATTTTGAAAACAATCCGTTAAAGCTTTTTGAACTATTTCAGCTTCTTTTAATATTAGAAATACATTCTGTAAACCAAGAAAGTAAAAACAACACTTATGCTACTGAGAATATATTTTTAAGTGAATCTATAAACTTTAGACCTATTGAATCTAAAAGAGTATTGAATATCAAGAATTTTGAAATCAAGAAAAAAGGTTTAGAAAAGAATATTTACACCAAGGTCCTTTCAGATGGAGAACATCAATTTTTGCATTCTCTTGGCTTGTGTTTATTATTTAAAGATACACGAAGTTTGTTTTTGCTAGATGAGCCTGAAACACATTTTAATCCAAGTTGGAAAGCTAAATTTTTATCGAGTTTACGTTTTTGTTTTGAGCAAGAAGAAGAGAATAGTAATCAAACTATGCGAGAAATGTTAATTACAACACATTCTCCATATTTGCTATCAGATAGTGATTCTCAATATGTTCAAGTTTTTAAAAAAGGAGAGGCTCCTTTTCATCCAGACTTTCAAACTTTTGGAACTTCAGTAAATACTATAGGAATCAAAATATTCAATATGCCCAATACGATTGGTAAGGTAGCACAAAAGCGAATTACCGATTATAAAGAAGAACTGGAACAAATTAAATCCCCAGAAAATTTAGAGTTATTTATTTCAAAAGTGAAATCCGAAATGGGCGAATCAGTAGAGCGTTTATTACTATTAAATGATGCTTATAAAAAATTAAAATAATTAAAATTTGTTATTTAATTACACCTACATAACACACGATATTGAAAAACTACAAGAGTATTTAGATTTTCTATTTACTGATGTTTGGCTCTTTGCCGAAGGTGATTTTGATGCTGAAAAATTAAAAAAGAATCAAGAATTATACGACATCTATTTGGAATTGGACAAAGTAGATTTTGACCCTGAAAACGCCAAAAAAAATGAAAAAGGCAAATCTGCATATTTTTTTAATAGTTCTATTGAAAAGATATATAAAGCATTTGCCGATATAAATGACGATACTTTTAAGTTAGAACTAATAGACTACTATTCCAACAATAATAATATTGAAGAAATATGTAAAAATCCAAAACTTCCTGTTTTAACGTATGATGATTTAAAATTCAAAGAAGCGAATTTACATAAAGAACTCAAGGCATTTTATGGTAATTTGTATGGTAGTGGATCACCATTTAATTTAGCTGATTTTGGTTCTTTAAAAACAAAACTTCTTCCAACACATTACAAAGAGTTCTTCTCTTCTAATAAAAGGGGAAAATGTCCATTCTGTGGGATTAGAGATTTAAAAGGAATACATCATACAAAAAAGGAAGCATATGACCACTACATACCCAAAGGAAACTATCCTTTTAATAGTATAAATTTGAAAAACCTTGCACCTATGTGCAACGATTGTAATTCAAGTTATAAAGGAACTAAATCTATTATTGGTACAACAACAAATAGAAACAAAGCATTTTATCCATATGCAAATTCTCATCCTGCCATCACTGATTTTAAAATTACTATTGACTTAAAATCTAACAATATTCAAAATATAGAACCGAATGATTTAGTTTTGAAAATTGAATGTGCTGAATATGATGAGGAAATTGAAGCTTGGAAAAGAGTTTTTGGGATAGATGAGAGATACAAAGCACTAATATGTAATGAAAGCGAAGGGAACGTATGGTTTAACATGATTGTAGATGGATATAATAATGCTATTGCTCAAGGGTATTCTGGTTCAAAAAAAGATTTTTTAAATATGAAACTATTTGATACCAAGCACACACCATTATCAAGCTATGGTTTTATTAAAAGTGTTTTTTTAGAAAAATGTGATGAATTAGGTTTGTTCTAAAGATATCATGTCCTTTATAAATAAGATAATAGCCAAAAAAACTAATGGAAAGAATCAAAGAAAACATACCAATTATATCTTCTAGTTTGGTATTGCTAGGGGTCTCAAAACTATTCTTTTTTTATAATTATTTTGATATCAACATCATACCATACTTAAGTTTTAGTGAAATTATCACTTCTTTTTTAGATGATATTATTTATTTAATTATCCTCTTTACTTTTCTTACTTTTCAATTAAGCATAGGTAATATACTTAAAATGTTTACAGGTTTTGATAAAGAATATAAAGAGTTAATAAATATAAAGTCGAAGAAATCTAAACTGACGGCATTTATCGTTTCTTTAGTTATATTTATTGTTTTTTGTTTTTATTTCTGGTTGAAACCTAATAATATCTGGGTAGAATATTTTACTCTTTTTTATGGATATGCTTTTATGGCAACATGTTTAGATATTTTATTTAAGGAATCGATTAAGTGTGAAGTAGTAATGTTAATTCTTCTTTTGTGGAGTATAAGTGTATTAACGTTTTCAGAAATTAGAAATGTATTTACATCCAATATTAGTTATATAATTACAATTGAAAACCAAGACATAAAAATAGAAGGAATGAAGAAGTTCATTGGTAAAACAGAAAGCTTTTTCTTCTACAGAGATTTTGAAAACAATACCAATATTATATATCCTATGGATGTAATAGAAAAAATAAAAATTACATATAAATAAATGCTATTTAATAAAGTAAACAAAGAACACATTCTAAAAGGAATTCAAGATTTTAAAGAAAAAGGAATACCTAAGGGGTTTGGGGCATCTTCTACATATGATTTAATAGTTGATGATATAAAGTATCCACCCAAGGCTGTAATGGCTTATGCAAATTACTATGCAGAAGGTAGAGAAATAGAAAATTATTTTAGTGGAGGTGAAGGAACAGATTGTTTCTTCGCTTATGAACGTAATGGTTTTATAGTAGTTAAAAAAGGAATGAATAATAACCAGCACTTATATAAATTAAAACAAGAGTTTCTAGACAATTGGCCGCTAGAAAAATTACAAAACATGACTCTTGAAGAATACACAGATACAGAAAGAGACAATTCTTTTTGTTATTGGTTAGAACATAAAACAAGAGATTTAGGAAGTATTGTAGGAGGGAGCTCTTATAAGTTTGGAATCTATAAAATGGGAACCACCTCTAAAACTGAAGCTGCAACCAATAGAGAGAATGATGGAGTTTATGCTTGGCATGTAAAATATGGTAAAACAGCTATAGAAGCTTTTGAAAGCATAAGAAAGTTAATAATAGAAGTCGCTACTTTAGCTAAGCAAAATAAACTAAACCGAATAGACCAAATAGATCTTGGAGATGCTTATAAATGGAAAATAGCTTTTTTATATAGTGATTATAGTATATTAAATATTTTTAAAAATGAAGCTTTAAAATTTATTGCTGAATATTTTGGTTATAAAGAAAAAGGAGGCGCTTTCTTAAATTATAATAGATATATACTTTCTTTAAGAGAAGAACAAGAATTTTATGATTTTAGTTGGCAGCATTGGCAATTATTTGAGAGAAATGATTCTGTTGAAAAAAAGTATAAAGATTGGTTAAAGCAAAACGAAAAAAAAGGTAGTGGTAAGGTAAGTTCATATTTAAGAGCTATAAATATTTTAATTATACATTTTAAAGTAGAAGTTTATACAGAAAACAATATAAGTAAACTAAAAAATATTTATAATGATTTATTATTGCATCAAAAGGATGTTAATGGAAAATATTTTTATAACAAAGCTAAGTCATATGGAAAAGATGGATATTATGCATCTGCAATTAAATCATACATAGAGTTTTTAACTTCTGAATCAAATGCAATTGTTTCAGAACCTGATAGTAATTACAAGCATTATCGAAAGGAAAAATCAATGAAAAACCAACCTATAAACCAAATCCTATACGGTCCTCCAGGGACTGGAAAGACCTATAATACCATTAACAAAGCTATTGCTATTGCCAATCCAAGTTTTGATGTAGAACAAGACAGAGCCATAGTAAAGCAAGAATACGACCGTTTGGTAAACGAAGGACAAATTGTATTTACCACTTTTCATCAATCCATGGCTTATGAAGATTTTGTAGAAGGGATAAAACCTAATATTACTGATAATGATGAAGTTCAATCATTAAACTACATTATTGAAAAAGGAATTTTTAAACAAATAGCCAACAAAGCCAAAGGAGTTTCTGGACTAAGAAAAACAAATAATGCAATTGATTTTTCTAAACCTAACTATTATAAAATGAGTTTAGGAGGAAAAAACAGAAAACACATTCATGATTGGTGTATTGACAATAATCTTGTGGCTTTAGGTTGGGGAGATAATGAGGACTATTCTAGTTATCTAGAAATTAATGATTGGACAGAATTTAAGGATAAGTTTACAAAAGAGTTTCCACATTTAGTAGAAGGATCTAAATATCATATTCAAGCAATGTTTATCTTTCAAAAAATGAAAAAAGGAGACATTATTTTAGCTTCTTTGGGAAATCATGTATTAGATGCAGTAGGGATTATAGATGGAGATTATGAGTATAATCCTAATAATGAATATGGATTTCACCATTTAAGAAAGGTAACATGGCTCTCAACAAATATGAATACTTCCCCAGATTTATTTATTGACAAAGGAATTTCTCAACAGTCAATTTATGAATTTTACAAACAAGATATTAAAATAGAAAAGTTTACGGAGTATTTTTCAAAAGCAAAAGAAAGAAATAAGAATTATGTCTTAATCATTGACGAAATTAACAGAGGAAATGTATCCGCTATATTTGGAGAACTTATTACATTATTAGAACCTAGCAAACGTTTAGGGAACAAAGAAGCTTTAACGGTAACGCTTCCTTACAGCAAAGAAACTTTTGGAGTACCTAACAACCTACATATTATTGGTACCATGAACACAGCAGATCGTTCGGTAGAAGCTTTAGATACGGCTTTGAGACGTAGATTTGTGTTTGAAGAAATGATGCCGAATACAATACTTTTAAAAGACAAAATGATAGAAGATATCAATCTTTCAGAGCTTTTAGAAAAGATTAACAAGAGAGTAGAAGCATTGATAAATAGAGATCATACCATAGGTCATTCTTATTTTATAAATGTTACTTCCATAGAGGAGTTAAAAACCACCTTTAAAGATTGTATCATTCCATTGTTACAAGAATATTTTTATGGAGATGATGGTAAAATAGGTTTAGTCTTAGGTGATGGTTTTGTGAAAATTGTAGAGAACGATGATACAATCTTCTCTAGTTTTGAATACCAAGGAAGAGAAAGTTTAGTAAGCCAGTCTTATGAAATCATCCCTTTTGATGAAATTGATTTTAAAGAGGCAATAGCTAAATTATTGGCCTAATGAAACAAATAACCTTATTTGAACACGATCGTTTAACCTTGACTCATCAATACATGAATCAAGAGAAACTAGATGCCTTATTAAGGTTCAATGAATTTCATGACAACAAATATTTTGAGGGTATAGCTAAAGGAATTAAGATAAAACAATTCGTAGGGATCATTCAGGTAGAAGATTTAACCATAGAAATACTTCCCAAAGTAGATAAAAATAAAGAAGAAAACTTGTGGAGAGAGGTATTGTTGCAAATGCTAAAAACCACAGGTCGTTTAAAAGTAGAAACCATAGGAGCAGCCAATGTAAATAGACAAAATTTAAACCTATTAGAAATTTATTTTGAAATATACCTAAAAGAACTACAGTTTTTAATTCACAGTGGTTTGGTAAAACAATATAGAAAAAACACCTCTAACAGTACAGTACTCAAAGGAAAGTTAGAATTTGCTGGAAACCTACGTCATAATTTAGTTCATAAAGAACGTTTTTACACCACACATCAAGTATATGATACCAATCATCAACTACATCAAGTACTAAACGAAGCTTTGTATGTGGTAGATCAATTTACAAAAGGAACTCGTTTAAGTGATGCTTGTAAGCGTATCAAAATGAATTTCCCAACAGTATCTAGAATTCAAATAAATGAAAAGGTTCTAAACAAAGTAAGCTTAAACAGGAAAACTATAGCCTATACAAAGGCATTAGAATTAGCTCGTTTAATATTATTGAACTATTCTCCAGACATAAAATCAGGAAAAGAAAAGATGTTAGCACTGCTATTTGATATGAACATTCTTTGGGAAGAATATGTCTTAACGATGCTAAAGAAAACATGTAGGGGATCAGAAATTATAGTAAAAGGACAAGCATCTAAAAAGTTCTGGGGAACTTATAGAACCATTAGACCAGATATTGTACTTCAAAAGGGAGCGGAAACCATTATTATAGATACCAAATGGAAGAAACCAAAAAACAGTCAACCCTCTATAGAAGACTTAAGACAAATGTATACCTATGCTCGTTTTTGGAACACGAGTAAAGTAATGTTGTTATATCCAGGAGAAGGTACATCAAGTCCATTTAAATCTTATCATAATAATCAAATTGATGGAGTAGAACATCAGTGTAAAATTAGCTTTGCTTCTGTTTTAGACAATCAAAATAAATTAGATAAAATGTTAGGTGTTAAACTATTATATAATTTGCTTAAATAAATAAAAATTCTAATATATTGAATCCTCTTCTGACCATAATTTCTCAAAAAGTCAAAAAAAAGTTATGAACAGGGAATGTTGATCGTTCATTTTTAATAGGTCAAACAATTATAAATAAAATCAATCCATATTTTGGAATGATTTTAAGGAGATCAAACAGCATCAAAATAAGTAAAAGAACAAAGGGGTAGGTTGTTGAAAACTAGGTTTTTGTTGTTTTTGAAAAATTTAAAAAGCTCTTTAGTTTAGTGAATATCTATACATAGTGTGTAGATTGCTCGTTTGAGTATCATTTAAATTTTTTAATTGTTATGATTCAAGTAAAACCATTACAAAAAGTTAATCCGTTAGATATAGAAGCGGAAAGAAAGTATTATGTACATGCTGTTGCTACAGGAACGGTAGATTTAGAAAGATTGGCATTTTTAATAGCCAACCAAAGTACTGTAAGAGAAGCCGATTGTTATGCTGTAACATTGTCTTTAGTACATAACATGATAGATGCCTTGGAACAAGGTAAAATTGTGAAATTAGACAAACTAGGTTCTTTTCAAATAGGAGTGAACTCCATGGGAGTTAGCACTGAGAAAGAATTGTCTGCAAATGCAGTTAAAAAAGCACATGTAAACTTTAGACCTGATGCAGGTTTGAGAAAAATGTTGAAAAACCTAAAGTTTAAGGTTACTTCATAATTGTCTTTTTAACAAAAACAAAGTTTTAAGATCCTCAATAGTAATTTCTGTTGAGGATTTTTTTTAGCCTTTATAAAAATTGAACCTTTTTAACTCAAAAAAAGGAACGCTGCTCTTAACAAACAGAAACGTTCCTCTTGTGAAAAAGCAACGTTTCAGTTGTTTTACTCAAAAGGGGCTCTTGTTTTAAGGTAATATTGATTTTGTATAACTAAAAAATAGCTAAAATTTTTTAAGTTTAGTGTCTGTTTTTTAGTGAATTGAAAGGATGAGCTATGCACAAAAAGCTACTTCCCAATACAAAAATTAGCAAAAATATTCCCTAATAAATCATCATTGGTAACTTCACCGGTAATCAATCCAAAATAGTATAACGTTTCTCTAATATCAATAGCCATTAAATCACTAGAAACATTATTGAGTATGGCTTCATCAACTTTGTTAATTTCGTTAAGAGCCTTTAATAATGCATCGTAATGACGAGAATTGGTCACAATGGTATCTTGATTGTTTAAAGCTCCAATATTTACCATTTTGGTTAATTCATTAGTAAGCGTGTCAATCCCTATTTTAGATTTGGCCGAAATGGCAACTAATTCAGGAATTTCTTCTTTTAAAGCCAGAATGTTTTCTTCAGAAATAGCATCTGCTTTATTTCCAATCACAATCAATTGTTTTTGAGGAAATTTGTTTTTTATTTGTTCAAGCTCAACTTTATACTCTTTACTTTGTACTTTATATTTGGTAACATCAAACAAATAAATCACCACTTGGGCTTGGGATATTTTCTCAAAAGTTTTTTGAATCCCAATATTTTCTACCACATCTTTGGTTTCTCTAATTCCAGCAGTATCAATAAATCGGTAGGCAACCCCATCAATAATCATTTCATCTTCAATGGTATCACGTGTGGTTCCTGCAATGTCTGATACTATGGCGCGTTCCTCGTTTAATAAAGCGTTTAACAGGGTAGACTTTCCTACGTTTGGTTCTCCTACAATTGCTACAGGAATTCCGTTTTTAATCACATTTCCAACCGCAAAAGAGTCTATCAATCTTTTTAAAACTAGTTGAATTCTAGCCACCAAAGCTTTAAACTCTGTTCTATCAGCAAACTCAACATCTTCCTCAGCAAAATCTAATTCCAACTCTATCAAAGAAGCAAAGTTGATTAACTGATCTCTTAAATGCTGAATCTCATTAGAAAAACCTCCACGCATTTGTTGCATGGCCACTTGATGAGAAGCCTCTGAATCTGATGAAATTAAATCTGCTACCGCTTCTGCTTGTGATAAATCTAACTTACCATTGATGAACGCACGTAAGGTAAATTCTCCTGCATCGGCCATTCTAGCTCCTTTTTTTAATAGGATTTGAATGATTTCTTGTTGAATATATAAAGAACCATGACAAGAAATTTCTATGGTATCTTCACCCGTATACGAATGTGGATTTTTAAACACAGATACCAACACTTGGTCTACAACTCTTTGGTCATCCATAAAATGTCCCAAATGTAAGGTATGAGACTTTTGATCTAGTAAAGATTTATGTTCTTTAATAGAGGTAAAACAATCATTTGCAATTGTAATGGCATCAGGACCAGACAAACGTATCACAGCAATAGCTCCCACTCCAGAAGCAGTTGCCAAAGCAACAATGGTATCTTTTAAAATCATGCGGTAAAATTACGTGTTTTATAGGGAATAGAATAGGGTTTAATTAACTATTCAAAATACTATTAATGAATTGTAATTCTTCCTCCGAAAAACTGGTATTGTTTAAAGCCAAAACATTTTCTTCTAGCTGATTTGGACTACTAGCTCCCACCAAAACACTAGTCACAGCAGGTTGTGTTAAAATCCAAGCAATAGCCATTTGAGAAAGTTTTTGTCCTCTTTTTTGAGCCAGTTGATGAAGCTGTTTAATTTTAGGTAGTTGTTGCTCAACAGTACTTTTATCTAAGTGCGTTTTGTCTTTTGATGCTCTTGAATTTTCTGGAATACCATTGATGTATTTATCCGTTAACATTCCTTGTGCTAAGGGAGAAAAAACAATAGAACCAATTTTTTCATCTAACAAAGTAGGGAGTAAATTTGCTTCAGGACCACGTTCAAACATAGAGTATTTGGCTTGATGTATCAAACAAGGAGTTCCTAAATCTTTTAATATTTTTTGAGCTTTTATGGTATCTGTATGGTTATAATTAGAAATTCCAACGTATAAAGCTTTTCCTTGTTTTACCATTAAACTTAAAGCGTGCATGGTTTCTTCTAAAGGAGTTTCTGCATCGGGTCTGTGGTGATAAAATACATCTACATAATCCAATCCCATGCGTTGTAAACTTTGATCTAAACTAGCAACCAAATATTTTTTAGAACCATTGTTTCCGTAAGGACCAGGCCACATATCATATCCTGCCTTAGAAGCAATAAACAATTCATCTCTGTGATTGGCTAAATCTTTTTTAAGAATTCTTCCAAAATTTTCCTCGGCACTTCCATAGGGAGGTCCATAATTGTTGGCCAAATCTAAATGAGTAATTCCTAAGTCAAAAGCTTTTTTTAAAACGTTTCTTGCATTTTCAAAAGAATCGTAAAAACCGAAGTTGTGCCACAATCCTAAAGAAATTTTAGGCAACAAAATACCGCTGTTTCCACAACGGTTGTATTGCATATTTTGATATCTATCTGGGTTTGGTAAATAAGGAACCGGATTAGATTTGTCGTTGATGTTCATAAAAATAATTTAGGTTGACTAAAGTACAAAAGGAAATTTACATATGTAAGGTGGCCTTACCAATATAGTTCACAAGATCACTAGCAATTAATGATGGCATTCCTATTTCTTTTACTGTTAAATCTCCTGCCAAACCATGTAAATAGACTCCTAAAATAGCGGCGTGGATAGGGGAGTATTGTTGAGCCAATAAACCAGCAATCATTCCTGTTAATACATCGCCACTACCCGCAGTAGCCATTCCTGGGTTACCTGTGCAGTTAAAATAAATTTGACCATTAACATTTGCAACAGCCGTATGGGCTCCTTTTAAAACCACAATACATTTATAAGTAGCGGTAAATTCTTTTAACTTTTTTAATTTTTCAGCATCGTTAGAAAAAGAACCTATCAGTCTTTCAAATTCTTTTGGGTGTGGAGTTAAAATGCTGTTTTCTGGTAATATGTTTAACCATTCTTTATTTCTTGCTAAAATATTAATGGCATCAGCATCAATGACCATAGGAGTTTTGGTGGCTTTTAGTACTAAGTGTAAAAAAGTTTGCGTTTTAGGATGAATTCCTAAGCCTGGGCCAATAGCAACTGTTTTATTAGAACTGATATAATTTCCTTCTAAATAATACTCATTAGCTCTGTTACCTGTCCACATGGCTTCTGGAACACTTGTTTGCATAATTTGCATACCGCAATTGGGAGTAAAGGCAGTTGACAAACCAGCACCAACCCTTAAACTTGCTTTGGTAGCTAAGATCATCGCTCCAATTTTACCATGACTTCCACCAATCATTTCTACATGTCCAAAAGTACCTTTGTGCGAAAATACATCTCTTTTCTTTGTAATTTTTAAGATATCATTAGATTGGATATATTCATAATCACTCTCTATGGTTTGTTTGTAGTTTTCTGATAAACCAATAGGTAATGTTTTCCAATTCCCTACATAATGTGCAGTTTTAGGTAATAAAAAAGAAAGTTTTGGAGCATCAAAAGTAATGGTGTAATCTGCAGATAATATGGTGTTTTCTTTAGAAAAATCATCAATTTCACATGGCAAACCAGAGGGAATATCAATAGCAACTTTAGGATTGTCTAATTTGTTTAGATTTTCTATCAATGTTTTGCATACTCCCTCTATTGGTCTATTGATTCCTGCTCCAAAAATAGCGTCAATAATTACTGAATTCTTTTCTATAGGAGGGATGTGTTTTTCAGAAATAATAGTTCTTATCGTAATAAGATCTTTTAATAAAGCTAAGTTTTCTTCAAAACCTTGACTGGTGTTTGGACTGTATTTAAGGATGTAAATAGTTACTTTATATTGATGGGCAATTAAAAGTCTAGCAATAGCCAAACCATCACCACCGTTATTTCCCAATCCACAAAAAACAGAAAAATGTGTGTGGATAGGATATTTGTTTCTTAACCATGTGGCACATTTATCGGCAGCACGTTCCATAAGTTGTATGGGACTTATTTTTTGTTCTTGTGTAGTGTAAATGTCTAATTCTTTAATTTGAGCAGCATTAAATATTTTCATGGCAAATGGCTTTGTTTAAAATTATGGATTTCTTTTTAATAAACAATTTCGTGCCAAATTGTATTTTTTAAAGTATTTTCTGTGTAAGATTGTTAGTATATTTGACTTTATGATAAGTCAAAAAGAGGTTAAGTTGATTGAATGTCCTAGAGATGCCATGCAAGGCATTAAGGAGTTTATTTCAACAGATTTAAAAGCCAAATACATCAATGCCATTTTACAATGTGGTTTTGATACTGTTGATTTTGGAAGTTTTGTTTCTCCTAAGGCGATTCCGCAAATGAGAGACACTGCCCAAGTGTTAAATAAATTAGACTTATCTACAACCAAAAGTAAATTATTAGCCATAGTAGCCAATGCAAGAGGGGCTACAGATGCTTGTGCATTTGAAGAAATCACCTATTTAGGATATCCTTTTTCTATTTCAGAAATTTTTCAAGTTCGTAATACCAATAAAACCATTCAGCAAAGTTTTGAGGAGCTTCAAAACATTATGGAAATTGCCCAAAAACACAACAAGCAGGTGGTTACTTATTTGTCTATGGGGTTTGGAAATCCTTATGGGGATCCTTGGAATGTAGAAATTGTAGGGCAGTGGGTAGATAAATTATCTGCTATTGGTGTGAATATTTTATCCTTGTCTGATACTGTGGGTAGCTCAACACCTGAAGTTATTCAATACTTATTCTCTCATTTAATACCGGCTTATCCAAGAGTTGAATTTGGGGCACATTTACATACGACACCAAACCAATGGCATGAAAAAATAGATGCAGCTTTTAAGAGTGGTTGTATTCGTTTTGATGGTGCTATTAAAGGATATGGTGGTTGTCCTATGGCTACAGATGCCTTAACAGGGAATATGCCTACAGAAAAAATGCTGTCATACTTTACACAGCAACAAGTAAATACGGGTGTAAATTCTTTGCGTTTTGAGAGCACTTATAATGTTGCTTTACAGGTGTTTTAAGTTTTTTCATCTCATTTTCTCTTTATTTATTAGCAAGTAATAGCCTTACTTACACGAAAACCTTTTCGTAGCTTTATTTATAATAAATTAAAATAAGATTTGTTTATTTAGAATTGGTCTGTATATTTGCAACGTATTTAAAAAACAAATTAAAACAAGTCTAAATAAATAGTAATGAAAATCACAAAATTAACATTAGCGGTATTAGTTGCAGCTGGAGCTTTTTTTACATCATGTTCTAAAGGAGGAGATGATATAGAAGATATTATCAAACATGCTAAGAATCTTGAAGATATTGATGTAACAGGATTAACAGTTCCTGAAAATTATGAGTTTTCTAGAAATGAAACTACTACTGTAGATTATTCAGGACAAACTACACGTTTATTGCAGGTAAATGAGATTGGAGCTTTATTAACTCAAACAAATCCATTACCTACACAAGAAGATTTTACAAATAGATTTAACCAAGCTGTTTCATTTACCGATGCTTCTTTAAACGGAAGTAAAAATGTAAGAAGTAAAGTAGCTGCCTCTGTAGGTTTATATGCTACTAATCAAAATGATGCTGATGCTATAAAAGCAGATTTTGATTCTTATTTAACTAACCAATTAGCGGTAATAGCTAGTGATAAAGAAGCTAGCCAAGGTGTAGCTGGTATTTATGATGGGAAACGTTATTTTAACGAAAAAGGATTAGAATATAATCAAGCTTTTTACAAAGGATTGATTGGTGCTTTGGCTATAGATCAAACATTAAACCACTACTTTAACAGATTAGATGATAATTTTGATGGGTCTAATGCTTATAGAACAGAAAACGATGCGGTAGCAAGCACTGATGGTTCTACAACTATGGAGCACCATTTTGATGAGGCTTATGGTTATGTATATGGAGCAGGAGATGCTGATAAATTATTAGGTCATTATTTAGAAGAAGTAGCAGGGCAATCATACTTTTCTAACATTCGTGAAATCGTTAAAAAAGCATTCTTAATTGGTAGAGCAGCAATAGTTGCTAAAAAATATGATGTTAGAGATGCTGCTGTTGAAGTAATCAGATATCAAATTTCTAAAATTCCTGCTGCAAGAGGAGTATATTACTTACAAAAAGCTAAAGCTAGTATTGATGGTGATGAATCAAGAGCTGCTTTTCACGCATTGTCAGAGGGATATGGATTTATTTACTCTTTACAGTTTACTTATAACGTAGAAACTAAAGCGCCATACTTTACAAAGGCAGAAGTAGATGCATTATTAACTAAATTATATGGAAGTACTAATGGATTCTACGATTTAACAGCTGATAAATTAGAAGAAATTTCTGAAGAAATTTTAGAGAAATACGATTTTAACTTAGAGCAAGTAAACCAATAAATCGTTTTTAATACAATTTAAAAAATTGAGGTAGGCTATTAATTTAGAATACCTCAATTTTCTATATTTTTGCATCTCATTTTGTAAAAGATAATCAAATGAAAAAGACACTTAGTATTTTGTTAATCTCTACTTTCTTTTATTCTTGTGTAAAAGAAAATAATATTGATGGCGATGGTTATAATCGCGAATCTGTTTTAACTAATTGGGTTAATAATCTTGTGTTACCTGCATATGCAGATTTTAAAATCAAAATGAATGACTTAGAAGTTAAGTCAAATACATTTATATCATCACCTGACCCAAATACAATTGGTGATTTACAACAAGCTTTATTCCAAGCTCAAAAAGTTTGGCAACATGTAGCCATGTTTGAATTGCAAGGGGATACACGTATTTATATGAATACCTATCCTATAGATAGAGAAACAAGTACGGTTCCATTTCCTAATTCCAATGAAGATGATACTACCTTAGAAAGTAATTTAGAAGGTTCTATTTCTGAAATCAATCAAATTGATTTTACCAAATCAGGAAGTATTGATGAACAAGGTTTTGCTGCTTTTGACTATTTAATTAATAAAGACGATGCTTTAACTAAGTTTACTTCTGACATTACAAAAGATAAGTACAAAGCTTATTTAACTAAGGTTTTAAATAGAATGATTGCCTTAACAAATACATCGAAAACTTATTGGCAAAACAATGCCGCTAGTATTATTGCAAATAATGGTTCTAATGCCAATGCATCTTTTGATAAAATGGTAAACGATTATATCAATTATGTTGAGCAAGGTTTTAGAGAAAATAAAATTGCAACTCCATCTGGAAAAAGAGACAATCTTAAAAATGCTGAAGCAGTAGAGTCTTATTATAGCTCGGAACATTCAAAAGAGTTTTTTGAAGAATCTTTTAAAGCTATAAACAACTTTTACTACGGTATTTCTTATGATGGAAGTACTACAGGAGCAGGTTTAAAAACCTATTTAGATTATTTAAATGCAGAAGTATATATTAGTAATGATAACAAAAATTATAAAATAACAGATTTTGTTGATATTAAATTCACAAACATAACAACTGCCTCAGAAAGTTTAGCTACTGATTTTGTAACACAAGTAGAAACAGATAATAGCAAAATGATTACTATGTTTAACAATATTCAAGAGTATGTATTCTTATTTAAAACAAATATTTTTCAAGCTTTAAGTGTTAATCAAGATTATGTAGATTCAGACGGAGACTAGTCATGAATACTTTAAAAAACTACATACAAAACCATAAAACAAAAGCAGCTACTTTAGCTGCTTTTCGTGTACTATTTGGTGTCTTAATGCTGGTTAGTCTAATCCGTTTTGTGTCTATGGATTGGGTAGAGCAATTCTATATCAAGCCCAAATGGCATTTTACTTATTATGGCTTTGAGTGGGTTAAAACACTAGGCGTATACACCTATGCATTATTTGCTTTGGCAATGTTAGCTTGTGTGGGAATCATACTTGGGTTTAAATATAGAATCTCAATGATTTTGTTTTTCTTGTCTTTTACTTATATAGAATTAATAGACAAAACCACATATTTAAATCACTATTACTTTGTAAGTATCATGAGTTTTTTACTCTGCTTTTTGCCTTTAAACGCTACCTTTTCTTTAGATGCAAAAAATAGGGGATTAGCTTATGCTTTTGTACCAAGTTGGACAGTAGACAGTATTAAACTACTTTTAGGGATTGTTTATTTTTATGCCGGTTTGGCCAAATTAAATTCCGATTGGTTATTTAGAGCACAGCCTCTAAAAATATGGTTGTCTACCAAAACAGATTTGCCTTTGGTTGGGGGATTTATGAATCAAACTTGGTTTCATTATGCCATGAGTTGGAGTGGTGCTATTTATGATTTAACCATTCCTTTTTTATTGTTAATTCGTAAAACCAGACCTTTTGCTTTTGTAGCAGTTGTGGTCTTCCACATTTTTACACGAATTCTTTTTAACATAGGGATGTTTCCATATATCATGATTTGTGCAACATTAATTTTCTTTGACAGTAGTCTGCATGAAAAGTTTATCAATGGACTAAAAAAAGTTTTAAAAATTTCTGCAAAATCAACAGTTTTAACAAAAGAGTTGTATACCTATAAAAGACCTAAAAATATCTTATTTATAATTAGTCTATTTTTTGTAATTCAACTATTTTTGCCCTTCAGAAATTTGTGTTACCCTGGTGAATTGTTTTGGACAGAACAGGGATTTCGATTTTCTTGGCGAGTAATGTTGATGGAAAAAGTAGGATATACTACTTTTTACGTAAAAGATAGTGTTAGTGGAAAGCAGTTTTATGTAGATAATACTGATTTTTTAACATCTTTTCAAATCAAACAAATGAGTTTTCAACCAGATTTTATTTTGGAATATGCTCATTTATTAGGAGATCATTTTAAAAGTCAAGGACATCAAAACATACAAATTTTTGCAAAAAGTTATGTTGCCTTAAATGGACGTTTAAATCAACTTTTTATTGATCCTAAAATAGATTTATATCAACAAAAAGAGGGGTTTCATAACAAAACATGGATTTTACCCTTGAATGATGAAATTAAAGGATTTTAAAATATTAGTAGTACTGCTGTTATTAACGCAAACAAGTTTTGCTTATCAAGTAACTTTTAAAATACTAGATAAAGTAACCAAACAACCTTTAGAAGGAGTACAGGTTGTGGCAGAACAAAAAACATATATTGGTCTTACCAATCAGTCAGGACTTATTAATGCCGATTTTGAAAAGACCTCTCTACATTTAACCTTCTTTTATTTTGGATATGCTGTAGTAGAAAAAGATTTTAGTTTTAAAGATCATCAAACCATTACTTTGTATTTAACGCCTTTGCAAGAGGAATTGTCTGAGGTGGTATTGAATGCAAAAAAACGAATTAATTATGGCTTAACCACTTTAAAACCTGTAGTGGGAACCCATATTTACGCAGGTAAAAAAACAGAAGTAGTCAATTTAGATTTAGTGGTTGGAAACAAAGCTACCAACAATCCTAGACAAGTTTTTGCCAAAGTAGCTGGGTTAAATATTTATGATAGTAATGATGGTGGACTGCAATTAAACATTGGAGGTAGGGGATTAGACCCAAACAGAACAGCCAACTTTAATACTCGCCAAAATGACTATGATATTAGTGCCGATGTGTTAGGATATCCAGAAAGTTATTATACACCACCTACAGAAGCTTTAGAACAAATTCAAGTAATACGTGGTGCAGCCTCTTTACAATATGGAACTCAATTTGGAGGATTGATTAATTTTATCACTAAAAAACCTGTAAATAAGCCTGTAGAAGTAATTACTCGTAATACTGTAGGTTCTTTTGGAACATTATCTAATTTTAGTTCTATTAGTGGTACTTCGCATAAATTTAACTATTATGCTTATTACAATGGAAAACAAGGAGATGGTTTTAGACCTAATTCAGACTATAAGTCTAATAATTTCTTTGCCCATTTAGGATATGATTTTAATGTAGATACCAATATTGCTTTTGAATTGTCATCTTTTAATTATATCGCACATCAACCAGGAGGTTTGTCTGATGTTCAGTTTTTAGAAGATCCTACTCAAAGTTATTTACAGCGTAATTGGTTTGGAGTAGATTGGAAATTGTACAATTTAAAGTTTGAGCATCAAATTACAGATGCTTCTAAATTAACTGTGAGTTTGTTTGCTTTAGATGCTTATAGAAAAGTGGTAGGATTTAGAGGAAATCCTATTTTATTAGAGCCTAATTTATTTGATCCTAATGGAGATGAACAAAATAATGATGGAAGTTATATTTTTAATAGAGATTTAATTGTTGGTGATTTTAGAAATTATGGTGCAGAGGCTCGTTTTTTATCAAGCTATCAATTAGGAAAAAACACCAACTATTATTTGTTAGGAGGAAAGTTATATAGAGCGAATAATACCCAAAGACAAGGTGCAGGAACTAAAGGAACAGATGCAGACTTTAGTTTTGATGAAAGTGCAGCACAATACCCAAATCAAAATGATTTTGATTTTCCAAATTTTAATGCTTCGTTATTTGGAGAACATATTTTTAACATCAACAAACATTTGAGTATTACTCCAGGGTTTAGGTTTGAGCACATCAACACTAAGTCTAGAGGTAGTTACTATGTTTACAATAACAATAATCCACAGTTTTCAGAGCATAAAGATGATAACAACAGTTTTGTTAGAAACTTTGTCCTTTTAGGTTTGGGAATAAGTTACAAACCAAGTCAATTATTTGAGTTGTATACTAATTTTTCTCAAAACTACCGTTCAGTAACTTTTTCAGATATTAGAACTGTAAGTCCAACATTTGTTATTGATCCTAACATTACTGATGAAACAGGTTTTACAGCAGATTTGGGAGTAAGAGGAAAAGTGAAAAAAGCATTTTCTTATGATGCTAGTATTTTTACCTTGGTTTACGGAAATAGAATAGGGCAAATTTTTAGTAATACTCCTCCATATAGAGGGCAATGGGTTCGTAAAAACATTGGTACTGCTTTTATTTATGGGGTAGAATCTTTATTGCAGTGGAATATTAAGGAAACTTATTTTAAAAACAATAAGAATGTTATTTTAGATGTTTTTACCAATTTAGCCATTACAAAATCTGTGTATTTAGAGTCTGATGAAAACGGTGTAGCAGGTAATGAAGTTGAATTTATTCCATTATTAAACTTAAAAACGGGAGCTAGTTTTGGATGGAAAAACTTATTAGCAAGTTTACAATACACATATATTAGCGAACAATTTACGGATGTAACGAACTCTCCATACAATCCAAATAATGAAGAAGATGTTAGTGGAGCCATTCCAAGTTATGATATTTTAGATTTTTCTATCTCTTATAAATTTTCAAAACATTTTAGAATAGAATCTGGAATTAATAACTTGTTGAACAATAGTTATTTTACCCGTAGAGCAACAGGGTATCCAGGTCCTGGGATTATTCCTGCAGAGCCAAGATATTATTACGCAACTTTAGAAATTAAAATATAATAAAATGATAAAAAAAATATTCATCACCCTTGCCATTGTTTTAGTGATAGCTCAATTTTTTGGAACTGAAAAAAATGATGCTGAAACTAGAGAATTAACAGTGTTTGTTTTAGAAACAACTCCTAATAGTGAGGTGAGTAATATTTTAGCATCAAAGTGTTATGATTGCCACAGTAACAAAACAGAATATCCATGGTATGCTAATGTAGCGCCACTTTCTTACTGGATCAATCATCACGTAGAAGAGGGAAAAGAACATCTAAATTTTTCTGATTGGTCTACCTATAACACAAAAAGAAAAAAACACAAATTAGAGGAATTAATAGAAGAAGTTGAAGAAGGAAAAATGCCATTAGATTCTTATGAAAATTTACATGGAGAAATTTCTGCAACTGAAAAAGAAATTCTTATTGATTGGGCAAAAATAGCCATCGCAAATTATTAGTCATCTTTTTACAAGGATCCATAAATTCTTTTCCATAAAAAAGTCTGTTTATTTTAAATAAATCTAAATAGTTTATATCTTTGTTTTTCGTTTTATTTTACCCAAGCATAGTTCCTTTTTAGGTGTCAAAAAATCTTAGGTAATATATTTAATTTAAACAAGCTTAATGAAATTATCTACAATTGCTGATCTGCTTAAAGGTGATAGAGCTATTATTAAATCTTTTAATGGAATTGATATTCCGTTAAAATTGATTGAAATGGGGTGTATAGAAGGGAATTATGTAGAGGTTTTACAAAGAGCTCCTTTAAAAGATCCAATTTATTTAAACATTAGCGGAACCTATTTGGCTATTAGAATAGAAGTGGCATCTAAAATAATAGTAGAAAAACTATGAGTGAGATTAAAGTAGCTTTAATAGGAAATCCAAATACAGGAAAAACTTCTTTATTTAACCGTTTAACTGGGTTGAATCAAAAGGTTGGAAACTATCCTGGAATTACTGTAGATAAAAAAGTAGGGCACACCAAATTAAATAACATCATTGGTGCAGAGGTTATTGATTTACCAGGAACTTATAGTTTAAATGCTAGTTCTTTGGACGAAGATGTTGCTGTACAAGTACTGTCTGATAAAACCAACGAAAACTATCCTGATGTAGTCGTTGTAGTAGTAGATATAGAAAACTTAAAGCGTAATTTATTTTTATACTCCCAAGTAAAAGATTTGGGAATCCCTACCATTTTGGCTATCAATATGGTGGATCAGATGACTGTTAGAGGTATTGACATCGACAAGCAAGAGATGGAGGCTTTGTTAGAAACCAAAATTGCTTTTGTGAGTTCTAAACAAAACAAAGGAATCTCTTATCTTAAAAAATTAATTATAGATTTTAAAGATTTAAGTGTTGTACCTTGTTTTATAGAGGAGCCTACTGTATTTTCTGTTTTGGCTAAAGATGATAAAAAGAAGCATCATTTAGAGACTGTTAGACGTTATCAATTCATAAAATCAGTATTAGAAAAAACATATCGTCAAGATCCACAAAATGCTAAAGATTTACGTTCTATTTTAGATAAGGTTTTGATACATAAATACTTTGGGTATTTAATTTTCTTTACCATTTTATTCAGCATTTTTCAAGCATTATTTTCTTGGTCAGCATTTCCAATGGATTATATAGATGAAACTTTTGCAGGGTTTTCAGAAATGGCAAGAGCACATCTTTCAGAAGGAGTTTTTACTGATTTATTGGCCGAAGGAATTATTCCTGGTATTGGGGGAGTAGTGATTTTTATTCCACAAATTGCCTTTTTATTCTTGTTTACTTCGGTGTTAGAAGAAAGCGGATATATGAGTCGTGTGGTATTTTTAATGGATAAAATCATGCGAAAGTTTGGATTAAGTGGAAAAAGTATTGTTCCCTTAATTTCTGGAACTGCTTGTGCAATTCCTGCAATTATGGCGACTAGAAATATAGAAAACTGGAAAGAAAGATTGATTACCATATTGGTAACTCCTTTTACTACCTGTTCTGCTCGTTTACCAGTATATGCAATTATCATTAGTTTAATAGTTCCTGCCGAGGCAAAATTTATGTCTTTTAATGTACAAGGATTAATGCTGATGGCTTTGTATTTATTAGGTTTTGGAATGGCAATTGTTTCTGCAACCATACTTGATAAGGTATTAAAACTAGGCTCTAAATCTTATTTTGTGGTAGAGATGCCTAATTATAAGTTACCCTTATTTAAAAATGTAGCCTATAATGTGATTGAAAAAACCAAAGCCTTTGTATTTGAAGCGGGTAAGATCATTTTGGCTTTATCTATATTATTATGGGTATTGGCTTCTTATGGGCCAGGGGATAATTTTAACAATGCCGAGACCATTGTAAGTCAGAATCACCCTAATCATACAGAAGAAGAGTTACAAACAGAAATTTCATCTTATAAGTTAGAGAATTCATATATAGGAATTATGGGAAAAACCATAGAACCTGTAATTAGACCTTTAGGTTATGATTGGAAAATTGGAATTGCTGTAATTACTTCTTTTGCGGCTAGAGAGGTGTTTGTAGGGACTTTAGCAACTATTTATAGTGTAGGAAACGAAGAAGAATCTACCATTAAAGAAAGAATGAGAAATGAGGTTTTTCAAGATTCTAAAAAACCAGTATATTCTTTTGCTACAGGAGTTTCTATTTTATTGTTTTATGCTTTTGCTATGCAATGTATGAGTACTATTGCCATTGTTAAAAGAGAAACAAATGGTTGGAAATGGCCAATGATACAGATGTTTGTGATGTCTGGTTTTGCGTATCTTACAGCTTTAATTGCTTTTCAAATATTAAAATAATGGAAATAACACAAAACATCCTGGTTTTTGCCACTGTCATTTTTGCCCTTTGGATTCTTTATGGTAAGTTTTTCAAAAAAAGCAAAAAAGCTTGTGGTAGTGATGATTGCGGTTGTTCTTGAGTTTTATAAGTTTTTTTACTTTTGTTTCTCAAAAATCCCATCATGAAAAAATTAGCACTTCACTGGAAAATTATTATTGGTCTTGTATTGGGAATTGTTTTTGGAATTATACTTTCTAACATACAAGGAGGAAAACAATTTACGATTGATTGGGTAAAACCATTTGGAACTTTATTTGTAAAACTACTAAAGTTAATTGCCATTCCTTTAATTATGGCTTCTTTAATAAAAGGAGTTTCTGATTTAAAAGATATTTCAAAATTTAAATCTATGGGGATAAAAACCATAGGTATCTATATAGTTACTACAGTAATAGCCATTACAATAGGTTTGGTTTTGGTAAATGTATTAGAGCCAGGAAATGGAATTTCGCAAGAAACCATTACTTCTTTAAAAGAAAATTATGTTTCTAATGAAGGCTTGCAAGGCAAAATTTCTGAAGCAAACCTTAGAACCAGTCAAGGGCCTTTGCAGTTTTTGGTAGATATAGTTCCTGATAATGTCACTTTTGCAATGAGTGATAATAAAAGTATGCTTCAAGTGATTTTCTTTACCATATTTTTAGGAATTTGTTTGTTGTTAATTGATCCTAAAAAAGCAAAACCATTAATCAATTTTTTTGATTCTTTAAATGAAGTCATTTTAAAAATGATTGACATTATTATGCTTTTTGCTCCTTATGCAGTTTTTTCTTTATTAGCAACAGTTGTAGTAACTTCTGATGATTATTATGTGTTGTTAGCCTTGTTAAAATATTCTGGAGTAGTTGTTTTAGGTTTGTTGTTAATGATTGTTTTTTACACTTTATGTGTTTCTTTATACGCTAAAAAATCGCCAATTTGGTTTTTAAAAAATATTTCTTCAGCTCAATTACTGGCTTTTTCTACAAGTTCTAGTGCTGCCACTTTACCTGTTACTATGGAAAGGGTAGAAGATCACTTAGGTGTTCATAAAGAAGTTTCTAGTTTTGTGCTTCCTGTAGGAGCAACCATAAATATGGATGGAACCAGTTTGTATCAAGCAGTAGCTGCTGTTTTTATCATGCAAGTTTTATGGCCAGAAGGCTTAACTTTTCAGCATCAAATAACCATAGTATTAACAGCTTTGTTGGCTTCTGTTGGTTCTGCTGCTGTTCCTGGAGCAGGGATGGTCATGTTGATTATAGTGTTAGATAGTATAGGTTTTCCAAAAGATTTATTACCCATAGGTTTGGCTTTGATTTTTGCCGTAGATAGACCTTTAGATATGTTTAGAACTACTGTAAATGTTACAGGAGATGCAACTGTTGCTTTGATAGTTGACAAAAGTGAAAGAGTTTAACTTTGAACTATATCGTATAATAAAGCAAAGCCTTTTCAGAATATTGAAAAGGCTTTGTTTTTGTGATTAAAATATATAAAATTAAATCAATACGGTTAAAACGGGATATGAAGATTTATTAGCAATATCCAAAGAAACACTTTGGTTAAAGAATTTAGAAATGCTAGATTTTCCATGAGTTGGAATTGCAATTAAATCTATATTATTTTCATCAGCATAGTATTTTACCCCATGCAAAACAGTATAGTCATCATAATTAGCAAAGTATTTAAGGTTGTCTAAATTACCATCGGCTTTCATTAAAAAGTTTTCAAATCTATATTTCATTTCTGCAGTAGAAACAAATCCACCATCAGGCTTGTTGATAAACAACAATGTAGGTTTAACATTAATCAAATTAAAAAAATCTTTAGCTTTAAGATAAGCATTCACAGATTCCATTTTAAAATCACTTACAAAAACAGCATTTTTAAAATCTACATTTTTTAATTCATCTTTGACGATTAAGACCGGAATTTTGGAATTTCTAACCACTTTTTCAGTGTTTGAACCTAAAAAAGTACTGTGTTGATGATTTACCCCATGTGACCCCATTACTATTAAAGAAGCTTCTTGGTCAATAGCCAAATCTCCAATTTCTGGAAAAACAGTGAAATGCTTAATGATTACTTTTATAGTAATACCCTTTAAGTACTTTTTGGAAGTGATTTCTTCCATTTTTTTCTCAGCATGTTTGATCATAAAAACAATGCTCTTGCTGTACTCACTATCGTGAGTAGAGTAGGCCAAAGGCATTTCTAACATGTGAACCAAAATTAATTCGGAAGTGTGTTTTTTAGCTAATTGTGCAGCGGTTTTTAATGCGTATTCTGAAAATTCAGAAAAGTCAACAGGAATGATTATTTTTTTCATGACAGCGGTTTTTTATCTCTATTAAATTTACGAAAAGTGTAGATGTTAACAAAGCGTTATCACTTTTAAATTCTTGGCAAAACCTTTAGTGGTTTTCATATTATTTATCGTATATTTGCATGCAATTAAATCATATCTAATTGCAAATGTCTACAAACAAAGTTATTTCTGAAGGACTTACATACGATGATGTATTATTAGTCCCTGCTTATTCAGAAGTGTTACCAAACACCGTTTCAATAAAATCTAAATTCACAAGAAACATCCCATTAAATACGCCTATTGTGTCCGCAGCTATGGATACTGTTACGGAGTCTAGAATGGCAATCGCAATGGCTCGTGAAGGAGGTATAGGTGTGATTCATAAAAACATGTCTATTGCAGAACAAGCAAAGCAAGTTAAAAAAGTAAAACGTTCTGAAGCAGGAATGATTTTAGAGCCAGTTACCATTACTGCAGATCAAACTGTATTAGATGCTAACTTGTTAATGCAAGAGCATAAAATTGGAGGAATTCCTGTTGTAGATGACAAAGGTATTTTAAAAGGAATTGTGACCAATAGAGATTTGCGTTTTGAAAAAAATAGCAAAAGAAAAATTGCTGATGTAATGACTTCCGAAGGTTTAGTAACCGTTTCTGCAGGAACTTCTTTAAAAGAAGCAGAAGTCATTTTACAAGACAATAAAGTTGAAAAACTTCCTATCGTTGATAAAGATTTTAAACTTGTTGGATTGATTACTTTTAGAGACATTACAAAAGTTCGTGAAAATCCAGAAGCAAATAAAGATGAGTTCGGAAGACTAAGAGTTGCTGCAGCCATTGGTGTTACTGATGACTGTTTAGAAAGAGTTACTGCTTTGGCAAAAGAAGGAGTAGATGCTGTTGTTTTAGATTCTGCTCACGGACACTCAATTAATATTTTAAACAAATTAAAAGAGGTAAAGGCTGCTTTTCCTAATTTAGATGTAGTAGCTGGAAATATAGTAACCAAAAAAGCGGCTTTAGATTTAGTAGCTGCTGGTGCAGATGCTGTTAAAGTTGGTATAGGACCTGGTTCTATTTGTACTACTCGTGTAGTTGCAGGAGTAGGATACCCTCAATTATCTGCTGTTATTCAAGTTGCCGAAGCTTTGGCTGGAACTGGAGTTCCTGTAATTGCCGATGGTGGAGTTCGTTATACAGGTGATATTCCTAAAGCAATTGCTGCAGGAGCAGATTCAGTAATGTTAGGATCTTTGTTGGCAGGAACAAAAGAAGCTCCAGGAGAAGTGATTTTGTTTAACGGAAGAAGATTTAAATCTTATAGAGGTATGGGATCTGTTGAAGCGATGAAGCAAGGTTCTAAAGATAGATACTTCCAAGGAGATGAGGATAATAGTAAAAAATTAGTTCCAGAAGGAATTGAAGGTCGTGTTCCTTATAAAGGAGAATTATACGAAACTATGCATCAATTTATTGGTGGACTAAGAGCAGGAATGGGATACTGTGGAGCAGGTACCATTGAAGGTCAAAAAAATGCTGAATTTGTGAGAATTACAGCATCAGGAATTGCAGAAAGTCACCCACATGATGTTGCAATTACCAAAGAAGCTCCAAATTATTCAAGACAATAAATTTTGATACAATATTAACTAAAACCACCTATTTATATTAGGTGGTTTTTTTATATCTTTTTACCAGTAAAAAAACAGTACAAATAAAGGAGAAGATTGGTGTTTGCAAAATGTTGTACATCTATTAAAATTGATAATGAATAACAAAAAATTATATTAAAAGAAACATGAATTACATTCTTTACGATGGTGCTTTTAGGGCAGCACTTTTACCATTTACTTTTACTAGACCAGTTGCAGATCTTAGAATAGGAATTTTAACCATTCGTGAAAAGTGGGAAAAATATTTAGGTTTAACCACTACTACATTAACAGAAGAGTATTTAAGTGATAAATATCCTATGTTAGAAATGGAGGCCAATGTTTTTATAAATGCTGGATATATTCCTAATATCGATTTTTTTAAAGCTGTAAAAAACTTAAAAGCAAATCAAAAAGTAGTTTGTAAGGATGATATTTTGGCTTTTTATAGTACAGAAGATCAAGAAGAAGTAGATTTTGATACTTACGAATCTATTACAATAGAAAATGTAGAGAGTATTGAAAACAAGTGGGATTTATTTTTAAAAAATGAATACGCAATTCTACAAGATTTTGAAATGTTGACGAAGGATGAAATTTCTATGGAAATTCCAGAAGGAGTTCAAGCCGTTAATAAATCACAAATTTTTATAGAAGAAGATGCAACTATATCTCCTTGTATTTTAAACGCATCCAACGGACCAATTTACATTGCTAAAGATGCTGTTGTTTTAGATGGTGCATTAATCAGAGGGCCTTTTGCTTTAGGAGAAAAAGCTTTGGTTAAAATGGGGGCAAAAATTTATGGAGCTACCACTATTGGACCCAATTGTAAAGTAGGAGGAGAAGTTAAAAATAGTATCATTTTTGCCAACTCTAACAAGGGGCACGATGGATATTTAGGGAACTCAGTTATTGGAGAATGGTGTAATTTTGGAGCAGATACAAATGTATCTAATTTAAAAAACACTTTTAGTAAAGTTAGGTTGTGGAATTATGAAGACGAGATTTATGAAGATACACAACAAATGTTTTGTGGATTAATGATGGGAGATCATTCCAAAACAGGTATCAATGCTATGTTTAACACTGGTACAGTTGTTGGAGTAAGTGCCAATATTTTTGGGTCAGATTTACCAGAAAAATTCATTCCTTCTTTTACTTGGGGAGGAGGCAAATTAATGGATGTTTATAATTTAAAAAAAGCCATTAGAACTGCTAGAAAAATGATGGAATTATCACATTGTGAAATTTCTGAACAAGACATATTTATTTTAGAAGAAGTATATCAACAAACAAAAAAATACAGAAATAAAATTGAAGATTAAAAACTTAGAAGAGAGAGTAAAATCTGTGATTCGTGATGTGCAAGATTTTCCAAAACCCGGAATCTTGTTTAAAGACATTACGCCAATCTTATTATACCCAGATTTATTACAAGACATGATTACTGAAATGGCAAATCAGTTTGAGGGAATTCAAATTGATGCGGTTGCAGGAATTGAATCTAGAGGATATTTGTTTGGGGTTTTATTAGCGCAAAAATTACAAGTTCCTTTTATCATGATTCGTAAAGAAGGAAAATTGCCAGCCAAAACGATTAAGGAATCTTATGATTTGGAATATGGTTCTGCTACTATTGAAGTTCATGAAGACGCAATTAAAACAGGAAGTAATGTTTTGATTCATGATGATTTATTGGCAACAGGTGGAACTGCTATTGCAGCAGCAAACTTAATTAAACAAAAAGCCAATGTAGCGGGATTTAGTTTTGTGATAGACCTTACTTTTTTAGAAGGAAGTAAAAAGTTAAAAGAAATTAAACCGATTGTAAAATCATTAATCACCTATTAATTTATGCAACAATACATAAAAATATTGTTTGTTGTTTTTATAGCGTGTCAAACTCAAGCTCAACGTTTGTATCGCTTTAACGACAATGGAAAAACAGCCACCAAAGAATTTAATTTGATAGATACCAAATTAAATTTAAGTTTCAATTTTGACGATCAAACCGTTAATGGAGAAGCTTGGATTACTTTAAGTCCGCATTTTAAAAGCACCGATAAACTACAATTGGATGCCAAAAAAATGAATATTTATGAAGTTAAAAAAGGAAATCAGGTTTTAAAATTTTACAATTCAGGAACCAAATTAAACATCGATTTACCTAAAACATATACCAAAAACGATACTTTAACCCTGTATATAAAGTACAGAGGAAATCCTAATAAAGTAGAGAGTAACGGGGGAGTTGCTATTACTGATGATAAGGGTTTGTATTTTATCAATCCAAAAGGGGATGATGCATCTAAGCCTACAGAAATATGGACTCAAGGGGAACCGGAACAAAACAGTGTGTGGTTTCCTACCATTGATAAACCTAATCAAAAATCAACAGAAGAAATTATTCTTACAGTACCAACTATTTTTAAAACGCTGTCTAACGGAAAATTAATATCTCAAAAAGACAATGGAGATGGTACTAGAACAGATCACTGGAAACAAACTTTGCCACACGCTCCTTATTTATTTTTTGTGGGAGTTGGTGATTTTGCTGTGATTAAACAAGAATGGAGAGGTAAAGAAGTAAGTTTTTATGTAGAACCTTCTTATAAAGACACGGCAGAGGAGTTGTTTAAAAACACAACCAAAATGTTGACCTATTTTTCTGACATCACAGGAGTAGAATATCCTTGGGATAAATACAGCCAAATGATTGTTCGTGATTATGTAAGTGGAGCAATGGAAAATACAGGAGCGGTAATCCACGCAGAACAAGCCATGTTGTCTAAAGGAGAATTGTCTGAAAGAAATACATGGGAACCTACCATTGCACATGAATTGTTTCATCATTGGTTTGGAGATTTGGTAACCACAGAAAGTTGGGCAAATATTACTGTAAACGAATCGTTTGCTAATTATTCTGAATATTTATGGCTAAATCACGAATATGGAAAATATAGAGCTGATGAGCATATGGATAAAGACAAAAGTCAATATTTAAATCCAAATGCATTAAGCGAAAACTATGAGAAACATTTGGTACGCTATAATTACAGTAAAAAAGATGATGTTTTTGATGTTGTAAGCTATAACAAAGGAGGGCTGATTCTTCATATGCTTAGAAATTATTTAGGAGATGATGTTTTCTTTGCTGGACTTAAATTGTATTTAGAAAAAAATAAATTTAAATCTGCAGAAGCACAGCAATTGCGTTTGGCTTTAGAAGAAGTAAGTGGCGAAGATTTGGTTTGGTTTTTTAGTCAATGGTACTATGGTAATGGACATCCAAGATTAAAAGTAAGCTATGAAAACGATTTGTTAAAAAACAGTGTAAAAGTAAAAGTTACCCAATCTGGAAAAGAGTTTGACTTTCCTTTAACAATTACTGTTTACGAAGGGGAAAACAAACAAGACTACAGGGTTTTTGTTGATGGAAAAGAAAAGATTTTTGAGTTTCCGTTTAAGAAAGAGCCTAAGTTGGTTAAGGTAAACTCAGACCATGTTTTATTAGCAGAAATTACAGAACCTGAATTAAACACAGAACAGTTGATTTATCAATATAAACATGCTGATCATTTTGTAGATAAGATGGAGTCTTTAAAGTTGTTAAAAGAAAAACAAGATGATAAAGATGTTTTTAAGTTATTTGAAGCTGCTATTAACGATCCGTATGAAACAATCCAGGCTTATGCTTTAGATAATATTAATTTGGCAGGAAGTTATGCTAAAAAAAGAACTATTTCTAGAATTGTAGAATTGGCTAAAGATAAAAACCCAAATGTTTCTGCAGCAGCAATATCTACATTAGGAAAATTAATGGATAGAAAGTATTTGTCTGTTTTTGTACAAGGAATAGATAATATTTCTCCTAAGGTTAAAGGGAATAGTTTGTTGGCGATGTATTATGTAGATAAAGAAAGAGCAGAGAAGTATGCAGAAGGGCTTCCTATAGAGGTTAAAAATTATATTTACGTTCCTTTATTAAAGATATACTTAGAGCAACGTAAGCCAGAGCAAGTTACTTTTGTTGCCAAATATTTATTAACAGGAATGTATTTAATTCAAGATGAGAAACTAAAAAAGAATTTTGAAGATGCTTTTGATTGGGTTTCGGCAACAGATAACGAAGAGGCTATGCAGATTATGGTAGATGATTTTGTTGAAAAAGGATTGAGATACAAAAAATACAACTTTAATTACGAGTGTATAAGAGTGTTAAGAAAAGTTATTGCTAAACAGCAAGAAGAAAACCATAGTAACAAAGAAGCTATTTTATCTATTCTAGAACAAGGGGTTAAAAAACTTGCGATTGAATAACTAAAAAGAACGTTCGGAATACTCCTTAAAAGTTCCGTTTTTATAAAAAACAACAATTCTTTCTATATCAGATGGGGTTGTTGTTTTTTTTTGCCCTTTATCTAATACATCATTTTGTAACTTCTCTTTTTCCTTAGTAGGGTCTATACTATTGTTAATGCTTTGAGATGGCCTAGAAGGGAATTCTTCTTTACCATAAAGCAACCAATCCAAAGATACTTCCTTGTAGCTGTCTACAATTTTTAATACAAATTCTAAGCTTGGTTTGTTTCTACCCGAAAGTAGGTGAGAGATGCTAGAGCGTTGTACATTGATTTCATCGGCAAATGTAGCTGCTGATAAATGATAATGCTCTAGTAATTTATGTAGTCTATTAATGAATGCTTCTTGGTTTAACATTGTAAATCCCTTTGTTTAAATCATGTGTTTACAAATGTAAATAATTAATATTTTACATCAAAGAAAACCTTAGGTTTTAATGTAATTAACAAATAAGTAGCTTTAAATAAAAACACTTAACTATCTGTTTTTGCGTGTTTTATGTGTTTTTATATAAACTAAAATAACGATACGTAGTTTATGGTATGTTAGTTGTTTGTAGTGTGTTTACATCTGTTTCAAATCTGTGATACTAACAATGTTTTTTGTTTACAAATGTAATTTACAATTGTAAACAAAAGGTTGTTTACTTTTGTAACATGAATAGATTAGATTTAGATACTTTAGAAAAATGGTACCTAAACAATTACGAGGATAAATTGTTAGGTAGACGTATTGTTTTAGAAGATATAGAACCAATTATTAATTCTTTAAAATCTCCATTTGCTGTTAAGCAACTAGGAACTTCTGAAGAAGATAGAAACATATATCACATCACTTTAGGAACAGGTCCTAAAAAAATACTTTTATGGTCTCAAATGCACGGGAACGAAAGTACTGGAACCAAAGCTTTGTTTGACTTGTTTAAGTATGTAGAAGATCATTTAGATAATGATTTAATTAAAGACTTATTAAAAACCTGTACTTTAATATTTATCCCAATGTTAAACCCTGATGGGTCTACAAATTTTACAAGGGTAAATGCAAACGATATTGATTTAAATAGAGATGCAGTAGATTTAAAAGCTAAAGAAAGTAACTTATTAAGAGATGTATTAAATAATTTTAATCCTCATTTTTGCTTTAACCTACATGATCAGCGAACTATTTTTAATGTAGAGGGATTTAAAAACCCTGCAACAATATCTTTTTTAGCGCCTTCTGTTGATGAAGAAAGAACTTTAACGAACGGTAGAAAAGAAACAATGGCTGCTATTGTAGCAATGAATGCAACTTTGCAAGAAACCATTCCAAATTACGTTGGAAGGTATACAGATGAGTTTTACCCAACTGCAACCGGAGATAACTTTCAAAAGCTTGGACACAATACTATTTTAATTGAGGCGGGACATTATCCTGGAGATTATAATAGGAATATTGTTAGAAAATATAACTTCTATGCTATCTTAAGTGGGTTAAAATACCTAGTTTACCATAATGATTACACTAATTTTGAGCCATATTTTGACATTCCTAACAATGGAAAGCAGAATTATGACTTTATTTTTAGAAATGTTATTGATGATCAAAATAACCAGGTGGATATTGCTTTTCAGTATGAATATGAGGTAGTTAACAATGAGTTGGTTTCCAAATTGGTTGAATATCAAAGAGGAGATTTAAAAGAATTTAATGCATATAATGAGTTTTAGTTTAAATATTTATTAAGAATACTTATATTTAGTTTATAAATAGATATTAAAATATTAGAATATTGTATTTTTGTCATCAATAATTTAAGATAGAAAGTAAAAGTACCTCAAGCCATGAAAAAACATCATTTAGACGAAATAGATCACCAAATATTAGATACGTTAATAGAAAATGCAAGAACTCCATTTACGGATATTGCTAAAAAATTATTGGTTTCAGCAGGTACCATACATGTTCGTGTTAAGAAAATGGAAGACGAAGGAATTATTAAAGGTTCTACGTTAACATTGGATTATGAAAAAATGGAATATAACTTTATTGCTCACGTAGGTTTGTATTTAGAGAGTAGCTCTAAAATTAGACAAGTTCTTGCTGCTTTAGAAAAAATTCCAAACGTAACAGTTGCTTATATTACTGCTGGTAAATACAACATTTTCTGTAAAATTAGAGCTAAAGACACTAATCAAGCAAAAGATATTATTTTTTCAATAGATGACATTGACGGAGTTAGAAGAACCGAAACAATGATTTCTATGGAAGAAAGCATTAACGATAAGAAAAGAATGATGCACGCTATTTTTAAAGATTATTAATAGTAGTGATATCGTAAGAAAACACCTTAGTACTCTACTAAGGTGTTTTTTTATGTTCATTTTTAATATATGAAATTAACCCCTTATTCTTTAGATAATCATTTTTCTTATAAGTTTTCATTTACCATAGATGAAGTCTTGCAGGACTGGTCTAATATTCAACACACAAATCTTTATTTATCTGCTAGCTACTTAAAGGCTATAGAGCAGAGTAAAATTCCTTATTTAAGTTTTGTGTATGTTGTTATCTATAAAAAAGAAATCCCTGTCGGAATCATGTATTTTCAGTGTTTAGAAATTACAAATGGTTTTTATTTTCAGGATACTTTTCCTCAAGAAATCAACAAAAGAATCACTACTAAACTCTTAAAAAAACTTTGTGGAAACTTAATGATGTGTGGTAACTTTTTTGCTACAGGAGTAAATGGTTATGTGTTAAATAAAGAGGTTTCTCCTCATCTTATTTATGATGTGATTAAAAGTTTAAAAATCACACTTAAAAACGATAAGACCCCATTAGATTTTAGTTTTTTGATGTTTAAAGAGTTTTGGAAGCATCAAGAAATAGATTTGCAGAAAAGAATTCAATCAAAAAAACTTACCGCTTTTGAAATTGATGTAAATATGGTTTTGTACCTAAAACCTCACTGGAATACTTTTAAAGAGTATTTAGAGGAAATGACAACCAAATACAGAACTAGAGCAAAAAGTGTATATAAAAAGACTGTTTCTGTTAGAGAACAATTATTAACTGCAGAAGAAATTAACAAACACAAGTCTATTATTAGAGATTTGTATTTATCCGTAGTAAAAACGGCTAGTTTTAATATGGTAGAATTTTCCACGGACAGTTTTTATCAATTTAAAAAAGAATTAAAAGAGGATTTTGTTTTTAAAGCATATTTTCAAGAAGATAAGATGATTGCTTTTAGCACTGCTTGTTTTACAGATGGTTGTTTGGATGCTAATTATGTGGGGATTAATTATGACATCAATAATACGATTCCTTTGTATCAACGTATTTTGTATGATTACGTTCAATTAGCGATTCATCATCAAGTAAAAGAATTAAGGTTAGGGAGAACTGCCGAAATGATGAAAAGTAGCTTAGGAGCAAAGCCAGTAGGTATGTATTTGTATTTAAAACACACCAACAAAGTAGTAAACACTATTATAAAACCATTAATTAAAAGCGTAAAGCCTAGTGAGTATGAACTTAGGAACCCTTTTAAAGATAAAGTCAAAACATAAAAAAACTCGAACTAAGTTAGTTCGAGTTTTTTTGTTTTATTGTAATTGTTTAGGTGAATTGACAAATAATTCCTCCCATAATACAAAAACAAACGGTCCAATAACCCGCGTTGATCATTACATATTTAAAAGATTTTTTTTCAAATAATGCATTGGTTCCAATAATGGGTAGCGCTATTAAAACTCCAGTAATGGTTCCGTGTAAAGCCCCGTGTTTAAAAGTTCTAAAGTTTTCTCCATAATTAGCCATAAAATCACTTGTGTAGGCAAAAATTTCAGAATTAGGATCTGTTAAGCCTGGTTCATTAAACAAAACAGAAAAGAATCCAAATTGATGAATAACAATTGGTGTTAAGGCTAAAGCGATAAATAAACTAAGAATAAAACACCATAAAAAAATAATAGGATTTGGTTTCTCGGTTTCATCAGCGGTAATACCACTAGTTTTCATCCAGGCAGTACCAAAAACTTTAGGGTTATACCAAATAAACCCAATAATTAAAGGGATTACGGCTGATATCAGCAATACAATTAAATTAAATTTCATAGTTAAAAGTTTAAAGTTTAGTCTTATAAATATATGATTTTATCCATCGATATTGCAAAACTATTGTAAATACTAAGCTTATAGAGAAAAAAACACAGGTTTAAATTTCGTAAAACTTTAAAAACTGCGTAGTTTTGCAAAACTCAAAAAGACAATATGGAAGTAGAAATAAAGAAAACAAGTAAGAATAAGAAGGAGTTATACGATTATCAAAAAGAGAACATCAACAATGTTTTTGATAAGATTGAAAACAAACCTTCTAATTACAACTTGGTTTTTCAGTTGCCTACAGGAGGAGGAAAAACTGTTATTTTTTCTGAAATAGCTAGGCGTTTCATTAAAGAAAAGCAGAAAAAGGTTTTGATTTTAACTCACAGAATTGAGTTAAGTAGTCAAACCTCTAAAATGTTAGATGAATTTGGAGTTGCTAACAAAGTAATTACAAGCGATGTAAAATCTTTAGATGATCAAGATGAATACATGTGTTTTGTAGCCATGGTAGAAACGCTTAAAAACAGATTGAACGATGATTTGTTAGATATGCAAGACGTTAGCATGGTAATTATTGATGAGGCTCACTATAATTCTTTCCGAAAACTTTTTAAATATTTTCAAGACTGTTTTATTTTAGGTGTTACTGCAACCCCTTTAAGTTCTAACATAAAACTTCCTATGAACGAAATCTATGATGAATTATTGGTTGGAGAACCAATTAGTACGTTAATTGAAAGAGGTTTCTTAGCAAAGGCAACAACTTATACTTATGATGTTGCGCTTGGTGGTTTAAAAGTGGGAATTAATGGAGATTATACAGTAAAATCATCAGATGATTTGTATACCAGTAACATCATGCAAGACAAGTTATTGAATGCATATGTTGAAAAATCATTAGGTAAAAAAACTTTGATTTTTAACAATGGTATTAGTACTTCTTGGCATGTTTATGATACTTTTAAAGCAGCTGGTTATGAAAATGTTCGTCATTTAGACAATACTTTTTCTAAGCAGGAGAGGAGTGAAATATTAAGATGGTTTAAAAAAACACCTGATGCAATTTTAACATCAGTAAGTATTTTAACCACAGGGTTTGATGAACCAAGTGTAGATACTATTATTTTAAACAGGGCTACAAAATCCATCACTTTGTATTACCAAATGATTGGTCGTGGATCTCGTGTATTTAAAGATAAAAAGAATTTTAACGTGATTGATTTAGGAAACAATGCAGCTCGTTTTGGCTTGTGGAGTGCTCCTATAAATTGGAAACGAATTTTTAAATCTCCAGATTATTATTTAGACAACTTAATTAACGATGAGGAAATCGAACGTCAATTTGTGTACGATATGCCTAAAGAAATTCGTGAAAAGTTTAAAAATACCGAGGATATTACTTTTAAGGTAAAAGAACACTATGATTACGCTATTAAAAGAGGGATAAAATCTAAAGTAGTTTTAGATAAATCTGTTGCTCAACATGCACAAATGTGTTATGAAAATGCCGAAGATGTTTTTGAGGCCAGAGATTTGGCAATCTTATTAGAAGATGATATCAAAGATAGAATTAAAAAGTATTCTCATTATATGATTAAGAGTACTAAGAATTATATCATGTGGTTAGAAGAAGACTATAAGCGAAAGCTAAACACAGAAATAAACATGAAATTTAAAGAGTAATAATTTTTAAATTTTTTAAAGAGATAATTTACTATTTAAGAAAAAAAGAGATATTTTCACTTTACAAAATATAAACTAAAGAAATTAATATGAAAAAATTATTTAGAAACACATTGTTAGTATGTTTAAGCGCTAGTATGTTTGTTGGTTGTTCAAGTATGAATAACACTACCAAAGGAGGTTTAATAGGATCTGGAGCAGGTGCTGCTATTGGTGCTGGAATTGGAGCTTTAATCGGTGGTAAAAAAGGTGCTGCTATTGGTGCTATTGGAGGTGCTGCTGTAGGTGGAACTACTGGTGTTATTATTGGTAAAAAGATGGATAAACAAGCTGAGGAGTTAAGAAATTCTATTCCTGGAGCTCAAGTCTATAGAGTTGGTGAAGGAATTGATGTTGTTTTTGATGAAGGATCAGGGATTTACTTTGCATCAAATGGAACAGCTATTAACAACGAAACTAAAAATGTGTTGTCAAAATTAGCAGAAGTATTAAAAAAATACCCTGATACTAATTTATTTGTAACAGGTCATACAGATTCTGATGGAGCTGAATCATACAATTTAAGTTTGTCTGAAAAAAGAGCTAGTGCAGTTGCTAGTTATTTACAAACTTTAGGAGTTCCTGCTGATAGATTTACAGTTAAAGGTGAAGGAGAATTATTACCAATTGCTGATAATTCAACTGCAGCTGGTAAAGCTAAAAACAGAAGAGTTGAATTAGCTATTATGGCAAATGAGACTATGAAGAAACAAGCCGAAGCAGAAGCTAAAAATCAATAACATAAAAGGACTGTTTATTTACAGTCCTTTTCTTTAAGATAACCTATTTAACATAATATAAATTATACTTCAAAAATATTATGTTTTAAAAGGCTTCTGAAAATCTCATATTTGATGTATAGTTCATTAAAAAATATTATATGACATTCTCAGTTTATTAAATTCTAATATAAACATAAGCTCTCATTAAATTGTATCTTTGTTTTTTTTTAATAAGAATATTACCAATATGCCTTTCAAAAAATTACATCCTAGTATTAAAGAAGTTTTAAAACAAAAAGAAATTGTAATTCCTACAGATTTTCAGAAATCTAGTATTCCAGTAATTAAGAGCGGAAAAAATGTGTTTTGTAACGCATCCAATAATCAAGGTAAAACAACTACGTTGATTATGACGATTATGCACAAATTAAAATGTGAAGAAGTTGGAAATATTCCTAGAGCTTTGGTATTGGTAGAAAATAATGATAAAGCTTTAGATTTATACAATACGTTTACAACCTTTACCAAATATACGCCACTAAGAGTTTATGTAGCTAACGAAAAAGAACATGTAGATTTGTTAAAATCGGAGATTTTTGAAGGTGTTGACATTCTTATTGCTACACCACAAATTGTAAGTAAACTACTTTTATTATACGGTGTGAATTTATCTGAATTAAAACTTTTAAGTATTGATGATGCTGAGTTTTTATCACAAACAAATGCCTATAATGCTGTTTTATCTATAACTCAAAGTATTAGTAAATGTCAATATGTTCTTTATTCTAACAAATTAAACCCTAATTTAAAACGTTTAGAATCTTACTTTATGGAACATGCCACTCATGTTAATGTGTAAATTATACATATAAAAAACCAGATATTTTAAGTATCTGGTTTTTTGTTTTTTACTATTTTTTCTCTTCTAATTTTATTTCTCCTGAATAAGAAATCGGAAATCTTGAAGTACTATTAAGTACCATACTGGTTTTTAAATTTGGATATATTTTTATAAAAACTTGAAAACTTTCTGATTTACTTTTAGCATTAAAATTGATGCTATAAAATTTATCTTTAACATTTTTTACCTCATAATTATCCATCAGTCCATTAAATTCAATAGCACTTCCCCCTCCTCCATAATCTACATTCATTTGTCTTTCACCAAAATAAGGTAAATAAGATTTTATACTATCTCCAGAAATAGTTAAATAATTATGATTTCCTATTAAACTAATATTCCCAGCACCACTCCCTGGTTGCATTAAACCTGAGTTTAGCACTTGTTGTAAAGCATTGGTCATTTGTGGTTGAGCCCAATTAGATTCTATTGTAAAGTTTTTAGTATTCATCATACTATCTAACTTAACCATTTGTCTGTTTTGTGTTAAGTTTTTTGAGGAACTACAGGCAAAAACAACAAAAGCTAAAACAATGCTTGGAATGATATTTTTTAAATATTTCATACTTAAATATACAAAATATTTAAAAAATTCAGAACAATAAAAACACCTTGCAACTAAGTTTAAAACGTTAGTTTACAAGGTGAAAACTCAAAATATAAAGGGTATAAACTTATATGTTGATTGTTGTTGATTTTCCTTTTTCTGTACTTGTTATACTAAATTTTAGTGTGTTTAAATCAGCCTTTAAATGTGCTACTTCATCATGATGAACCCATTTGATATTTATTTGATCGGGAGTAGTTTCTATGATCTCTACTTTTCCTAAAAAAGCTTTGTGTGTATTTCTAAGTTGAATTAATTTTATTTGATTTAATACCAAATCTTTTTTCAATCCTTCTTTAATATCCTCTAAACTTAAGGTTGTACGATTAATTTCTTTATGACTATCCTTCCCTCCTCTTTCCACAGCTTCATAATCATTGGCACCTGCAAAAACATCTAAATACCACACTTGTGGAGTTCCAGGCATAAATAATTGAATGGCTCTAGCCAATAACATCTTTTGATCATTTTCTCCCAAAGCACTGTAAAAAGTAGCATTCACTTGGTAGTAAGATATTTTTCTTCCTTCTGCATCATATAAGTTTTTTACTCTTCCACCTCTGTCCATAATAGTGGTCATAATTGATTCTATATCAGTATCTTTTAAAAGTCCTTTGTTGTAAGTATTATTGACTTCTTTTCCTTTTAAATCTAACACAGGGATTCCATCATGACAACCTAACATATTAACCGTGCTATAACCTTTTCTTATGATTTCTTTTGCCCAAGTAATTAAAGCTGTACAGTCTGCTTTTTCTAATGTATGGATGGTTAGTCCTGGTAAGAAAAAATCATAAATCTGATAATCTTTACTAGCTACTTCTTCATGTAAACCTAAGCCGTATTCTGCATGAATTTCTGGTAATAAAGTTAAATTGTTCTTTTGTGCAATTTGTTTAATTCTATCTAAATATTCCCAAGTTCCAGGTTCATTAAAAAAGTTGGTTTGACCAATTTCTTTGTGTAAGTAAGCAAAAGCATCTAAACGTAATATTTTACAACCATAGTCACTTAATTTTTTTAAAGTTTCTTCGTAAAATTCCCAAACCAATGGAGATTTTGCATTAACATCCATTTGGCCTAAATAAGAACGATTTTGAGCTACTAATTGTAATACTTCTTCTTTATATCTATTGTTTTCTCCTAAATCAACATCAAAAACATCTTTATTTTGCTTTATCGTTTTGTTGATGATCTCACAAACTTCATTGGCTTGTTTAATGGTAATGTGTTTGATTTTATTTAAATCAATAGCTTCAATAGTTTTGTACTCAACTTTTTGGTAAAAAGTATTCCAATAAGGCTTTTCCGTTCCATCAGGGAAACGAACTTTTAATATAGGTAAACCAGACTTACGCATAAAAAGTTTATCTAAATGCTCCTTATTTGGAACCACTACTCCATCTGCCCTCATAACTCCTTCTTCTTTCCAAAACTCATTCCAATCAATAAAAAAATCTTTGTATTTAGATGATGATCCATGTTTTAACAAATCTTTAAACTGTGGAGAGGCTACAGATAAATGGTTTAAAACAATATCAAATTTTAAAGAAATATTCAAGTTTTCTAAATCTACTAAATCCTGTTTAGAAACAAGTTTTTTATTGATATTGTAATCAATAATAGAAAAACCTCTATCTAGATCACTATTAAAAAAGGTAGGTAATATGTAAAATAATGAAAATGCATTTTTAAACTCTGGGAGTTTAAGCATGGTAATCATGTCCTGTAAGTTGTTTCCAACACTATCAGGATATGCATTTAACATAACTCCATTTATATTTTGATTGATTTCTTTTTTCATGTTGATTTCTTTTTATATCTGAATATGATCAGGTAAACCACCAATGTTTTGTAATTTGATGGCTGCAACTTTTAATCCTGTTTCTAAGCATTTTTGTAATGGGTCTTGCTTAATATAACTAGTTAAAAAACCAGACCAAAAGGCATCTCCAGCTCCTGTAGCATCTTCTATTTTTTCTATTTTAACTGCGGGTAATTCAATTATTTCCTCTCCTTTATTAGATAAAACAACTCCTTTACTTCCTAAGGTTAAACAAATAGTATTTACTCCTAATTCATGGAAATAATCAAAAATTTCTTGATGAGATAACGTTTTATTAAAAAGTCTAAACACATCATCTTCACTTACTTTTACTAACGGATTGTATTGACAATATTCTTTTACCACATCCAAAACTTCTCTTTTACTATCCCAAATTTTTTCGGAATAATTAATATCTATACTTAGTTGACATCCCAACTCATAAGCTTCTTTAGCTTTAGTTAATATGGTGCTTTGTGCAATATCTTTACTCAAAGCAAAACAAGTGGTATGGTATATTTTAGTATTTAATAAAGTTTCTTTACTAATCTGATTTTCGGTAATGCAGTAATCGGCATCTCTATAAGGAATAAAATCAGGTGTTCCGTCTGTTCTTGAAACAAATATCACACTAGTTGATTTGTTTGGTAATTGATTTACAAACTGTATATCAATCTTATTTTTAAGTAATTTTTCTATCACAAAATCACCTAATCCATCTTTACCAATACTAGCTACTAAAGCAGTTTTTAACCCTAGTTTAGAACAATAAGCTGCAACGTTTGTAGGAGAACCTCCTAAATATCTATGATAATCTTTTGTCTGATTTATTTGTACGTTTGATTGGTGTCCAATAAAATCAATCAACACCTCTCCAACACAAAGAATATCTATGTTTTTTATGTTAGTTTTCATATTTTTTTTGTTAATGATGACTTGCAACTATTGTGTGATCTGTTGCTTTTTTAGCTTTCATAAATACTGTAATAACAGCACTAATTAGCAATAATACACCTGCAAACGTAATAGCTTGACGAGGATCGTTATCTAAAAAGTTTTTTAAGATATATCCAAAAGATAAGTTTTGAATAATCATAGGAATCACAATCATCATGTTAATAATACCCATATAAACTCCGTAACGCTCTTTTGGGATATCTGCTACAACCATCAAGTACGGTATTCCCATCATACTTGCCCATCCAATTCCAAAACCTGTAATTGCAAAAAACAGTAGATTTTTATCTTCAATATGTGGAAATACTAAAAACCCTACAGCTGCTAATAACAAACAGACTGTGTGCACTGTTTTGGCACTATATTTTTTAGTGTAACCTACTAATAAAAAGGCTACTAAAAAGGTTACAATATTGTACCAACCATTAACCAATCCTGTCCAGCTTACCGCTTGTTCATAGGCTTCTGGATTGCTTTTTGGTGTAGCATTCCATACAGACAATGCAATACTTTTTGATGAATTTTGCCAATAACAGAACAAAGCATACCATTGAAATAAATAGACTAATGCCAAATGCCACATAATTTTAGGCATACCTCCTATGGCTGAAAATATTTCTATTAGAGGTTGAAATACACTCCCTTTTTCAGCTTTCATTTTGGTTAGTTCTTCAGGCGTTGGTGGAATTTCTTTGGTTGTTTTAATACTCCAAAGAACAGAACCAATAGAACAAACAGCTCCTAAAAAGAATGATGCATAAACCCAAGTAGGTAATGATCCTGTTTTTCCTATAAAAATCATTGGAAAAATAAACAATGATAAGTTGGCTAATGTTTGTCCAAAACCAGTAAAAAAGCTTTGCATTTGAAACCCTAAAGGTTGTTGTTCGTCATCTAATTTATCAGCAATAAAAGCTCTGTAAGGCTCCATTGCAGTATTGTTTCCTGCATCTAAAATCCATAATAAACCTGCAGCCATCCATAAAGTACTACTAAATGGAAATGCTATCAAACACAAGCTACACATTAATGCACCAATTAAAAAGAAAGGTTTTCTACGTCCAAATCTAGGAGACCATGTTTTATCACTAATAGCACCAATAATAGGTTGTACTAATAAACCTGTTACAGGGCCTGCAAGATTTAATAATGGAATTTCATGTGGACTAGCTCCTAAGAAATCATAAATAGGATTTACGGCACTTTGTTGTAATCCAAAACTATATTGGATTCCGAAAAACCCCACATTCATATTTAATATTTGCCAGAAACTTAATTTTACTTTTTGGAACATAGCTTTGTTTTTATGAATTAAAAAAACAGATTCTTTTATTTAAAGAGTTGATGTCTTTTAAACATCAACTCTTTAATAATATTAGTTTAGAAATTAGAATTGATATTTTAAAGCTAAACTAATTGATCTACCTGGTAAAGTTCTACCTCTAACATAGTTTACTTGGTTATCTGTAATACTTCCTTCTTCTGCTTCGGTAATAGCTATTGAATCAAAAATATTGTTTACAGATAAGTTTGCGTTTAATGATTTTGTAATAGCATAGTTTATAAATCCACTAGTAATTACAAAACTTGGCATTACTAATTCGTTAGAGTCTTGTGAATATGCTTTTGTTTGTCCTACAAAGCTTAACCCTACAGAATTTTGTTTTGTGCTACCAAAGTTATATGATGGCATAATGTTGTAAATAAAATCTGGTTGTCTTCTTGGTTTGTTTCCTTTGTTTGCTCCAGAAGTAATTTCTGCTTTTGTATAAGTTACAGCCCCTCTTAAGTTAAAATCACCAAAGTTGTAAAACCCTTCTAATTCAAGTCCCATAGATTTGTAGTCATTTTCTATAATACTGTTTGATGATGCTTCAAAACCACCTTCTTCATTTGTAGTTGCATAAAAAGCAGTTGCGTATACAGCTCCTCTTCTTAGGTTTCTTTTAAATCCAACTTCTGCTTGACTTAAAAAGTCTAATGCATTGATTTTATCTCCATTTAAATAGTTTAATCCAGAGAATAAAATACGATCAGATTTAGCAGAAGCTCCTTTACTATATCTTGCAAATACAGATTGATCTTCTGAAAATTTATAGTTAATACCAGCTGAATAAGACATATAGTTATAATCGTAATCTACAGCTGTTGGGTTTGCATTGTCTATTACATGTGCTGTTTGTTCTGCTGTAGAAATAGTTCCATCGCCATTTACATCAATAGCACCTTCTTTACCTCCTGCAAAAGAACCACTTACTTTCCCCATATCATATCTAACACTTGCATCAATCGTTAAGTTTTCAGTTGCATCTACAGAAATTTGTGCATAAGGTGCAGATACATTGTACTGAGTATCGTAATTACGTTGTAAGTTCCCCCATGCTGGTGTTCCATAATTTAACAAACCATTTTCACTTAATCCATCAACATTAATTAATCTAGCATTGTCATCCGAAACTTCTTGTACATAAGTATTCCACAACCAAGACATAGAAATGTTTTGAATAGATTTAAAGTATCCTGCTGTAATACTAATGTTGTTTATCGTTTTAGATAATTTTACATCATTCATAAAATTATTTAAGTTGTTTAACTCAACATCAAACATGTGTATTCTGTTTACCAATGCATTTCCATCTACAGCATTTCCATCACTAGCATAGGTTAATGCTCCTCCTAAAGTAGCTGTCATGTCTGTTGCAGTAGCTGTACTTTCTACAAATGGAGTAATAAAAGCTCCTTTGTTTACAGAAAAACGTCCATTGTTGGTAATTTTCCAATCATTATCCAAATCAAAACTAGCTTCAAATCCTACTGAAGTAGATACTGGGTGCATTCCGTTTGTTACATTCCCTCTAGTAGTTTCTCCATCTGCACCTGTACGTAATGTTTGAGTAAGATTGGCACTGTGAATAGAACCTCTATTGGCACTAAAATTAGGAGCATCTTCCCATGTAGGATTACTATTTGTTCCTGTTACTTTAATAGGTACTGGCATGTAAGCAGCCGTTCTATCATTTAAATATTTTGCATACAATCTAACATGTCCGTTGTCAAATTTTTTTGTTAAACTTACCTTTAATTGTCCTCCATTATTAGCTGTAAATCCAGTAGTTCTAATTCCTTCTCCTACTCTATAAAAACCACCTGTATGAATAAATAATCCATCGTTTACTTCAGTTCCATAATCAAAATCAGTTCTAAAAGAATTATAATCAACACCAAAAGTTGTTCCTATAGATCCTCCTTCAATTTCTCCTGTTTTACTAATAATATTAATAATTCCACCAGGACCATTAGAGGTTAATGTAGAAGCAGAACCTCCACGAATAGCTTCAATTTTAGCCACGTTATTATCAAATCTTGTAAAAATATCAGCAGTACCAAAAGCAATGTCACCATATAATAACACTGGTAATCCATCTTCTTGTAACTGTACGTATTTAGATCCTCCAGAAGAAATTGGCACCCCTCTTACTGCAATATTAGAGTTTCCTTCACCTCCAGAAGATTCTGAACGAATACCTGGAATGGTTCTAAAGATTTCTGCAGTAGATCTAGGGGCAGATTGTGTAATTGTTGATGGTTTCATAGTAGTTACAGAAACACTAGATTCTATTTTAGATTTAGGAGTAGCAACTCCGGTAATAATAACTTCGTCTAACGATTCAGAACTTGCGTTCATGGTAAAGTTAAGTGTTATATTTTTTCCTTGAACTTTAACTGATTTGGAATAATTAGAATATCCTAAAAATTCTGCAGTTAATGTATAGTTTCCGTCTTTTACATTCGTAATGTTATAGTTTCCATCAAAATCTGTGGCAGTACCTTGAGTAGTTCCTTTTAATAACACCGTTACTCCTAACAATGGATCACCGTTTTGATCTTTAACATTTCCTGAAATAGTAGTTTGTGCCATTATGGATGATACTGATAATAGCATCACAAATAAAAGACCCCATTTAAATTGAGTTGAATTTTTCATAATAGTTATTTTTGTTAATAGTTAATAATTTAAGTAATTCTATTGCTAAATTATGAGTGTAATTGTCTAAAAAATGAATGTTTTGTAACGAAAACGTTTTCGAAATCACCTAAAACGTTTTCGAAAGTTATTTTTAGTATATTTATTTATCAAAAAATATATATGAAACCTGTTACCTTAAAAGAAATAGCAGATAAATTAAACATATCTGTTACTACTGTTTCTAAAGCTTTAAAAGATTATCCCGATGTAAGTCCAAAAACCAAAGCTTTGGTTAAAGAACTGGCTGCTACGTTAAATTATACTCCCAATTCTTTTGCTGTAAACCTAAGAACCAAAGAATCTAAAACTATTGGTTTGGTTATTCCAGAAGTAGTACATCATTTTTTTTCTAATGTGATTAAAGGAATTATTTCTGAAGCAGAAAAAGTTGGTTATTTGGTAATTATACTACAATCTAACGAATCTTATGAGTTAGAAAAAAAACAAATAGAATTGTTAATGAGCCATAGAGTAGATGGTATTTTAATTTCTTTAGCCAATGGAACTGCAGATTTTAAACATTTAAATGCAGTCATTAATCAAGATAAACCTTTGGTAATGTTTGATAAAATTGCAAAGTTGGTAAAATGTTCTAAAATTATTATTGATGATCAAAAAGCAGCTTATATGGCTACTCAACACTTAATAGATACAGGTTGTAAACGCATTGCTCATTTTAGAGGGCCTTTGTTACCTCAAAATTCTATAGATAGATTTTTAGGTTACAAAAAAGCCTTGTTAGACAATGGGATGGAATATGACCCTAGTTTAGTGTATTTAAATGATTGTGATGAAAATAGTTTTGATGATGGTAAAATGAATGCTGCCAAGCTGTACAAAGAACACAATGATGTAGATGGTATTTTTATCAATACAGATTTAGTGGCTATTGGGGCTATTTCAGAGTTTAATAGATTAGGAGTTAAAATTCCCGATGAAATATCTATTGTAGGTTTTAGTAATTGGTTTATGTCATCTGTCATTTCTCCAACCATTACAACTATTGATCAGCCTGGGTATACCATGGGACAAATAGCATTTAATCAATTATATAAAGAGATTAAAGATATTAAGAATAGTTTAACCATTACTCCTGAAATAATCCAGCTAGAAACTGCTTTAATCAAAAGAGAATCAACAAAATAAAAACACCTTGTAACTAAGTTTAAAACGTTAGTTTACAAGGTGAAAACTCAAATAAAAAGAAGTATATATAAACTTATTTTAATTATTACTTTTTTAATGATGTATAGCTTACACCATCATTAAAGCATCAATACTACTTTTATCTATTTTGGGGTTTGCTCCTTCTCTACTCGCTACAATAGCTCCCACAGCGCAAGCAAAATCAATGGCTTTTTGTGGACTTGAATTATTTAATAATTGATTGATTAACGAAGCTAAAAACGAATCTCCAGCTCCCACCGTATCAACAACCTTAATTTTATAACCCGGATTTTGATAAAGTTTTCCACTGTAATACAACACCGCTCCTTTACTTCCTTTGGTTACGCATATTGAAGTTGCACCGGTTTGTTGGGCAATAAACTGAATTGCTTCTTCTACAGTATTTATAACTGCAGTATAATTCTTTACAATTTCTAGAATTTCATCATCATTAAATTTTATAAAATCTGCTTGATGCATCAACTCATTTAAAATTTCTGAACTGTAATGTGGCTTTCTTAAGTTCACATCAAAAATTTTATAAGGAGCTATTTTTAACAATTCATAAAGGGTGTTTCTAGAAACCAAATCTCTAGCTGCCAAACTTCCATAAATAAAAGCATCTGCAGTTTTGGCTCTATTTATGGCTTTTTCAGACAATTCAATTTTATCCCAAGCTCTAGGGTGTTCAATTTCATAAGTAGCCGATCTTTCATTGTCTAAAGTTACTGCTACACTTCCTGTTTGCTGTGCAGGATTGATTTGAATATTGCTCGCATCAACTTTGTGTTCTTTTACAAAATCTATGATTTTATCACCATCCGCATCTTGCCCCACACTACTAATCATGCTTACATGATTACCTAAAGATTGTAGTCTAACAGCAACATTTAAAGGAGCTCCTCCTATTTTTTTATGCTCTGGAAAAACATCCCACAGCACCTCTCCAAAACAAACTATGTTTTTCATTTTTTCTTGTTTTTAGATAGACTGATTGATGTCAATCACACATTTTTCAACACCCTTTTTTACAATATTATCATATGCGTTTGCAAATGCTTGCACAAAAACATCGTTTTTCCTCAAATCTCCAAAAACAGTTTCTATTTCTAAAAATAGTGTAGAGTTTTGCTGAGCAGCAATCGCTTTTTGGTGCAGCGTAGTTTTTAAAGCATCTTTAATATTTAAATCCGTTCCTTTTTCGTTTTTTCCTAAACTGTATACAGCCCAAGCTGCTAAAACAAATGCTGCATGCTTTATATTTGCTTTGTTTTTTAGTTGTGTATTGACCGTTGGTAGAATAAAAATTGGAATTTTTGCAGAGCTCTCTGAACAAATTCTATCAATTTGATCTTTGATATTGATGTTTCCAAAACGTTCTATCAAAGATTGTTTGTACACTTCTAAATCTACCCCCTCTAAAGTTCCTAAAGTAGAAGTAACTTCTTTATCCATGTAGTTTTTTAAAAAAGTCGCTATATTTTTGTTGTGCACCACTTCATCAATGGTGTTGTAACCTATTAAAGCTCCTAAAATTCCTAATACAGAATGCCCTGCATTTAATAAACTCAACTTCATTTTTTCATAAGGCACAACGTCTTTAGCAAACTGTGCACCTACGTTTTCCCAAGCAGGTCTACCCGCTACAAAATTATCTTCTATAACCCATTGTTTAAAAGGCTCACAAACCACTGGCCAAGCATCATCTATACCAGATGTTTTTGTTAATTCTTCTACATCATTTTGAGTGGTAGCTGGGGTAATTCTATCTACCATACTGTTTGGAAAAGACACGTTGTTTTCTATCCAACCGACCAAAGTAGGTTCTGCCATTTTTACATAGCTCAACAACATTTTTTGAGTCATGTGTCCATTTCCTTGAATATTGTCGCAAGACTGAATGGTAATTCCATCTAAACCTCTTTCTTTTCTTAATTTTAACGCTTGGGTTAAATATCCAAAAATGGTTATAGGGTTTAAAGGATTGGCTATATCTTGTAAAATTTGTGGATTGTCAGCATCAAACTCACTGGTAGCTTCGTTGTAATTATATCCTCCTTCTGTAATGGTTAATGTGATGATTTTTACTTCATCACTCGCCATTTTTTCAATTACTTTTGATGGATTTTCTGGAGCAAACAAAGTTTCTACCATAGAACCAATAATTCTTTTGGATAAGGTTCCATCTAACTCTTTTACAACTAAGGTGTACAAACCATCTTGCTCTTTAAGAGTATTGTATATTTTTTGATCGAATTTTAACAAGGCTACTCCACAAATTCCCCAATCATTATTTCCTTCTTGGTGTAATAAATCATCGGTATACAAAGCTTGGTGTGCTCTGTGAAAACCACCAATTCCTACGTGTACAATTCCAGTTTTTACCTCTGCTCTATTGTATTGGGGTATGGCAACTTGATCTTTAAATAAAGTCAAGTTTTTATTGTTTAATTGATATGTATTCATTTTCTTATTTTTTATTTATTCTCAAAACGTTGTAATAAAACAGCAAACACTATAATAGCTCCTTTTACTACTTGTTGCGGATAAGAGGGTACATTTAATAGGTTTAAAATATTGCTAATCAATCCTAAAATTAACACTCCCATTAGGGTGTTTAACGCAGTTCCTTTTCCTCCGTTTAAACTAGCCCCACCAATTACTACAGCTGCAATGGCATCTAACTCCCAAGCCATTCCCATGTTTGGCGATCCTAAGTTGGTTCTAGAAGCTACAATAATAGCGGCTGTTGCTGCCAAAGCTCCAGAAATTGCATACACTAAAAATTTGTACTTGTTTACTTTTATTCCAGACAAACGAGAAGCTTCTTCGTTACTACCAATAGCAATAATTAACCTACCAAATACATTTTGTTTTAACATTACCATGGCTGCAATTACAATGATAAAAAACACAATGGCAATGTTAGGAATTCCTAATGTTGAGTTGTTTGCAAAATTTGACATGAACAAACCTCCTTTGGTTTCAAAAATAATTGGAGATCCTTTAGAATAAATAAATCCTAATCCTCTGGCAATGGTCATTAAAGCCAATGTAGCTATAAAAGGAGCCATTTTTTGAAAAGCAACCAAATATCCTGCAATACTCCCCAAAGCAAAACCAATAACAATGGTACCTAAAATAGCCAAGGGCAAAATAACCAAGTTGACTAAAATGGCAAACGTTACTGCGAGCAATGCCACCATAGAACCTACCGATAAATCTATACCACCGGTAAGAATCACAATCAACATACCAATACTAATAATACCAATTCCTGATACTTGTTTTAATAAGTTTGATAGGTTTACAGAGGTAAAAAACACATCTGAAATACATGCTGAAAAAATAACCAGCAAAATAAAAATAAAAATAGTGTTGTGTTTGATTAAAAATTTAAGCCATCCTCCTGGGCTGCTTAATTGTTGTTTTATAATTAAAGCCATAATCTGTTCTTTTTTAAATACTTAATTCTTTTAATGGTTTTCCAATTGCGTAACGTAAAATGTTTTCTTCTGAAAATTCTTGTTTAGATAATTCACCATAAATGGTACCTGTGTGCATTACTAATATTCTATCTGCAATTCCCATAATCTCAGGCATGTCAGAAGATATTACTACTACTCCCACTCCTTTTTCGGCTACTTCGTTAATCAAATTGTAAATTTCTATTTTAGCTCCCACATCTACGCCTCTTGTAGGTTCATCTATAATAATTACTTTACTATCAATGCTTAACCATTTTGCCAAAGCAACTTTTTGTTGATTTCCTCCACTTAAGTTTTTTACTTCAATTTCTGAATTAGGAGTTTTAATTTTTAGTTTATCAATCAAAGAACTTACATTGTTTTGTTCTTTATCGGGCATTAAAAATCCAAACTTGTTTGATATAAAATTAAAGTTGGTAACGCTAATATTCTTTTTGATAGACAGTGGTAAAAAAACTCCTTCTTCTTTTCTATCTTCGGATACAAATCCTATTTTATTGGCTACTGCCTGGGCTGGAGTTCCATTTTTTATTTCCTTACCCTCTAAAATCAACTTACCCGATTTCTTTTTTTCTGCACCAAAAATTAATTTGGCCAATTCTGTTCGTCCACTTCCTCCTAAACCAGCTATTCCTACAACTTCTCCTGGTTTTACATTAAAAGATACATTGTGTACCATATTTTCTTTGGCACTTAATTCCTTTACTTCTAATACAGGACTGGTTCCAATAGTTACATTTCTTACAGGGAATAAATCTTTTAACTCACGACCAATCATCATTTTAATAACATCATCAGTATTTGTGTTTTGGGTAGCTACACAACCTGTGTCTACACCATCTCTCAACACGGTAATGGTATCTGCAACTGTAAAAATTTCTTCTAAATGATGTGAAATGTAAATAATTGAAATCCCTTCTTTTTTTAATCGGAACAAATTGTCAATCAACTTTTTGGTATCAGTTGGATCAAAAACTGTTGTGGGTTCATCTAAAACCAATACTTTGGTTCCTTCTGACAACGCTTTGGCTATTTCTACAACTTGTTTTTGAACAATACTTAAATCTCTAACGGTAGCAGAAGCATCTATTTTAAAGCCCAAAGAGTCAATTAATTCTTGTGCATTTTGAGTGATTTCTTTCCAATTCATCCAAAATTTACTAGCTCCTAATTTGTGTAGGTAAATGTTTTCTGCAACAGACAAATCGTTAACCAAAGACAGTTCTTGAAAGACCACTTTAATTCCTAGTACTTGCCCTTCGTGTGTGTTTTTAGGATTGATTTCTTGCCCATCTAGCAAAACTTTACCGCTGTCTTTATGATGCACTCCACTTAGAATTTTAATCAATGTAGATTTTCCTGCACCATTCTCTCCAAGTAAAGCATGGATTTCTCCTGGCTTTACTTTTAAATTCACGTTTTTGAGTACCGAAACAACACCAAAACTTTTTGATATTCCTGACATTTCAAGTCGGTAATCATGTTTTATATTTTGCATATCAAATAAGTTTTAAGGTTAAAATATTGCTTTAGGATTGTAATATTTTGCTGCGTTTTCTTTAGTGATTAACAATGGCTCTGTAAAAGATGTTTTAGAGAAATCCCTTTTACCATTCATATATTCTACAGCATATTTAACAGCATTTATTCCTATTTGTACTGGGCTATTCATTGCTGTACAACCATAAAAATCAGTATCCATTATATATTTTATAGCTTCTTTTTGTCCATCTGCAGCAGCAACTATTAAAATATCATCTGTTTTTCCAGCTTGTTTAATAGCTGTTATGGCACCTAATACACATACATCAGATTCTGTTATAACTACATTTACTTCTGGAAAAGCTACTAAAATATCTTCCATTGCTTTAAGTCCACCTGCATAAGACCAATCTGTATAAGCTTGTGTTTTTACATTTAAATTAATGTAACCTAAGCTGCGTAATTGTTCTTCTGTAATTCCTTGTAATAATCCTTGTTTACGAGTTCTACCTACAGGGTTTCCGGCATTACCGCTTAACAAAGCAATGTTCATATCATTTTTTCCATACTTTTTTGCCAACCACTCTCCTGCTAATGCTCCGTTAGCTAAGTTATTTGATTGAATGGTAGTTATATATTCTGCTGAAGGGTTGATAGAACTATCTATAATAAAAACTGGAACCCCTGCTTTTTTAGCCATTTTTGTAACACCAACCAAAGCTTCGGGATCTTTTGGATTTAATAATAAAGCATCAACACCTTTAGTGATTAAATCTTCCACAGCTGCAATTTGTTTATTAATATCATCTTGACCATCAGCAGACAAAAAAGTCATACCATTTTTTTCTGTAGTAGCTTTAATACTTTGTAATAAAGCTTGATAGTATGGTGCGTTTAATGTTGGCGTACAATATCCTATCGTTTTACCTTTAAGATCTATATCGCTTTTAAATATTTCTCCAGAAACTTTTTCATTTTGAGTGTCAGAAGATTTTTCTTTGTTAATTTTTTCGGCACAACTTGCCAATCCGATTAATAAAACTCCTAATATTAATGGTTTTAATAATCGCTTAAAAGCACTTTTTGTGGTTATTTTTTTCATGATTTTATCGTTTTTATATATTGAGTTTTGTTTTATTCTAAAAGATAGTTAAATCAACCTGAAGAACTGTTTTTTCTTGTTCTGGATTCCACATAGCTGTTACTTCAACAGGTAGTTTATAGGTTCCTATATTTATTTTTTTCCCTAATGTTGCTCCAACATTTATAATGTTCCCTTTGTTATTGGTGTAAAAAGTTTTGTCTGTTAAAAAAGACCATGCGCCACCTGCAAACAGAGATAGATTAGTATTTCCTTGTTCCCATACTTTACTTTTTACTTCAAAGTAATGAGTCCATGAGTTTTTTCTAGAGCCATCATCTTGTATTTGATAATCACCAGAACCTCCACCAATAATAGTCGCTAAGTACAGTAGTGTATTTGGTGTAATTTTATATCCCAAATTAACATCAACAAAATTATATCCCTGAGTAACATCGTAACTCCAATAATGTAGGTTATCACCTCTTTCTTCAACGCCTGTATAGTTGTTGTGAGATACGGCCTCTACAAAAAACTTATCTGTAAACTTATAAGATGTATAAATTGAAAATTCCTTATAATAAGAGTTTGTATTTTCTCCTGTAGTATTATTGGTTACATCAACTCCTGAAAAACTAGCACCTCCCCAAACCCCAAAATTTAATTTTTTGTCTTTAGAGTTAAATTCTAAATTGGTAGCAATCATGGCTCCAGGATGCACTACAAACCCATGCCATAAATGCATGTTTTTTATATGTAATCCAGCTGTAAAAGCCTTGTAGTTTTCTTCTTTAGATTGTGCTTGTATATTTAATACAGTTATAAATAAAGTTAACATTCTTAAAATACTAGCCTTTTTGTTATCAATAGTTTTTAATTTAGAAATATAATTGATCATCATCTTAAAGAATTAGTTGTTTTTTCAATAAACGTAATAATGACGTTTGTTTTACAAATGTATGTAAATTTAAAAGTAAAAAACAAGTAAATTTTAAATTTTTAGCATAAAAATTACGGAAAACCAATAAAAATAAGGGTTTTTATAAGGAATAATTAAATAGATAATACTATATTTGTTTAAGTGATAATTGCTGTTTTTTAAATATTAATGTATTTTTAACGTTTATTATGTATTAGACAGAATTAATGAATAACTTAATTATTATAAATCATGGAATTGATAAAAAATCAAAGTATTTCTGTAGACTGTGTGGTTTTTGGATATGACACTCTTACAAAATCTCTTAACCTATTATTAATTAATAGATATTTAGAGTCAGAAGATAAAAATGAAGTATTGGTAGACGATTATGTATTAACGGGGTACCATATATATGAACACGAAACTTTAGATGATGCAGCTACAAGGGTTCTTAAAGAATTAACAGGTTTAACAAATACTTATAAAAAACAATTTAAAGCTTTTGGTGACCCAAACAGATTGAGAGGTGAAAAAGATTTAGAATGGATAAAAAGTGAAAACTTTAATTTTAGAACTGTAACAGTAGCGTATTATTTTTTAATAAAAACAGAGGATGTTGATTTAAAAAATACAAAACATGAGGCCAAATGGTTCCCTATTACATCATTACCTAAACTAGGTTTTGATCATGAAAAAATCATATTAGAAGCTTACGAAGATTTAAAAATTAAATGTTTAGCAGAACCTATTATTTTTGAATTATTGCCAGATAAATTTACAATTAATGAAGTTCAAGAGGTATACGAATCCATTCTAAATATAGAGATTGATAATAGAAATTTTAGAAGAAAACTTATTCATAAAAAATACATTATTCCTTTAGACGAGAAAAAAGTAGGAGTTTCTAAAAAACCATCTCAATTGTACATGTTTAGTAAAGATGTATACGATAAGGTTTATCAAAAAAATTACTTAATCAATATTTAAGCTACATGAAATACAACACCTTTATTTTTGATATGGATGGCGTTATGATTGACTCTGAACCCTTTTGGCAACAAGCACAAATAAATGTTTTAGCCAAACTAGGAGTAAGCATTACCGCTAAAGATTGTGAGGAAACAACCATGGGGAAAAGAATAGATTTGCTAGCAGAAACATGGTGTGATTTATTTAGTATAGAGATTCCACCTAATAAATTAGCAGATCATATTTTAGATCAAGTGGTTTATAATATTTTGGACAATGGACAAGCAATGAAAGGACTAGTTGATTTGCTAAAATATTTAAAAAAAGAAAATTATAACATAGGGTTAGCTACATCGTCTAGTTGGAAAATTATTGATGCTGTTCTACATAAATTAAACGTGAAAAAATATTTTGATGTTATTTGTAGTGCCGATGATGAAATTTATGGAAAACCAAATCCAGCGGTCTATTTAACAGCAATGAACAAATTAAATGCCACCCCTAATAATTGTATTATTTTAGAAGACTCTGTTACGGGTATGATTGCCGCAAAAGCATCAATGGCTTATACCATTGTTTTAACATCAAACTTAGATAACCCATCTTTTTCTATTGCAAATCAAAAATGTGACTCCTTATTTAAGGTAAAAGAATTTTTAGACACACTATAAAAAAAGCACCTACAAATTGTAGGTGCCTTTAGTGTTTATCTTATATGGATTGAATACTATTCTTCTCCTCCATCATTATCATCCATGTCATCAGAATGTTGTTCTTTTACTTTTTTAGGCTTATCTCCTTTTCCTTTACCCTTTCCTTTAGACATTGCAGCTGTAAACTCTTCTAAAGAAATAGAACCATCAGAATCCTTATCTAGTTTATCAAATCTGTTTAAGATTTTTTTACCCTCTAATTCGTCTTTGGTAATTTTACCATCTTCGTTAGCATCAAATCTTTTAAATGCTTTTTCAGGAGATGGTTTTTGTTTTTTCTCTTCTTGAGCAAAAGTACTTACTGAGGCAACCATTGCAACTACAGCGAAAGCTAATTTTAATGTTTTCATTTTTTTTAATGTTAATTGTTGTTATTTTATTCGTTAATCGTTCTTTATTTTACTTATGAACTATCATAAGACTGATTGTCATAAATATAGTTTAATTGGATTTTACTTTTTTTTATTTTTTTTCAAAAAATTAATATTTACATATTTCCCTCTATAAAACCTTTATTTATTGGTGTTTTAGCTTTGTTTTAATTAACATACTTTAAGAAATTACTTAAAAACAGGTAATAAAAATGAATGAACGTTCATTTTTATTACCTTTGAACATCAAGTTTAGAGATATGGAAGGTTTAACTAAGAGTGAAATTAAAAGAAATGCATTGGTACAAGCAACTATTCATTTGGTAAACAACAATGGATTTCATGCTACTCCAATGTCTAAAATAGCCAAAATGGCGGGTGTGTCCCCAGGAACTATATACCTGTATTTTGAAAACAAACAAGATTTAATTAATAAGGTCTACTTAGAGGTTAAAGTTGCTTTTACAAATTATGCTTTTCAGAACTATGATGAGAAAATGTCTGTTAAAAGAGGCTTTGAAGTGATTTGGAAACAAATTGCAGATTTTAAATTAAAGGAAGTAGAAGAAGCTAGATTTTTAAGTCAGTGTGATAATACGCCTATGATAGATGAAGAAAGCAGAAACGAAGGAATAAAACATTTACAACCCCTACTCGATTTATGGGATAGAGGTCAAAAAGAAGGAATTATTAAAAAAGGCTCTCATTATTTGTTATATGCTTATACCATATATCCGTTAGCCTTTTTAATGAATGCTCAATGTAAAAACGAAATAAAAATTACCCAAGAACAAATACAAAACGCATATGTAATGGCTTGGGACAGTATTAAAAAATAAAAATAAATTAGAATGGAATTATTAGACAAGTTAAATTGGAGATATGCAGCTAAAGCCATGAATGGTAAAGTAGTACCTCAAGAAAAAATAGATCATATTTTAGAAGCTGCAAGATTAGCTCCTACCTCAAGTGGTTTACAACCTTTTGAAATATTAGTGGTTAAAAATCAAGAAATTAAAGAAAAAATAAAACCTGTAGCATGGAATCAATCAGTAGTAACAGATTGTTCTCATTTATTAGTATTTGCTGCATGGGATACCTATACAGAAGAAAGAATCAATTATATGTTTGATTTAACCAACGAGATACGAGGTTTTAAAAACGAAGGTTGGGAAAACTACAGACAAATGTTATTGAGCGCATATCCTCAAAAAGATGCAGAAGTAAACTTTACACATGCTGCCAAGCAAGCCTATATTGCATTTGGGTTGGCAATTGCAGCTGCGGCTTATGAAGGAGTTGATGCAACACCAATGGAAGGTTTTGATGCCGATGCTGTTGATGAAATTTTAGGACTAAGAGCAAAAGGACTTAGAAGTGCTATTTTGTTGCCTATCGGATATCGTGATGCGGAGAATGATTGGTTAGCTCCTTTAGTAAAAGTAAGAAAAAGCACTGATGATTTGGTTACTGTAATTGAGTAGTTTTATACAATTCATCATTTAATAAACCCCTTAAAAAATAGCATATGAACAACTTTGAATATATGAACCCTACTAAAATATTATTTGGTAAAAATCAAATAGAAAACATTAGTAAAGAAATGCCAAACAAGGCAAAAGTATTGTTGCTTTATGGTGGTGGTAGTATCAAGAAAAACGGCATTTACGAAAAAGTAATAGCTGCTTTAGAAGGTTTTGAAGTAGTAGAGTTTGGAGGTATTCCTGCCAATCCAGAATACGCTGTTTTAATGGAGGCTTTAACTATTATTAAAGAACAAAATATCACTTTTTTATTAGCTGTAGGTGGTGGTTCTGTTATTGATGGAACTAAATTTCTATCTTCTGCAGCTTTGTTTAAAGGAGATACTCCTTGGGATATTTTAACTCAAAATATAAGAACATCCAAAGGAATGCCTTTTGGAACGGTATTAACCTTACCCGCAACAGGATCTGAAATGAATTCTGGTGCAGTAATTACTAGAGCAGAAACCAAAGAAAAACTAGGTATGGGAGGGCCTGGTTTGTTTCCTCAATTTTCAGTTTTAGATCCTACAGTAATTCAATCCATCCCTAAAAGACAATTGGCCAATGGAATTACCGATGCTTTTACACATGTGTTAGAACAATACATGACCTACCCTATTGATGCACGGTTACAAGATAGAATTGCTGAAGGAATTTTACAAACATTGATTGAAATTGCTCCAACAATCATTAAAGATCCTACGGATTATAAAGCAGCTTCAGATTTTATGTGGAGTTGTACCATGGCCTTAAATGGATTGATTCAAAAAGGAGTTCCAACAGATTGGTCTATACATGCTATTGGACATGAATTAACAGCTTTATATGGTATAGACCATGCTAGAACTTTAGCAGTTATTCTCCCTAGTCACTACCAATACAATTTTGAAGCTAAAAAAGAAAAATTAGCCCAATATGCAGAGCGAGTATGGAACATTACCGAAGGTACTTTAGACCAAAAAGCCAAAGCCGCAATTGTAAAAACAGAAATGTTTTTTAACGAATTAGGTATTGATACCAAATTATCTGATTACACCAATGATTATATGGGAACTGCCCAAGAAATTGTAAGAAGATTTACAGCTAGAGGTTGGAATGGCTTAGGAGAACATAAAAATTTAACCCCTTCTGATGTTGAAAAAATAGTAACAATGTCTTATTAATATTGCTTATTAATTTGTTCCTAAATAAAAACCCAGTAAAATTTATTTACTGGGTTTTTATTTATAGGATATCGAGCAGCCTGTGCTGTGCTTAGACCTTGTCAGGGTGTTCGAGCGAAGTCGAGAACAGGAATCTTTCTTGTTATGGTAATTTCTATTTATACTTAAATATTATGCTTCTCGACTTCGCTCGAAGACCGTAATTATAATTAAATAAACTTCTAAAAAAACATATTAAAGGGTGTTCGAGCAGCCTGTACTAAGCGGAGACCTCATGTGGTGTTCGAGCGCAGTCGAGAACAGGAATCTTTCTTGTTATAGTAATTTTCATTTATACTTAAATACTGTGCTTCTCGACTACGCTCGAAGACCGTAATGTTACAACACATAACACAAAAGGGTGTTCGAGCGGATTCGAGAACTGAAATGTTTCTGTGAGTTCAAAGATTCTACATAGTACTCTCTATAATACCTAAACTACATTTCACCTAAATATACCCTTTACTTCCCTCCCAAAGCTTCGGAATACTTAAAGACCATAACTCCCACTCACATCCTTTCCTCCTGCTTTTATTTAAATATCCTTTTTTAATGACGATTCTAAACAAATGTTATAATATCTTTCATATAATAAATATTTAGGTTCTTGTTGTTCGGTTTAAACCGAACTAATCGTATCTTTGAAAACTCTAATATTAAATATAATGATAGAAAACGTTTGTAAAGAAAAAATGAGACTGGTTGAAAAACTAGGAGTTCATTTAGAAAAAAGAGAACATTTAGCTCCTGTGGCTGCAAGAATATTGGCTTATATAATTCTAACAGGAAAAAAAGGAACCACTTTTGAAGAAATGGTTTCCATTTTATGTGCCAGTAAAAGCACTATCTCTACACACTTAAATCATTTACAAGATTTAGAAAAGATTGTGTACTTCACCAAAACAGGAGATCGTAAAAAATACTTTATCATCAATCAAAATATGATTGTACAACATATAGATGATATGACTCAAGAATGGAATCAAATACGAGAATTACATTTAGAGATTAAAAACTATAAAGAGACTTTAAATACTAAAAAAATAGAAAGTGAATACGAAAAATTCAACCTCACTTTCCACAATGATTATATACAGTTTTTAGATCAAGCTAGTAATGCTATAAAAGAATTAAGAAACAAATTAACCGAAAAAAACAATCCCCTTTAAAATGAAAAAGATGAATTTAAATATATTAACAACACTAGGTGTTTCTGCCTTAATGTTAGTGAGCTGTCAAGATAAAAGTCAATCTAAACAAGCAACCACAGCTCCTCCTCCTTCAATTCCCGTAACAACAATTGAACAAAAAACGGTTACAGGGTATACAGAATATCCTACTACTATAGAAGGGGTTATAAATAGTGATGTAAGATCAAAAACATCTGGATATATAGAAAAAGTATATGTAGATGAGGGCGAAAAAGTTAGTAAGGGACAAGTTCTTTTTGAGTTAGAAACACAATCTTTAAGTCAAGATGCAAGTGCAGCAAAAGCTCGTATCAATTTGGCTCAAGTAGAAGTAGATAAATTGATTCCTTTGGTGGAAAAAAAGATTATCAGTCCTGTGCAATTAGAAACAGCAAAAGCTAATTTAGAACAAGCAAAGGCAAATTACAGTAGTGTATCTGCAAATATTAGTTATGCAACTATCAAAAGTCCAATAGATGGTTATGTTGGTGCCATCAACTTTAGACAAGGAGCTTTAATTAGCCCTAGTGATGCTACACCTTTAACCACTGTAAGCGAAATAGACAGAGTATATGCATTTTTTAGTTTTAATGAGGCTCAGTATTTAGATCACTTACAGAGATATGAAGGAAAAACAAAAGAAGAACGCATAAAAAACTCTCCGGACCTAACCTTAATTTTAGCAAACGGTAAAGAGTATTCCGAAAAAGGACGTATTGAAACTAGTACTGGACAAATAAATCAAAGTACAGGAACCATAAAAATTAGAGCAGCATTTAACAATCCTAATGAATTGTTAACCAATGGGAACAGTGGAAAGATTAGACTGCCTATAGCATATAAAGATGCTATTGTAGTGCCACAATCTGCTACTTTTGAACAACAAAAGGATGTTCTTATTTACACCTTAAACAAAGAGAACAAAGTAAAAGCCACACTAATAGAGATTGAAGGAGTTGTAAATCATTTATACGTAGTAAAATCGGGGCTTAAGATAGGTGATAAAATCGTAATTTCTGGAGTTAGTAAATTAAGAAATGGAGTTACCATTTCACCACAAGAAACTTCTTTTAAAGAGTCTACACAACCTATTGCTACTTTATTTAAAAATTAATTCAACCCATAAATTTTATAATTATGTTAAAAACATTTATTGAAAGACCTGTTCTTTCAACAGTGATCTCTATTATTATAGTTTTATTAGGGGTGATTAGTATTAACACACTACCTATAGAAGAGTATCCTGATATTGCTCCGCCTACCATAAAAGTTACCGCAAATTATACAGGTGCTAATGCAGAAACGGTACTAGAAAGTGTAATAATACCTATTGAGGAACAAATTAACGGTGTAGAAGGTATGACTTATATTACCTCGACTGCATCTAATACAGGAACAGCAGAAATCACCGTTTATTTTGATCAAGAAATGAATGCAGATATTGCTGCTGTAAATGTACAAAACCGTGTAGCAAGAGCGTCAGTACTACTTCCTAAGGAGGTAACACAAACTGGAGTTACTACTCAAAAACAAGAAACTAGTGCATTGATGTTTATTTCTATGTATTCTGAAAGTGAAGATTACGATGCTACATTTATTCAAAACTACTTAAAAATCAATGTGATTCCTGCCATGCAACGTATTAGCGGTGTAGGAGATGTTAGTGTGTTTTCACAACAAGATTACGCTATGCGTATATGGTTAAAACCAGAAAAGTTAGCTGCTTACAATTTAATCCCATCTGATGTTACTGCTGCATTGAGTGAACAAAACTTAGAAGCTGCTGCTGGATCATTAGGACAAAACAATGGAGAAGCTTTTTCATACGCTTTAACTTATAGTGGACGTTTTAAAAATGAAAATCAATATAGTGATATTGTTATCAAAGCATTAGGAAATGGGGAGTTTTTAAGATTAAAAGATGTAGCTACTATTGAACTTGATGCACAATCTTATGCTTCTAATGCCATGAGTTTAGGAAACCCTGCGGTGTTTATGGGAATTTTCCAAACCAAAGGATCTAATGCTCAGGAAATAATAAAAAACATCAAAGGTACTTTAGAAACTATTAAAAAAGACCTACCTGATGGATTAGATATTTTTGTTCCCTATGATACTAGTTTATTCTTAAATGCTTCTATAGACAAAGTAGTACACACCTTGTTAGAAGCTTTCTTATTAGTGTTTTTAGTTGTTTTCATCTTTTTACAAGATTTAAGGTCTACTTTAATTCCGGCTATTGCAGTGCCTGTATCTATTATTGGTACTTTCTTTTTCTTAAATGTTTTTGGGTATTCTATAAACCTATTAACATTATTTGCATTGGTATTGGCTATTGGTATTGTGGTAGATGATGCTATTGTCGTTGTGGAAGCCGTTCACGCTAAAATGGATGATGGAGAAAAGAATCCTAAAAAGGCAACATTGGTAGCTATGAATGAAATTTCTGGAGCTATTATTTCTATTACATTAGTAATGGCAGCAGTATTTATTCCTGTTACGTTTATTACAGGGCCTACAGGTGTTTTTTATGAGCAATTTGGGGTTACTTTAATTATTTCTATTTTAATTTCTGCCGTAAATGCCCTAACATTAAGTCCTGCATTGTGTGCTTTATTATTAAAAGAACACAAACAAGATGAAGAATTAAAAAACAAAAATCCATTACAACGTTTTTACACTTTGTTCAATCGTGGGTTTAATGCTACTATTCATAAATACGGACAATCATTACAATTTTTATATAAAAACAAATGGGTATCAGTATTGTTATTAATTATTGCCGCTGTTGGAATATATTGGTCTGCAACAACAACTCCTACTGGTTTTGTTCCTAACGAAGATAGAGGGATTATTTTTGCAAATGTTGAATTACCTGCTGGAGCATCATTAGACAGAACAGATGCTGTAACTAAAAAAATATATTCTAAAATTGAAAATTTAGAGGGTGTTGTAGGAGTTAATTTTATAAAAGGAAGAAGTTTAATTAATGGTTCTGGTTCTAACTATGGAATGGGGATTATTAAATTAAAAGACTGGAGTGAGCGTGAAGATCCTTCTTTATCTGCAACAGCCATTACAGGTAAACTATTTGGTATAGCAGCTAGTATTCCTGAAGCAAAAATTATTTTCTTCTCCCCTCCTAGTATTCGTGGTTTTGGTAACTCAGCTGGTTTTGAAGTAAACTTGTTAGATAAATTTGGTGGTGAGTTTAAAGATTTAGACAAAGCAAACCAAGAATTTGCTACAGCCCTAATGAGTCACCCAGAAATTAAATATGCTCAATCTGCTTTTAATACAAATTATCCGCAGTATGAAATGAAAGTAAATGTGCCTTTAGCCAAAGAAAAAGGAGTTTCTGTGTCGAGTATTTTTTCAACTTTACAAGGATATATTGGAGGAATTTACGCATCGGATTTTTCTAGATTTGGTAAACAGTTTAGAGTATACATCCAAGCTTTACCAGAAGATAGAGCGGATACAAATGCTTTAAACAATATGTTTGTGAGAACAGACAAAGGTGAAATGGCTCCTATTACAGAGTTTGTAAAACTAGAAAGAGTCTATGGTCCACAAGCCGTAACACGTTTTAACTTATTAAACTCAACAAGTATTTCTGGAGCAACTAACGAAGGATATAGTACAGGTGATGCTATTAAAGTAATTGAAGAAGAATTGGCAAAATTACCTAACAATTATACCATTGCGTACTCTGGTTTAACACGAGAAGAAGTAAGTGCAGGTAACCAAACTACTTTTATTTTTATACTAAGTATTTTGTTTGTATACTTTTTATTAAGTGCACAATACGAAAGTTATCTTTTGCCTTTAGCAGTAATATTATCGTTGCCATTTGGAGTATTTGGAGCATATATAAGTACAAAGTTATCAGGATTAGAAAACAATATTTACTTTCAAATTTCCTTAATTATGCTAATTGGTTTATTAGCTAAAAATGCTATTCTAATTGTAGAAGTTGCCTTACAAAAAAGAAAAAATGGAGAAAGTATTGTAAACGCAGCTATTAGTGGAGCAAAAACACGTTTACGTCCAATTTTAATGACCTCCTTTGCTTTTATTTTAGGGTTGATGCCTTTGGTACTATCAAATGGTGTAGGATCAGAAGGTAATAAATCTATTGGTACAGGTGCTGTTGGAGGTTTGCTAATTGGTACTGTTTTAGGAGTTTTTGTGATTCCTATACTATTCATTTTATTTCAATGGTTACAAGAAAAAGTATCTAAAACAGCACAAGAATTAAACGCAGAAATTGATTAAGCATGAAAAAAAATAATATATATAATTTAGCAATAGTGTTAGGGGCTACCATACTCCTAACCTCTTGTTTGGCTGTTAAAGATTATGAACAGCCAACAGTAAAAGAAACCTCAAAAGATTTATTTAGAATTGATGAGCAATTAGAAACACAAGAAGATAGTCTTTCTTTAGGAAATGTTTCTTGGAGAGATATGTTTACAGATACTTATTTGCAAGAATATGTAGATCAAGGATTAAAAAATAATTTTGATTTGCAAATAGCTATTAGTCAAATGAGCACTGCAGCGTCTTATTTAAAACAAGGGAAAGCGGGATATTTACCTACCTTTAATTTAAGCACTAGTGGTACACATTCTGAAATTTCTAAAAACAGTAGATTCGGTAGTTTTTCTTCGTCATCAATTCAAACTTATCAGTTAACTGGAAATTTTTCTTGGGAAGCTGATATTTGGGGAAAAATTAAAAGTAGTAAAAAAGCTAGTTTGGCTAATTATTTACAATCAGAGTCTGCACAACAAGCTGTAAGAACAGAATTGATTAGTAAAATTGTAAGTACTTATTACCAAATATTAGCTTTAGATGCTCAGTTAGAAATTACTAATGAAACCATAAAAGTTAGAAAAAAAGGAGTAGAAACCATTAAGGCCTTAATGGAATCAGGGCAAGTAAGTCAAGTAGCAGTAGACCAAAACATTGCTTTGTACAACAGTGCTGAGGCTTTAAAATTAGATATAGAGACTTCTATTTTTAAATTAGAAAATAGTTTGAGTATTTTACTAGGAACGATGCCTCAAAAAATAGAAAGAACAAAATTAAAAGATCAAGTTATAGATAAGGATTTACAAGTTGGGGTTCCTGCTCTGTTGTTAAATAATAGACCAGATATCAAATTGGCTCAATATAATTTAATGCAATCATATGAGTTGAAAAATGTGGCTAAAACAAATTTATACCCATCGTTTACTTTAACTGCTTCGGGTGGTTTTGAAAGTTTAGAATTAGATAATTGGATTAGCACCAACTCTATATTTGCTAATATTATAGGCGGAATTACACAACCTTTATTTAATCAACGAAAATTAAAAACCCAGGTAGAAGTTGCTAAAAACAACGAAGCTCAGGCTTTATTGAACTACAGAAAAACATTATTAGTTGCAGGTAATGAAGTTTCTAATGCTTTATTTGCTTATAACACAGAAACTAAAAAATATGTTTTTAGAACCAAAGAAGCAGAAGCGTTAACCAATGCTGAGAAAAACTCAGAAGAATTGTTAAACAATGGGTTTGCAACCTATTTAGATTTATTAACTGCCAGACAAAGTGCTTTAAGTGCTAAGTTAAACTTGGTTGATAGTAAATTACAGCAATTGTTAACCGTTGTAGATTTATACAGAGCGCTTGGAGGTGGTATTAAATAATTCAATAAATAAAATTTGTAGATTATGAATTTAAAAAACATCATAGTATTAATTTCTTTAAGTATACTAACAGCTTGTTCATCTAATAAATCTGTATTTTGGGTTAGTGGATATCAATCTGAATGTAGTTCTGGAGCTGGAAAAACAAATTGTTTATTAGTGCATAAAGGTGAACAATTAGTCAATCCTACTTGGGAAAACTTCTATACTCCAATTGAAGGATTTAATTTTGAAAAAGGGTATTTAAAAAAGATTGAGGTTAAACAAGAAAAGTTAGACGCTAAAAATGTACCTGCAGATGCATCAAGCATTAAATATACTTTAGTTAAGGAATTAGAAAAACAAAAAGATATTCGTGTATTGGCAGAGGGAGATTGGATTTTAGGAAGTATCAACAATCATCCTATCAATAGAATGGTTAAAACTCCTACTTTAAAAATCAACCTAACAACAATGAGTATTTCTGGTAACGGAGGGTGTAATCAATACTCTGGAAATATTAAACAAATAACCTCTAATACTTTTAATTTAGGGAACATCATCAGTACTCAAAAAGCTTGTTTTCAAAAAAACATAGAATATGAGTATTTAAAAACTTTAAATGATGTTAACACTTATGATATCAAAGGTTCTCAGCTTATTTTTTACAATAATCAAGGAGAGATTGTATTGTCTTTTATAAAAGATCAATCAGCAGTGGCGAACCAAAGATTACATGATATTTGGATGGCTACACGCATTAATGGAAATCCTATAAACAGAATGGTTTCTGTACCAAGACTAGAAATTAATCTATCTACTAAAAGAATTATGGGAAATGATGGATGTAATAATTTTTCTGCTCCCATTAATAATATTACTAGTAATAAACTAGATTTTAGTCAAATAGCGTTGACTAAAAAGACATGCTTAAAAGAGGGCGTTGAAAAAGAATTTATCAAAACTTTAAACAAGGTTAAATCTTATGAATTAGATGGTTTGCATTTAATTTTAAAGGATAAAAATGGAAAAGAAATATTGTCTTTTTTAAAGATAGATTAATCAAAATAACCATTATAAAAAAACTCCCTTTGAATTTTTCAAGGGGAGTTTTTATGTACTATGCTAATTAATATCAGCTTTATTTCTTATTCTATATTAGAGTAGATTTTTTTTAAATGGAGCTTTCTACATCTCGACTACGCTCGATGACCTATAATCATCAATTAAGATTTATGCTTCTGGCCACAAAGCATTGTCATCATCATCCCACTGAACACCAAATTGAATTTCTTGTAGAATGTTATCTGTAAACCAAAAGAACATGTTGGCTTCATCAACATCAATTAATTCATGATTTGGATTTTCTGGAGTAGAATAATCTTCAAATTCCATTTCACCTAATTCGTGTTTTTCTATAAAGTCTTGTACTTCTTGAATGTCTTTACCTACCAATCCAACACCGTTCAGTTCAAAATAACTCGAGTTGATGGTAATAGTTTCTAGTCTCCAATCTTCTTCTTCATCAAAAGAAAAAGCGATTCCACAATTGTCGTAGTCCCAAGTTTCTACAGCATCACCGGTTTCAAAATCTTTTTCAACTTCTTTATCTGTAGGCATTCCTAAAATGCTTAAAACATCAGTTTTTAACATTCCAAACTTTACAGCTCCAACCCCTACTCCTATTTCAATATTTTTTATTTGCTCAATCATATCATTAGGCTTAATGCCCTTTTTTTAAACTTGATTATTATTTACTAGCAAACAAATCAACGTCTGTAGCACTAATTTCTTTTTCTCCTAAAATTAACAAACGTTCTACAACATTTCTTAGTTCACGAATATTTCCTGTCCAATTATAATCTTGAAGTTTTACAATAGCTTCTTCAGAAAAGTTTTTAAGTGCCATTCCTTGCTCTTTTGCTATAATTGCAGCAAAGTGATTGATAAGTACTGGAATATCTTCTCTACGATCGTTTAATGAAGGAACTTGAATTAAAATAACTGCCAAACGGTGGTATAAATCTTCTCTAAACCTTCCTTCAGCAATTTCTTTACGTAAATCTTTATTGGTAGCCGCTAAAACCCTTACATCAACTTTAATGTCTTTATCAGATCCTACTCTGCTAATTTTACTTTCCTGTAAAGCTCTTAATACTTTTGCTTGAGCCGAAAGACTCATATCTCCAATTTCATCTAAGAAAATAGTTCCTGCATTGGCAGCTTCAAACTTTCCTGCTCTGTCTTTATTAGCCCCTGTAAAAGATCCTTTTACGTGTCCAAACAATTCACTCTCTATTAATTCTGATGGAATAGCCGCACAGTTTACTTCTATCATTGGTGCTTTAGAACGTTCGCTTAGATTGTGTAACCTATGAGCAACCAATTCTTTTCCTGTTCCATTTGGTCCAGTAATTAAAACACGAGCATCGGTAGTAGCTACCTTATCAATCATATTTTTAATATGTTGAATAGGTTTACTATCTCCAATCATTTCGTATTTTTTGCTAACCTTTTTCTTTAATTGTTTGTTTTCAACAATTAATTGTTTTTGGTCTAAAGCATTACGAACCGTATTTAAAAGTCTGTTTAAATCTGGTGGTTTAGAAATATAATCATAAGCACCCATTCTCATGGTTTGTACAGCGGTATCTAAATCTCCATGTCCAGAAATCATAATCACAGGAATTTCTGGTTTCATTTCTTTAATTTTTTGTAGAACTTCAACACCATCCATTTTAGGCATTTTAATATCACAAAGAATTAAATCAAAATCATTTTCTTTAATAATTTCTAGACCTATTACACCATCTTCTGCTTCTTCTACATTGTAGGTATTGTTTTCATCAGCAATAATACGTTTTAAAACACGTCTAATGGCTGCTTCGTCTTCTATCAGTAGTATTTTACTCATTATTATTTAAAATCAAAGGTTATTTTTGAAACATCCATTTTATCAATTGTTTCATGCTTGGTTTATTTCCATAAGTTAAAATTCCTATTCGGTAAATTTTACTGGCAATATAAACTGTTGTGATAAAGCTAACCAATAATAATGCCAAGGACAAAATTATTTGCCAAGCAGGAACACCAAAAGGAATACGCATTAACATTACTATTGGCGAGGTAAATGGTATTAATGAAAACAAGGTAGCTGTGCTCCCGTTTGGGTTACCATTTACCACGGTTACAATTCCAATATAAACCGCAAACATTAAAGGTAATAATATAGGATGTACAAATTGTTGCGTATCAGTTTCGCTACTAACAGCTGCCCCAACAGCGGCATAAAAGGCACTATAAAGTAAATACCCACTTAAAAAGAATACTACAAGGCCTATAAAGATTTGTGTATAGTTAATTTCCCAAATGATACTAAATATCTGATCTATTTTGTCTGAATTACCACCAATGGACGGAAAGTAAATTTCTAGTAAAAGGAGTCCTCCTAAAAGTAAGATTCCCCAAATTAAAAACTGTAAAATACCAGCCAAGGCGTTTCCTATAATTTTTCCTAACATTAATTGGAAAGGTTTTACAGAACAAACCATAATTTCTACTACTCTACTGTTTTTTTCTTCAATAATGCTACGCATTACAGAGTTTCCATAAATAATAACAAACATCATTACCAAATAACCACTTCCTACAGCAACAGCCCCTTTTACCCATTTTTTAATTGTTGCTTCGGAATCGTCTTTTTTGCTGTAATGAATTGGAATTTCTTTGGTAGTTTTATTGATAATCTCACTAGAAACCTCGTGGTTTTTTAACTGTTGAATCACCCAATGTTTTTCTAAAATGGTTTCTAAAGAGTGTAATGGAATTTTATCATCACCATAAATTTCCATAATATTAGATAAAGGATTTGCATAAACCAAGCCATCAAAATCTTTATCATTTACCATGGTTTTAGCCTCATCAAAAGACATGGCGGTTCCAAATTCCAATGTAATATTAGGATTATCTTTTTGGATGTCTATGGCAATTTCTGGAGTGGTAATAGCCAAAAGTGATACTTTTTTAAAGTTGTCTTTACTTTCTTTACCAGCAAAGTAAAAAATTGCAGCAAACATTCCAATCATTAACAATGGGCTTAAAAAAATCAAAACCAAATATGCTTTGCTGCGAACTTTGGTAATAAACTCACGTTGGATAATTAAAAGTAACTTATGCATTTTCTATGGTTTTAATAAAGATGTCTTGTAAACTAGGAATGTGTTGTTTGTATGTAATTACTGTTCCTACTTTTAATAAATCCTGTAGTAAATTAGCTGTTTCTTTTTGATTTTTAATCACCTGAAAACTAACTTCATCATTTTCTTTATTGACGATACTAGTTTGGTAATCAGTATTGTTTAAAAATGAGGTTAATTCATTTTCTTGATAATCTTTAACAGTCACTTCAAAAAATTCTTGGATATATTTTTTTTGGATGCTAGAAATACTCCCTTCTAACAAAATATTTCCATGATGTATTAAACACAAAGCATCACACATTTCTGCAACAGATTCCATTCTATGCGATGAAAAAATAACTGTAGTTCCATTTTTAGCTAAATTTTTAATTTCATGTGCAATTAAATTAGCGTTAATAGGGTCAAAACCACTAAAAGGTTCATCTAAAATCAACAAATCTGGTTGGTGTAATACTGTAATGATAAATTGAACTTTTTGAGCCATACCTTTAGATAAGCCCTGAATTTTCTTTTTTTTCCAATCAGCAATATCAAATCTATTTAACCAATAATTTAGTTGTTCTAAAGCATTTGCTTTGGTCATTCCTTTTAGTTGCCCAAAATACAAAGCCTGTTCCTCTATGGTCATGTTTTTGTATAGTCCACGCTCTTCGGGCAAATATCCAATATGTTTAACTGCCTCAGGGGTTAGTTTTTCTCCTTTAAAAATAATTGTTCCGCTATTGGCATCAATAATTTGATTTAATATTCTAATTAATGACGTTTTACCTGCTCCGTTTTGACCAATTAATCCATAGACGCTTCCTTTAGAAATTTCAATAGAAATGTGATTCAAAGCTATTTTGGTACCATAAGTTTTGTGTAACTTTTGAATACTAATTATAGGTGTTTGCATAAATGCTTTTCTCTTTTTTAGAAGGGTTAAAGATATTATATGTTTGGGAGTTTTGACATGAATTCCTAAATAAATTCTAGGTATCAACATCTCAATAAAAGCAGGAGATATTTATGGTATTGATTATTTATTGAGTGTTTTTTATGAAAACATAAGATATGTTGTGCAAGCATAATTATTTTTTCTTATATTTAAAAGAAAAAACATGAAAGCGGGAAATTCTATAAGTTTCGATTATTTATATAGATACACATGGCAATCTATAAACAAAATGTATAATGAAGAGGCTGTTAAAAAAGATAGCTCAATGACTATTGGCTTTGTTTTAATTAACATTCATTATAAAAACGGAACCCCTTCTACTATGTTAGGACCTCGCATGGGGATTGAAGCTACAAGTTTGTCTAGAACTCTTAATAAAATGGAGGAATTAGGATTGATTTATCGGGAAAAAAATCCGTCAGATGGAAGAAGTGTTTTAATAAAGCTAACTAATAAAGGTAAACAACAAAGAGAGGTTTCTAAAGAAATTGTTTTAAAATTTAATCAAACTGTTGCTGATAATTTAACCCAAAAACAAATTGAAACTTTTTTAAATGTAACAGAAACCATACAAGAATTGATCGAACAAAAATTAATCTTTTAAGATGAAAAAACATATAAAAAAAATAGCGGTTATTGGGTCTGGAATTATGGGCTCTGGTATTGCTTGTCATTTTGCAAATATTGGTGTTCAAGTTTTATTATTAGATATTGCCCCAAAAGAATTAACAGATTCAGAAAAATCAAAAGGTTTAAGTTTAGATCATCCATTAGTAAAAGACAGAATTGTAAATACCAATTTGCAATCGGCTATAAAATCTAATCCTGCACCTTTGTACAATAAAAAATTTGCTGATAGAATAGAAACAGGAAATTTAGATACTGATCTTCAAAAAATTAGTGAAGTAGATTGGATTATTGAAGTGGTAGTTGAAAGATTAGACATCAAACAAAAGGTTTTTGAGCAAATAGAGAAACACAGAAAACTAGGAACTTTTGTAACTAGTAACACTTCTGGTATTCCTATCCAGTTTATGAACAAAGGACGTTCTCAAGATTTTAGAGAGCATTTTGCTGTAACCCACTTTTTTAATCCAGCTAGATATTTAAAATTATTCGAGGTAGTTCCTGGGCCAGACTGTAAAAAAGAAGTAGTTGACTTTTTAATGAGTTTTGGTGCTAAATATTTAGGAAAAACAACAGTACTTGCTAAAGATACTCCTGCCTTTATTGGGAATAGAATTGGGATTTTTGGAATTATGAGTATGTTACATATTGTTAAAGAACTAGGTTTAACAGTAGAAGAAGTTGACAAGCTAACAGGCCCTATTATTGGTAGGCCAAAATCGGCAACTTTTAGAACAGTAGACGTAGTTGGTTTAGATACTTTGATTCATGTTGCTAATGGTTTGTATGAAAATTGTAAAATTGATGAGTCTGTTGAGTTATTTAAAATTCCAGATTTTATTCAAACCATGTTAGACAATAAATGGCTTGGTAGCAAAACCAAACAAGGTTTTTATAAAAAAGTAGTTGATGAAAACGGAAAAAGTGCCATTCACGCTTTAGACCTTAATACACTTGAATATCATCCTGTTAAAAAAGCAAATTTTAATAGCTTATCTGCTACAAAAACAATAGATCATGTAAAATATAGGTTTAAAGTTTTAATCAAAGGAAAAGACCAAGCAGGGGCTTTTTATAGAAAAACTTTTGCAGCTTTATTTGCTTATGTTTCTAATAGAATTCCAGAAATATCTGATGAAATCTACAGAATAGATGATGCTATGAAAGCTGGTTTTGGTTGGCAACACGGACCTTTTGAAATATGGGACGCTATTGGTTTTGAGAATGGTTTAAATTTAATTGAAGCAGAAGGTTATAAAGCCGCTGATTGGACTCAAAACCTAAAAGATGTACAGAGCACTAGTTTCTATACTGTTAAGGAAGGAAAAAAATATGTATATGATATAACTTCAAAAGAACAAGTAAAAATACCTGGTCAAGACAGTTTTATTATTCTAGATAATATTAGAGAAGCTCAAACCATATGGTCAAATTCCGAAGCTTCCATACAACATTTAGGAGATGGAGTTTTAAATGTAGAATTCCAATCTAAAATGAACACTTTGGGTAGTGGTGTTTTACAAGCCATCAACAAAGGGATTGATTTGGCAGAAACAGAATATGATGCTGTTATTCTTGGTAATCAAGCAACAAATTTTTCTGTAGGAGCCAATTTAGCTATGGTGTTTTTATTGGCAATAGAACAAGAGTATGATGAATTAAACTTCGCTGTTCAATATTTCCAAAACACAGTGATGAGAATGAGATATTCTTCTTGCCCTACCCTAATTACCCCAAGAGGATTGACTTTAGGTGGAGGTTGTGAACTTAGTTTACACGCTGATAAAGTAATTGCTGCGGCAGAAACTTATACTGGTTTGGTTGAGTTTGGTGTTGGGGTTATTCCTGGTGGTGGTGGAACAAAGGAAATGACAAAAAGAGTGTCTGACATGGTTTTAAAAGATGATGTAAAACTAAACAGAATGCGTGATGCATTTATCAATATTGCCATGGCAAAAGTTGCTACTTCTGCTCACGAAGCTTATGATTTAGGATATTATGTTCAGCATAAAGATTTGGTTGTTGTTAATGAACATCAACAAATTGCTACTGCAAAAAAACATGCATTACAAATGTTAGATGATGGATACCTAACTCCTACTCCACAAAAAGTAAAAGTTTTAGGACAACAAGTTTTAGGAATGTTCCAAGTGGGAGCCGATAGTTTAGTTGCAGGTAAATACGCTTCTGAACACGATAGATTGATAGCGAATAAACTTGGGTATGTAATGGCTGGTGGTGATTTGTCCGAACCAACTTTTGTTTCAGAACAGTATTTGTTGAATTTAGAACGTGAGGCTTTTTTATCTCTATTAGGAGAAAGAAAAACTTTAGAAAGAATTCAACACATGCTAAAAACAGGAAAACCGTTACGTAATTAATTTGTCATTTGTTTAACTGTTTATTCGTTAAATCGACTATACAAATAAACATTTCAACAGATAAACCTAAAAACAGAAAAAATGAAAACAGCATATATAATAAAAGGATACAGAACAGCCGTAGGAAAAGCTCCAAAGGGATTGTTTAGGTTTAAAAGACCTGATGAATTAGCTGCGGAAACTATTCAGTATTTGTTAGAAAAAACACCAGAATTAGATAAAACCAGAGTTGATGATGTAATTGTAGGAAATGCAATGCCAGAAGCTGAACAAGGTTTAAATATGGGGCGCTTGATTTCTTTAATGGGATTAAAAATTGATGATGTTGCCGGTATGACTGTTAATAGATATTGTGCCTCTGGAATAGAAACTATTGCTATTGCCGCTGCTAAGATACAATCCGGAATGGCTGATTGTATTATTGCCGGAGGCGTAGAAAGTATGTCTTACATCCCTATGGGTGGATACAAACCCTCTCCAAATTATAAAGAAACTAATGCTGGTCATGAAGAATATTATTGGGGAATGGGCTTAACTGCAGAAGCTGTTGCAAACGAGTTTAAAGTATCTAGAGAGCAACAAGATGAGTTTGCTTACCAATCACATCAAAAGGCTTTAAAAGCACAGGCAGACAATTTGTTTGAAGATGATATTGTACCTATTAATATTGAGGAAATTTTTGTGGATGCTCAAGGCAAAAAACAAAATAAAAACTATATCGTAAATAAAGATGAAGGACCTAGAAAAGATACTTCGTTAAGCGCTTTAAGTAGATTAAAACCCGTATTTGCTAATAACGGTTCTGTTACTGCAGGAAATTCTTCTCAAATGAGTGATGGTGCAGCTTTTGTAATTGTAATGAGTGAAGAAATGGTTAAAGAACTAAACCTTGAGCCAGTAGCTAGGTTGGTTTCTTTTGCCGCGGTAGGTGTTGAGCCAAGAATTATGGGAATAGGTCCTGTTAAGGCTATCTCAAAAGCATTAGAAAAGGCTGGATTGACTAAAAATGACATTGATTTAATAGAATTGAATGAAGCTTTTGCCTCACAATCCTTAGCTGTTATTAACGAGTTAGGTTTAAATCCAGACATTGTAAACGTTAATGGAGGGGCTATTGCTTTAGGTCATCCTTTGGGTTGTACTGGTGCTAAGTTATCAGTACAATTAATTAATGAAATGCGAAGAAGAAAAAACAAATATGGAATTGTAACCATGTGTGTAGGAACTGGACAAGGAGCTGCAGGGGTTTACGAATTTCTAAAATAAGTCACTAACCTGTTTTTCAAAAACATAAAAAAATAAAAAAATGAGTAAGCTAATTAAAGGAGGAGAGTTTGTAGTTAAAGAAACCGACTGTAACGATGTGTTTATCGTTGAAGATTTTGATGAAGAACAAATCATGATGCGAGATTCTGTTAAAGAATTTATAGATCGTGAGGTATGGCCACATAAAGAAAGGTTTGAAAAGAAAGATTATGCTTTTACAGAAGAATTAATGGTGAAAGCTGGGGAAATGGGATTCTTAAGCATAGCAGTACCAGATGCTTATGGAGGAATGGGAATGCCTTTTATGTCAACTATTTTAGTTTGTGATTATATTTCTGGTGCTACAGGATCTTTTGCTACTGCGTTTGGAGCACATACAGGGATTGGTACCATGCCTATTGTGTTATATGGTACAGAAGCACAAAAACAAAAATACGTTCCTAAATTAACTACAGGAGAATGGTTTGGTTCCTATTGTTTAACTGAGCCTGGTGCAGGTTCTGATGCTAACTCAGGAAAAACCAAAGCTGTTTTATCTGCTGATGGAACTCATTATAAGATCACTGGGCAAAAAATGTGGATTTCTAATGCTGGTTTTTGTAATCTAATGATTGTATTTGCTAGAATTGAAGACGATAAGAATCTAACAGCCTTTATAGTTGAGTACGATAAAGACAATCCTAATGGGATTACTATGGGTGAAGAGGAAAAGAAATTAGGAATTAGAGCTTCATCTACAAGACAGGTTTTTTACAACGAAACTGTTGTGCCTGCAGAAAATATGTTATCCGAAAGACAAAACGGATTTAAAATAGCCTTAAATATTTTAAATATTGGTAGAATTAAATTGGCTGCTGCTTGTTTAGATGCAAGTAGGAGAATTATTAATAATGCTGTAAACTACGCTAATGAGCGTAAACAATTCGGAACTAATATTTCAAGTTTTGGAGCTGTTCAAGAAAAAATAGCATTAATGTGTACCAAAACTTTTGTTACCGAAAGTGCTGTCTATAGAGCTGCAGGAGATATTCAAAAGAAAATAGATTTGTTAATTGCTGATGGAATGTCTCATACTGATGCAGAGCTTAAAGGTGTTGAAGATTTTGCTTTAGAATGCGCTATTTTAAAAGTATATGGATCAGAGGTTGGACAATTTAACGCTGACGAAGGATTACAAATTTATGGAGGTATGGGGTTCTCCGAAGACACCCCTATGGAAGGAGCTTGGAGAGATGCTAGAATTTCTAGAATTTATGAAGGTACAAATGAGATCAATCGACTTTTAACAGTTGGAATGTTGGTTAAAAAAGCATTAAAAGGAGAAATTGATTTGATGACTCCTGCTATGAATGTAGCCAATGATTTAATGGCGATTCCATCTTTTGACACTCCAGACTATAGCGTATTGTTCTCCGAAGAAAAAGAAATCTTAGCAAAATTGAAAAAAGTATTTTTGATGATCGCTGGGAAAGCTGTAGAAAAATTTGGAATGGAATTAGAAAAACAACAAGAAATTGTTTTGTGTGCTGCTGAAATTCTTATTGAAATTTACATGGCTGAATCTGTGTTGTTAAAAACAGAAAAGCTAGTTGGGAAAACATCTGAAAGTGAGGCTGAGTTACAAATTGCTATGACCAAATTAAATCTATTTAACTCAGTAGAAGTCATCAATAGAAAAGGAAAAGAAGCTATTATTTCTTTTACCGAAAATGACGAACAACGTATGTTATTAATGGGATTAAAACGTTTTACTAAATATGCAAACTATCCTAATATTGTTGCTTTAAAGAAAACAATTGCTAAAATAGCGATTGCTAAAAATGGATACCCTTTGTAAAACCTTGTTTTTAAGTTAAAAAATTCCTATATTTAAATATCAAATTATATAGGTTGAAGTATAGCCAGAAGTCGAGTTTATTGCACACTCGGTTTCTGGTTTTATATTTTTTAGTAAATTATTGATTTTTGGATTGCTGTATTTTTTCATTAAGCGCTTTCAGTCTCTCTTTATGAGCTTCTTCTTTTTCTCTTAACTTATTCTTTTTTCTATCCATTAGTTTGCTGTGCTTGGATTTGTTTTTAGTGTTTTTATCACTTCCTGCCTTTGCCATAATTATATTTTATGAGTGGATACCATCTACATAGGTCCAATGATTGTTTTCTTTTATAAAACGAGATTTTTCAAAAATAGAGTTCCCTATTCCACTTTCAAGAAAATAAGCTTTAAAAGTAACAAAACCTTCTTCTTCTTCTTCTTGGGCTTCCTTAGCTTCTATAATCTCTAATCTTAACCAATTCACGCTATTTGTCCATGCTAATATTTCGTCCTTTTCTGCTATAGGCCTTGTAGAGGAATGATGACTTTGCATTAAATAATCAATATTCCCCATAACATAAGCTGTATATCTAGATTTCATCAATGCTAAAGGTGTTTTTGCTAATGAAATGTTTTTATGAATAGGCTCACAACAAACTTTAAAAGATTGTTTAGATCCACATGGACATAATACTCCTTCCCTATTTGCATTGGTTTTAGCTTCTAAATTAAAACGATGCTTTTTAGGTAAAGATTGATCTTTTTGTTTTTGAATGAGTTTAGAAAATTTAGACACGTTAAAAAGGTTTATTATGCAAAAATACATTAATCCATTAAAGTAATTAAAAACATCTTTTGTTTGTTTTTATATCTTTTCTTATTCACTTTTTGCTTTAAATATTCTCGTGTAATATATATCTGATTCTTGTTTTTCCAAGCAATAGCTTCAAATTGATTTGCATAATTTAAAGCTGGAGTCAAATTTGTTTTAATAATTTTCTCCTCCCTTAAATAAAAGTTTTTAACTCTAATAATATATGATTGATACTCTCTATCATAAGCTGTTCCAACAAATTGATTGTTTTCTGGATTATAAGCTATAGAGGTTAACATGCATCCTATGTCTAACGAATGAATTTTAATAGCTTCATATCTTCCTGGTCTTGTGGGAATCTTATATACTTTTGTGTGATAGTCTCCCCAATTCTTGGTAAACAATAGCAATTGATTGTGATAAATAGTGATGGCCTCACAATCAAAATTGGTTGAATGTCTTTGTTTTTCAAAAATAAACTGGTCTTCATATGAGTATAAAATCCTCTCGGCATTAACAGTGTTTTTTCTATAAAAATCTCTTTTAGATATTTTATAAATCACCAAGTCGGTTCTATTTCCATCGTTATTACCAGTATCTCCAACATAGATATGCTCTTTGTCTTGAGTGATAGATTCCCAATCAATATTTTTAGCATTCTTAATCCAAATAGTTCTGTTTGTTTTTCCGTTATAAGGGTTTATTGTATACAATTCTGGCTTCCCTCCAGAATCATTAAAAGTGACAATTTCATTATTGATATAAATAATACCTGAGGTTTCTGATATTTTATTAGACAAACTAACCTTCCTCTCTATATTATAATTTTGAGCGGTCATAGTTTCTAAAAACAGTAATAAAACAAAAGTAATCTTCCTCATATTACTAAAGTTAAGAAAATTAGTGATGTAATATGAAAAAAAAACTCCTTCAAAATTTATTGAAGGAGTTTTATATATTGTTTAAAAGTTTCTAATTAACCTTTAAAATTAATTTTACGCATACGTAAGCTTTCAGGAGTAACCTCTAAATACTCATCAGCTCTAATGTATTCCATACATTCTTCTAAAGAGAAGTTTACTTTAGGAGCAATTTTCATAGCTTCATCAGTACCAGATTTACGCATGTTTGTTAACTGCTTTCCTTTAATAAGGTTTACAGCCATATCATCAGCTTTACTGTTTTCACCAATTACTTGACCAATATAAATTTCTTCATTTATATCAATAAAGAATTTACCTCTATCTTGTAAACGGTCTAAAGCATATGCAGTTGCTTTACCAGCAGCAGCAGAAACAATAGCTCCTTTTTCTTCTTCGGTAAATTCACCTTTAAAAGGTCCGTATTCACTAAATCTGTGGTTGATAATTGCTTGCCCTTGAGTAGCAGTTAAAATTTTATTTCTTAAACCAATCAATCCACGAGATGGAATTGTGAATTCAAGATGTTGTAAATCTCCTTTAGGCTCCATAACCATTAAATCTCCTTTACGTAAAGAAACTAAGTTTACAGCTCTAGAAGAAACTTCTTCAGGAACATCGATAGATAATGTTTCGTATGGCTCACATTTTTTACCATCAATTTCCTTGAAAATTACTTGAGGACGACCTACTTGTAATTCATATCCTTCACGTCTCATTGTTTCAATTAAAACAGATAAGTGTAATACTCCACGTCCAAAAACATTAAACTTGTCTTCAGAATCTGTAGTTTCAACTTTTAACGCTAAGTTTTTTTCTAATTCTTTAAATAAACGATCACGTAAGTGACGAGAAGTAACAAATTTACCTTCTTTACCAAAGAATGGAGAGTTGTTAATAGTAAACAACATACTCATTGTTGGTTGGTCAATTTCTGTTCTTGGTAATGCTTCTGGATTTTCTAAATCAGCAATAGTATCACCAATTTCAAATCCTTCAATACCAGTAATTGCACAGATATCTCCACATCTTACGGTTTCAACTTGTGCTTTACCCATTCCTTCAAAAACGTGTAATTCTTTAATTCTAACTTTTTTAGTAGAACCATCAGCTTTACACAACATATAATCTTTATTTACATGTAAATCTCCACGGAAAACACGTCCGATAGCAATTCTTCCTGTAAAGGCAGAGAAATCTAACGAAGTAATTTGCATTTGAGGGCTACCTTCGTTGTAAGGAGTTGCAGGAATAGATTCTAATACAGCATCTAATAAAGGAACGATATCAGTAGTTTGATCTTTCCAATCTGTACTCATCCAGTTGTTCTTTGCAGAACCGTAAATAGTTGTAAAGTCTAATTGTTCTTCTGTAGCTTCTAAAGCAAACATTAAATCAAAAACTTTTTCGTGAACGATGTCTGGAGTACAGTTTTCTTTATCTACTTTGTTAACTACAACAATAGGAGTTAATCCTAATTGAATAGCTTTACCTAATACAAAACGAGTTTGTGGCATAGGTCCTTCAAAAGCATCAACCAATAATAAAACACCATCAGCCATTTTTAATACACGCTCTACTTCTCCACCAAAATCGGCGTGACCAGGAGTATCAATTACGTTGATCTTAGTTCCTTTATATTGAACAGATACGTTTTTAGAAAGAATAGTAATCCCTCTTTCACGCTCTAAATCATTGTTGTCTAATAATAAATCAGTACGTTCTTTACGATCGTCTAATATTTTTGCTTGATCAATAATTTTATCTACCAAAGTAGTCTTACCGTGGTCAACGTGAGCTATAATAGCAATGTTTCTTATTTCTTGCATGGTTGCACTTTAAATTTAAAGCGCAAAAGTAATCAAAAGATGTTAGAAAATATGATTAAAAATTGTTTATTAATGATATTACAAAAGCTTGTTAATGTATACTTTACCTTCTATAACATTTAATTAGCACTAAAAATATCTTCGGGATATGGTTCTCCTAATTCATCTGGCGATAATTTTCTTCCCATTTCAAAAGCATTTTCTATAGCAACTTCTTCTGTCCATTTTCCTATTACTATTTCGGGAGTAATAAAGTGATAAGCCACTATTCCGTTAAAAAGTTCGTCATCAGCTAAATAATTAAAATGGATGACTAAAGTGTTGTTAAAAACAAAACCATATCCTGTTTGATGATGTTCTCCTTCTATTAACCAACTGGCTTCTATTTGATTATTGATTAAATCAATATGTAATAAACCAGTATAATAACTATCCTTGCTATCAGGGTTTCCGCCAGCAATGTTATAAATTCCACAAACATTTACCAAATTGATAGAAAAATCAGGATTGGCTTCAGAGTATTCTAAAAGGTATAATCTTTTTAACAATTCCTTTTTTTTACTCTTTCTACCTTTTAAAGCTAATTTAGATTTATCGTACCAATGTTTTAAAGATTGATGAAAATTACTCATATCATTTAAGCTTTTTGATTTAAGGTAATAACGGTAATTTCTGGCCAAATACCAACTCTACCAGGAAAACCTAAAAATCCAAAACCTCTGTTTACATATAAGTATTGTTCTTTGTTTTTATACAAACCTGCCCAACGTTTGTAAATGTATTTTGATGGACTCCATTTAAAACCTGGAATTTCTACTCCAAACTGCATTCCGTGAGTGTGTCCAGATAAAGTTAAATCTATATTTTGTGAATGTGGAATTACTTTTTCATCCCAATGGGTTGGATCGTGAGATAGTAAAATTTTAAAGTTTTCTGGATGAGTTCCTTCTAAAGCTTTATCTAAATCTCCTTTTTGAGGGAATGGTGGTTTTCCCCAATTCTCTACTCCAACAATATCTAATGTTTGACCATCTTTTTCTATGGTATGAGTTCTGTTATTTAATAAATCAAAGCCCATTTCTTTTTGATGGATGAACAAATCTTTAAGATTTTGATTTTTTTCCTCTTTATTCTTCCATCTTTTGTGCGTTCCATAATCGTGGTTTCCTAAAGTTGAAAACACTCCTAAAGGAGCTTTCATACTTGCAAACAATTCTTTGTAAGGCACAATTTCTTCGGCTTCGTTATTGACCAAATCTCCAGTAAATAAAATTAAATCAGCTTGTTGTTCTTTAATCATATTGATACCGTGAGCCACTTCATCAAAATCATCAAAACTACCAGAGTGTACATCAGAAATATGTACTATTCTTAAACCATCAAAAGCTTTAGGCAAGTTTTTAAAACTCAAGGCAACTGTTTTTATTTTGTAGTTATACTTTCCTTTGGTAATACCGTACAACATTCCTAAAAAAGGAATACTAGCTATTCCAAGACCTACTTGACCTATAAACTTTCTTCTTTCTCCAAAATTTACTTTAGTATCAGAGCTCAAAAAAACTCTCCATATTATTTTTCCTATATATTCTATAATTCTAATAATATCATCAAGTAATGCAGTACCTAACATTCCTAGTTTTAATACTATAAATGCAAAAGTATAACCAAACCAAAGATTAAATAATATACTAGCGCTAGTTGGTCTATCATCAAATTTTAAAATCACCATTGCAAAACAGCTATAGCTAATTAACATACTTAGAACATAGAACCATTTAAAACCAACTTTAAGGATATTGCTGCTAAAGTAATTTTTGAAACTTGAAAAAAGGTAAATATCTAAAACCAAAAGGATGGTCACAAAAATGAGAATTCTACGAATCATGGTGTATTGTAATATGCGATAAAAGTAACGATTTTTAATAATAGAACATCAGTCTCCAAAGATCTATTACATTACAAATTTTGAAGTTTATTTTACTGGCATAAAAAAATCGTAAAAAGAAAAACTCTTTACGATTTAATTATATTTTCTAAGAACGATTGTTTTTATTTAAAAAACACTTTTTGACTAAACGTTCCATTATTGGTAACAACTTTTACCAAATATATTTGTGAACTAGCATTTTTAAGAGAAACCACTAAACTATTGCTTTTTGTTTTATTGTTAGCAGTAGCCAATAATTCTCCAGACATACTGTAAACACTCACGCTGTTAATACTTTTATTTTCTGCAACAACACTAATTTCTTTATTAGCCTCATCAACGTAAATCACTGTGTTTTTAGATAGGTTGTGATGTTCAGAATCTAAATTTTGATCTTCTTTAAACACCAAACTAAATCTATTTGTGTATTCTCCAGAAGTTACAGTAGTTTTATAAACTTCTTCTTTAATATTAGTTAATGTTTCTTCTTCTTTATCTAATAAATAAAGCTCAGTACTTAAACCTTCTACATCATCTAGTTTAAAAGTAATTTCTCTTGTTTGATCTACAACAACCCCTAAATCTAGTGAAAGTGATTCATCTGGCACAGGTACGTCGTTGATGACAAATCTGTATGGATCATTTGGTAAAACCCAATAAGCATCATTAGCAAAATAATCAAACATATATGCGTCTTTTCCTAACTCTACCTCTAAACTACCTCCATTAGCTACTGCTACTAATTGCCTGTGGAATGTTTTATCATTTTCTGTAAACTCAAAACCTAATCTTACCACAGGTTTCAACACATTTTTAACTTTAGAAGTTCTGTAAAACTTTTCTCCAGAAGTACTCGTGTTGGTTAACCTCATACTATTGGTAAAAGTAATATTTCCTCCTGTTGTTCCCCCAGCAACTAAAAATCCTTGCATAGGCTTTAAAACATTAGTAGGTGTAGTAGCATTAGTTACTCCAGCAGCAGGAGCACTAACTCCATTTGCTCTTGTGGCATATCCTCCATCGTATTGAGTTTGATAGTGTGAATCTCCAGTAGGTTGATCCCATAAATACACTACTCCATCGGTAATATTTCCAGATAACATGGCAGTATTAAAAGCATCAATATCTAAAGCAGAAGGATAAGGATTTCCTAATAAAACATAATTATTAGTAGTGATACTTATTGGGGTAATATCTCCGTTATTAGGAGTACCCATAAAATTATATCTATTTGCTTGATTGGTACCTTTCATAGTAAACCCAAGTCCTGCGTTGATATCAGTATTTTCGTCTATCTTAACAAAATTTAAAGTATTTGGAAAAGTATAAAACCATTTACTACTGATAGTTGTTCCGAATCCATCAGAATCATTATCCATAAATGTAGGCGTAGTATTTTCTTCTATATTTAAAGCATTGGTATTAAACTTTAAATGTGTAGCCAAATCATAAGTTCCTGAGGTTTGAACAGGTGAGCTTAGATAATTGAATCTATACCCAGAATCTGTTGCCTCATTTAATATTTGATATACTTTTCCTATACCAGAATTTGTGTCTGTAGCATTGGTTTGAACCAATTGAGCATTTTCGTATAAATAGATAAATCCATTACTGTTTAAAGTGTGAGTAACGGTTAAAATATCATTAGCCTGAACAGTTACTTTAGCACCATTACTTATTTTTAAACATTTACAGTTTGCATCGTCAGATAGGGTTACATCTTCTTTAATTTCAACAGATTTTACTAGATCAGTAGCTGAATTATCAAACTCTTCTCCTGTACCTGCTCCTCCAACCCAAGCTCCTACTTGATATACAATATCAGAACTATTATCTACCAATGTAAATACACAATCATTAGGTAGCGTTACATTGGTGTAAACAATATTGTCTCCTGTAATGGTTCCTGTTGATATAGTTTCTATAGTTCCTGTGGTATAATCACCATCACCATCTAAATCTATAATCAAACTAAAATCTCTAGAAGTAAAAGAAGATAAATCAAATTGTAAAGTAACATTGCTAATGTTTCCGTTATTACTAATTTTCCAATCTCTATCTAATTGCTTTAAACAAGCATTTTCTGAACTGACATGGGTTTCTAAAGAAATACTTGATGTAGTACCATTATTTCCCCAAATTAAATAATCTAAATTATCATCAAAGGCCCCTAAGTTTAAATTGTTTGTTGCGGTTACTGAGCTGTAAATAGAAACCGATAAAATATCATCGGAACTAGCTGATTTTGATTGCTTTTGAATTAAGTTTGAGGCAACATCATATCCTATACCAGCAACATCATGGTGATAAGTACTGTTTTCGGAAGCATCCCATAAAACATTTCCATTACTATCTAAATAATCTCCATTAGTTACACCATCAGAAGCGCTCAATGTCATTCCGTATTTAATTGCTAAATATGAAAATATTTTTGCTAAATCAGTATTAGACAAAGTACTGTTGTATATAATTAATTCAGAAACATATCCTTTAAAACCATTTGTTCCATACCCTCTTCCTAACACTCCTGAATTATCACCAGTTAAAAAAGAAGTAGTTCCATGACTGTTTTCTGAAAATGAACCATCTCTTAATTCTTGAATAATTTTACCAGAACTGCTATCTAACTGCCCTCTTATTAAGGCTCTAGAAACAGCAGGATCGTTGTAATTATTAACAGTAACATCAATATCGTTACCGTATTGAGCAAGTGTTAAAGAACTGTTATTTCGGTACCCAAAGTGTAATCCTTGATTTGATGTAGTAGCTGTGGTTCCTAAAATATAATTTTCATCTTCGGTAAGTTCTCTTTCTACAATAGAAATAATGTTATAATCACTATCATTAATTCCGTTTAAGTTAACATCAAAATAACCATTATCTCCATTTGATATATATACTGATGGATTAAAGTTGTGTAGGTTTTCTTTATATGTTGGATAGTCTGAAGCCCCTGCTTGAGTAGCATTGTTTGAACCTGTTAAATTATCCCATTGAGTAATGGCAACACCATCGCTAGTAGTTGATGTTCCATCATCTGCCCTAAACCAATGTGTTAATCCAGAGGTTACATTAGCAGGTCCAAAAGAAAGACCAATTCCTAAGGTAAATACATCACCGTCTGATAAATTTACATTCGTAAAAGTAACAACATCACCATCTAAAGAGACACCAGTAGTATGAATATTACTATCAGAAAAATCGGTATCTGAATCAATTAAAAGGGCATAGTCACCTGTGTTACCAGTACTAGTTGCAGGTAACGTTATACTGATGGTAACTCCACCTACAGATCCTGACACAGCTGCTTTCCATGTTCTTTCTATTCTTTCGCTATAAACAGGGCTAATTCCAGTTGTAGTAAGCCCTATAGTTCCATTATCATTACCAATTATTAAAAAATCTTGGTTGTTACTAAAACTTCCTGTTTTTTCTATTGTAAGATTTGTTGATGAAATAGGTTCAGAAGATTTAAATTGATTTAAAGTAGAGGTATCATCTCTTCCTATTCCAATAATTTCATTGTGATAAGTTGCGTTTTCTGAAGCATCCCACAAAGTATTAGAAGCACTATCTACATAATCTCCATCAGTTCCTCCTCCACTATTATCAAGAGTTAAGGCATATTTAATGGCTAAATAACTTTCTATTTTACTTAAGTCTAATGTGGATAATGCTGAGTTGTATATAATTACTTCTGAAACATATCCTTGGAAACCTCTATCAGATCTATTACCTCTACCTAAAACTCCAGGAGCGGCACCTGTTAAAAAGTCGGTGTCCGAAGCATCTGTGTTAGAAACTTCGTTACCATTCATTAAAGCTGATATGGTTTGTTCTACACCATTATCTAAAGTCCCCCTAATTAATGTTGCTTTTTCTGTAGAAGCATTGTAGTCGTCAAAACTATTAGAAACACTTGTTCCTTGTTGTTGAAATAGATATCGTGGATTTGAATTGTTGTTTCTATACCCTATTCTTAAACCTTGATTTGTAGTTGTAGAAGTAGTTCCTATAAAATAGTTGTGATCATTGGTATTAGTTCGTTCTATAATCCCTATAATATTATAATCAGAATCTTTAATGTCTGACAAATCAAAATCTAAATAACCATTATTACCATTGGCAAAATAAACCGATGAGTTATAGTTGTGTTTATTAGATTGAACTATTGGGTAATCAGCACTAACACCACCATCTCTTGTTGCATCATCACTACCATCAGTTGTTGCTTGATCTTCCCATGTAGTAATTCCATTTCCGTCTGTGGTAATTCCTGTGTCTGCCTTAAACCAGTGAGTTAAACCACTTGAAATATTCCCAGGGAATTCATCAATTGGAGTGTATGCCAAAGTGAAAAAGTTTCCATCAGACAGATTTACGTTTGTAAAAGTTAAAACATTCCCATTAATACTTGCCCCGGTAGTGTGTATGGTAGCACCACTTGTAAAATCAGTATCACTATCAATCAATAAAGCGTATTCTGATGGATTTCCAGAATTAGTCAAGCTTGTTCCTAGAGTAAAACTTATAGAAATAGTTCCAGGAGTCCCGCTGATTTCTGTTTTCCAAGTTCTTTGAGATTTGTTTGTTATGCTAGCAGGAACACCAGAAGTACTAAAAGCTAAAGTACCTTCGTCATTCCCCACTATTAAATAATCTAAGTTATTAGAAAAACTAGAGGTTTTATCTATAGTTAGGGTTGGGTCAGAGTTAAACTCAGTAGATTTTTGTTGATCTAACAAACTAGAATCATCTCTACCAATACCAATTACCTCATGGTGGTAAGTAGCATTTGCCGAGGCATCCCAAATATTTACTCCTGTACTTGTTACATAATCACCATCAGTTCCACCATCGGTATTGTCTAAGGTAATTCCATATTTAACAGCTAAATAACTTTCTATTTTTTTTCTGTTAGCCTCTGTTAGTTCATAATCAAAATAAATAATTTCAGCAATCTCTCCGTTTAATTGATTTCCTCCTGTGCTATCATCTCCAATTACATAAGATCCGTTTTCCCATGAGGTAGAAAATAAGTTTTCTGAAGTGAAAAAATGATTGGAGTTTAAGTAAATATTAGAGTCGGCTCCTGAACCTGATCCTCCAGGATCTGAAACAGAAATAATTTGCTGAATACCTGTAGGTAAAGTAAAAAATGGTTCGTTGGCATCATATCTTCTATCAATATAAAACTGTCTAGAAGATCCTTCGTAAAACTCTATAAAACAATCATCTGAAGTGCTAGATTTTCTTTGCACTATAAAAGACGTACTTTTATCTGTACTACTATTAGGTCCTTCTCCTCTAATTACTGTAGTTCCTGTAATAGGTTGGTCATCATCTGTAAAATAAATTACAGGGTTACCATTAATAGCGTTTACGGTAGAGTATACTGCATCTCCAGTACCAGTAGCATTAAAACCATTACCACTTTGATCTGTCCAAGAGGTTATTCCTTCTCCATTAGTTGTGGTATTGGTTCCTGCATCAGCTTTAAGCCACAATATAGTACCTGGTACACCCCCGGGAGTTTGAGAAAATAGATTATATGAAAAACCAATTAATAAGAAAAAAAGGAAGAATTTTTGTTTTAAAAAGATGTTTATCATTATAAATGAAAATTAGATTTGAAAATAACAACAATCTTTTTCAATAGTTTATCCACGTTCATAGCAATACAAAATGAATAAGGTGCAAAATTACACTAAATAATTTTAAACCCACCTTTCTTTTCTAATAAACCTTATTATTTACATGATTAAATAGGCTAAAAAACTTTAACAACATGTGTTTAAACTCTTTGTAATTATTATTACAACATCTCTATTAATAAAAAAATATTTTGCTTTATTTTGCAGTACAAACATCAATAAACATGCAAACTATACAATCTACAAGTTATCCTGTTCATTTTCAAGAAACTGGTTACGATGCTATCAATGAATTTATTGCTAAAAAAGGTTTTAAAACTGTTTTTATATTGGTAGATGAGAACACTCATGAGCATTGTTTGCCAATTTTACAACAAGAATTAGAGGTTGATGTTACTTTTGAGGTGATAGAAATTGAATCTGGAGAGGTAAATAAAAACTTAGGTACTTGTATGAGTATTTGGCAAGCTTTAACCGATTTAGGTGCAGATAGAAAAAGTTTGTTAATCAATATTGGTGGTGGGGTAATTACCGATATGGGAGGATTTGTGGCTTCTACCTATAAACGTGGAATTCAATTTATCAATATCCCTACTACTCTATTAAGTATGGTTGATGCTTCTGTTGGAGGAAAAACCGGAGTAGATTTAGGAGTATTAAAAAACCAAATAGGTTTGTTTGCCGATCCTGAAATGGTACTTATAGATTCTTTGTATTTAAAAACTTTGTCTGAAAAAGAAATGACTTCTGGAATGGCAGAAATTATTAAATACGGATTGACTTACGATAAATCTCTATGGAGTCAATTTACAGACCCAACTAAAAATGTTGATATAGAAGGAATGATTCATCGTTCTATTGAAATTAAAAACGAAGTGGTTTTAGAAGATAGATTAGAAGCCAACTTACGTAAAATATTAAATTATGGTCACACCATAGGGCATGCTGTAGAATCTTACTTTTTAGAATCTGAAGACAAAACTACTTTAACTCATGGTGAAGCCATTGCTTTGGGAATGATTACAGAAGCTTATATTTCTAGCAAATTATTTAATTTCCCTTTAAGTGATTTGGAGTTAATTAAAACGACCATTACTAGAATTTTTGGAAAAGTACCTGTATCAAAAGAAGATTATCCTGCTGTGATAGATTTAATGAAGCACGATAAGAAAAATGTAAATGGACAAGTAAACTTTGTGTTACTTGAAGGTATTGAGAAATATAAAATTGATTGTAAAGTATCTATTGATTTAATTAAAGAATCTTTAGATTATTACTTAGCTTAATTTAATTGTTCATCGAGCTTAGTGCTAGACTCAACTTCGGCAAAGTTCAGTACAGGCTTCTGGAACACCTTAAAAAAACTTTTATGAATAATACTGATGCTTTTTTTGAGAAACAAGAAGAACCTAATAAAAGTGTTTTTCTATTTCTTAAAAATTTCATCCATCAATATCATTCAGAAATAACCTTGCATTTAAAATGGGGACTACCCTATTTTTATTTTAAAGGAAAACCTTTATGCTACCTTTGGAAAGAAAAAAAAACAAACGAACCTTATCTTAGTTTTGCCAAGGGGCCATATTTACATCACCCAGCATTAATTCAGGGAGATAGAAAAATATTTAAAATATTACCTATCAATCCTAATCAAGATATCAATCTAAAGTTGATAGAAGAAATTTTAGACGAAGCCATTAAATTATATTAAACTGTTATGACAAATCAAGATATCCTTTTACACAAAACCTTAAAAGATTATTTTGGATACGAACAGTTTAGATCTTTACAAAAAGAAATCATCACGAGTATTTTAAACGGTGAAGATAATTTAGTGATTATGCCTACAGGAGGCGGAAAATCTATTTGTTACCAATTGCCAGCTATTTTAATGGACGGATTAACTTTGGTTATTTCTCCATTAATCGCCTTGATGAAAGATCAGGTAGATGCATTAAATGCCAACGGAATTCCTGCTGCTTTTGTGAATAGTTCTCAAACAGATATTGAAAATTCTTCTATTATAGAAAGAGTAAAATCTAAAGAGATAAAGTTGTTGTATTTGGCTCCTGAAAGTTTGGCTTTTTTTGAGCAACTTTCTCAGGTTTGTGAAATTAGTTTGATTGCAGTAGATGAAGCGCATTGTATTTCTTCTTGGGGACACGATTTTAGACCTGCTTATACCCAATTATCCTTTTTAAAGAAAAGGCTACCTAACACACCTTTGGTTGCTTTAACTGCAACTGCAGACAAAGCCACTAGAGAAGATATTGCCAATCAATTAGATATTTCTAATGCCAAAAGAAATATCAGTTCTTTTAATAGAGCCAATTTAAGTTTAGAAGTTCGCCCAGCACAAGACAGGGTAAAACAAATTGTAGATTTTGTAAAATCTAGACCTAATGAATCTGGAATTGTGTATTGTTTGAGTAGAAAGCAAACCGAACAGTTGGCGGAAAGATTAAAGAAAAGTGGATTTAAAGCAGCTGCTTATCATGCCGGATTACCTGCCGACGTTAGAAGCAAAACCCAAGAGAATTTTATTCACGATACTACTCCTATCATTTGTGCTACCATTGCTTTTGGAATGGGAATAGACAAATCTAACGTTCGTTGGATTATTCACTATAACTTGCCTAAAAATATAGAAGGATATTATCAAGAAATTGGTCGTGCAGGACGTGATGGTTTAGATTCAGAAACCATTTTGTTTCACTCCTACGCAGATGTGATTCAATTAAGAAAATTTGCAGAAGGTTCTGGGAATGAAGAAGTACAATTGGCAAAATTGGAAAGAATGCTTCAATATGCAGAAGCAACTAGTTGTAGGAGAAATATTTTATTGAGTTATTTTGGTGAAACAGCTACAGAAAAATGTGGGAATTGTGATGTTTGTAAACATCCTCCCGTTATTTTTGATGGAACTATTATTGCTCAAAAAGTTTTATCAGGAATCTTTAGGTTGCAAGAAAACGAACCTTTAAATGTGGTGGTAGATTTTTTAAGAGGTTCCCAAAACGCTACTATTTTAGATAAAAACTACCATTTATTAAAAACTTATGGGGTTGCTAAAGATATTGCTTGGAAAGATTTACAGCAATATATGGTTCAGCTCATCAACCAGGGATTTTGTGAAATTGCTTTTCATGAAAACAATGCTTTAAAATTGAATGATTTATCTAAAGAAGTATTGTTTAACGGAATGAAAGTTTCCCTAACAAAACCAGCAGATTTTGTAAAAGCAGATGAAAAAACACCTCAAAAAGCCAGCAAACCACAAAACAATTTATTTGAACGTTTAAGAGTATTACGATTAGAGTTAGCCACAGCAAAAGGAGTTCCCGCTTATGTTATTTTTAGTGATGCTACTTTAAAGGCCATTGCAAATGAACGTCCTGTTACTGATGAAGAATTTTTGGAAATTGAAGGAGTTGGACAAAAAAAGTTGCAAGATTATGGTTATGATTTTATTACCGAAATTATAAAGTTTAATAAGGAAAAAGTAGTAAAACCAGTTAAGAAGAAAAAAGGGAAATCTGCCACACACTTAGAAACTTTAGAACTACACAAGCAGGGCTTATCTATAGAAGAAATTGCCAACGAAAGAGGATTAACTCCTAATACCATTCAGAGTCATTTTGTAAAATTGTACAACGAAGGCATAAAAATAGATTTGACTGATTTTGTATCTGAAAAAGAAATTGAAGCAGTAAAAGAAGCGCAAAGCAAAGTAGAAAACCCTAAATCATTAAAAAGTTATTATGAATATTTTAATGAACAGTTAGATTATGCGGCTATTAAAATGGCTTTGGTATATTTAGAAAATGAGGAGAAATAAAATAGTAATGAGTATATAATTACATCTCGACTACGCTCGATGATCATTATATTGAATTCTTTAAACGAAATTAAAAACAGTTGTTTAGAAATAAAAAAATACATTTACATCACTATCAATGGTCTATATCTCTAAGTTCATCGAGCGGAGTCGAGATGTAGTCAACAACTTTTTTTAAAATCAAAAAACTTTAAATCTCTCATTTTAAATATAGATATTTGATGAATTAAATCAACTTATGGACTTTGAACCTTTAATTTTAACCTTTAAACTAGCAAGTATTACAACTGTATTGTTGTTTGTTATTGCTATTCCTTTGTGTTATTGGTTGGTTCAAACTAGGTCTAAAACCAAACCAATTATAGAAACTTTGGTAAGTATGCCATTGGTGCTACCTCCTACTGTGTTGGGTTTTTATTTTTTAGTGTTTTTAAGTCCTAACACTGTTTTTGGAAATTGGTTAGAAAACATTTTAGGCATCAAACTTATTTTTTCTTTTACAGGTTTGGTTATAGCTTCTATTATTTACAGTTTGCCTTTTATGGTACATCCTATTCAAGCTGGTTTGTCAGCTTTACCAAAATCATATACAGAAACCGCTAAGTTGATGGGCAAATCAAAATGGACAATACTTAGCAAAATTTTAATTCCCAATATTAAACCCGCAATTTTAACAGGATTGGTTTTAACTTTTGCCCACACCATTGGTGAATTTGGAGTGGTTTTAATGATAGGTGGTAATATTCCAGGAAAAACCAAAGTTGCTTCTATTGCTATTTATGATGAAGTAGAAACCTTAAATTATGCAGCTGCTAATCAATATTCATTGATCTTATTAATAATTTCTTTTGTGATTTTATTAAGCGTTTATTTAATCAATGGTGGGTATTTAAAAAGAACTGTTCGATGATGTATTGTAGACTGAAAAAAACATATCGTTCTGGTAAAAGATCTTTTTCTATTGATGTGGAAGCTTCTTTTAAATTGAATGCCATCAATGTGTTATACGGACATTCAGGTGCAGGAAAAACATCGTTACTACGCTTATTAAGTGGTTTAGATACTGTTGATTTTGGTAAAATTTCTGTAAACAATAAGAATTGGTTAAATACCGAAACTAAAAGTTTTTTACCTATTCATGAAAGAGAGATAGCTTATGTATTTCAAGACTACGGTTTGTTTCCTAACATGACGGTTTTAGAAAATTTAGAGTTTGCTAAAAAAAACATCAACCAAACACTTTTAAAAGAAATTGTTGATGTGTTAGAACTAGAAGTTTTACTAGCTATAAAACCCAATCATTTATCTGGAGGACAGCAACAAAGAGTGGCTTTGGCAAGAGCCATTGTACAAGAGCCAAAGTTTTTGTTTTTAGACGAGCCTTTAACCGCTATTGATGAAAATTTAAGAGGAAAACTTCAGTCTTACTTAATAGCTTTACAACAAAAATATGGTTTTACCATTGTTATGGTGAGTCATAACCTACAAGAAGTGTTAAAAATTGCCACTCACGTTTGTGTATTACACGAAGGAAAAATTGAGAAAGAGGGAAATCCTAATATATTATTAAAAGAAAACACCTCTAATACATTAAAAGGAACTGTAATAGCTATTAAAAACAACAATATTTCTGTAGTTATAGAAACACAACAAATTGTAATTCAAAAAGATAGAGTTGTTCAACAAGAGTTTGTGGTTGGTGATTTAATTGATGTTGAAATTCAATAATTCCTAACAAATGTTTGCTTTTTTGCTTCAATAATTTTTTCAGAGAACAATAACAGGTATATTTGTCTTGATATTTGTTAAAATGAAAAAAATCTTTTGCTTTCTTATCGTATTAATTTCTTGTAAGGATCACCACGATCATCCTTGTGAAGACATCAATGATTATTACATTATGGAATTATACAAAACAAAGGGTGAAGATCAAAAAGAAAAATCTAAATTAATTTTAAAAGACTGGATTAAAGAATTGCGTGAACACAATTGCTCTCCAAATACTTATTACGAATATTATAAAGAAGTAGATGACAATTCATCTGTAACTTTTTAACTTTTACTTTACAGAAAACTGCTCTTTAAAATTCAATATAAAATCGTTGATATACTTTTTACTTTTATCAGCCTTTCTTACCACCAAATAATGAGTTCTTTTTAAGCCTTTGGCACCTATTTTATTAAAAACAATATCATCAGGAATTTTAAACAATTTTAAAGCCCACAATGGCATACAAGTAATACCAATATTGGCTTCTATCATTTCTAAAGCTACTTGGGTTAAAGGAACTGCCGATATTTTTAAAGGCATTATATTGTTTGGTTTTAACCATTGTTGATATACAGAAACCGTTTCTAAAGGATAAGAATGAATGATTAAATGCTCATTACTAAAATCTTTAGCCAATATGTTTTTTTTAAGATTTAGCGGATGTTCTTTATGCATAATAGCTAAAATTTCATCTTCGAAAAAAGGAATACTATACAACGAATCATCTTCTGGTTTTAAAGTAACAATGGCAATATCAATATCATTAGAAAGAATTTTCTGAATTGGGTGATGTGTGGCTTCTAAATTTAAATCTACTTCTATTTCAGGATACAACACTCCCATTCTTTGAATAAAACTAGGCAATCCATGGTAAAAAGAATAGCACTCCGTACTTACTTTAATAGTACCTATAGAGCCTGCTTGTATTTTTTTTATATCATTTAATCCTTTTTCAATACTATTTAAAACCGTATTTCCTAAATGATATAATTCAGTTCCTTCTTCGGTTAATTCCCATTTATTTCTTTTTCTAAAAAAAACTTTAAAGCCTAATTGTAATTCTAGTTCTTTTAATTGATGACTCAATGCAGATTGTGTTAAGAACAATTTTTCGGTAGCATTTGCTAAATTCCCTTCTTCTACAATGGTTTTAATTAACCTAAAATACTTTGTTTCCATGATGACAAAACTACGTAATGAAAATAATAAAAAATGGATTTTTAATTAATTTCAATCATGTATTAGAATTTTTCATTTTATAAAGAAAAAGAGTTGCTAAAAACTTTATACTTTCGACAGTTCTAAAAATTAAGTAACCTCCCATTCCTTTATTTTAGTATGAACAAACATAAACTTAAAAGAACCCTTAGGGTATCTAAGTATATTATTTACAGAGAAACGCTAATAGACTATAAAGAACATTTTTGGTCCTTTATAGGAGCATTTGTTGGTATTGGCTTAATAGCCTATTTACAATCTAAATTTTTAATAGATCAAGAAAATATATTACTGATAGGATCTTTTGGAGCCTCAAGTGTATTGATTTATGGAGAAATTCAGAGTCCACTAGCCCAACCAAGAAATTTGATTGGCGGACATGTTATTTCTGCTTTTATTGGAGTAACCATGTTTAAACTTTTTCCAGATACTATGTGGTTAACAGCATCGTTAGCAGTTGCTTTTTCTATTGTTTTAATGCAGTACACAAAAACAATGCATCCTCCTGGTGGAGCCACCGCTTTAATCGCAGTGATTGGAACAGAAAAAATTAAAGCTTTAGGCTATTTATACGTTATCGCTCCTGTATTAACTGGAACAATCATTTTATTATTAGTAGCATTAATTTTTAACAATATTACTCCTTATAGAAATTATCCAGCAAAAAGAATGACTAAAAGAAAGTTGTTTAAAAAGCTGTTTAAATCATATCAACAAGACCTAACTGTGTAAATTTTACACACCAAATCTGTTCAATTACACACTTTATACACAAGTGTTTTTTGTAATGGCACAACCTTAAAAACCCACAAACACCTACATAACAGGTGTTTGTGGGTTTTTGCTGTTAAAATGTTTTTTATTGGCACATTTCTTCCTTTATAGCTAGTGTAAATAATTAATAACAAATTAAAAATATCACAGATGAAAAAAATCATTTTATCAATCGCAATTTTAGCTAGTGGAGTATCAACTTATGCAATGACAAACCACGTAATTCCTGTTAACACAATTAATGTTGTTGTAAACGATGGATTTACAGAAGTGGCTGTAGATAAATTACCAGAAGCGGTAACCAATGCTGTAAAAGAATCTTATGCAACAGCAAGTATTGACAAAGCATTTATTAATGAGAATGGACAATACAAATTAGAACTTACAGTTGATAACGCTTCTAAAACTGTATATGCTGACAGTGAAGGAAACTTAATCAACTTAAACACTGCTGAATAATAATTATTTAGCAAACAACTTTTAAAATATAATAAATAATCATAAAATTAATTTATCATGAAAAAGATCATCTTATCAATCGCAATTTTAGCTAGTGGAATATCAACTTATGCAATGACTAACCATGTAACTCCAGTTAACACAATTAATGTTGTTGTAAACGATGGATTTACAGAAGTGGCTGTAGATAAATTACCAGAAGCGGTAACCAATGCTGTTAAAGAATCTTATGCAACAGCTAGTATTGACAAAGCATTTATTAATGAAAATGGACAATACAAATTAGAACTTACAGTTGATAGTGCTTCTAAAACTGTATATGTTGACGGTGAAGGAAACTTAATCAACTTAAACACTGCTGAATAATACTATTCAGTAAATAACTTTTAAAATATAATAAATAATCATAAAATTAATTTATCATGAAAAAGATCATTTTATCAATCGCAATTTTAGTAAGTGGAGCAACAACTTATGCAACCGCAGAAAATCTTACCCCATCAACATCAATTAACATCATCATGAACGATGAGTTTACAGAAGTAGCTGTAGATAAATTACCAGAAACGGTAATCAACGCAGTTAAAAAAGATTATGCATCGGCAACAATCAGTAAAGCTTTTGTAAACGCTAGTGGGCAGTATAAGTTAGAACTTACTGCTGATGATGCTTCTAAAACAGTTTACGTAGACAAAGACGGAAATTGGTTAGAAGAAAGTGCTGTTCAATAACAAGCATATATACATTACGGAGTAAAATCTGTAATTCACAAAAAAGGACGTTTTTAATTAAAACGTCCTTTTTATTTTTTTAAACACATTAAGTCATGATATCTTAATATTTTTGTAAAACCAAGTTACTACGATATGAAACAAATACTACTAATAGAAGATGATGTTACTTTTTCTAACATGTTAAAAAAGTTTATAGAACGTCATCAATATATTGTTGATGTAAGTTATAATATATCGGGAGCTAATAATTTGTTTAAAAAGAATAAATACGATTTAATTTTTACTGATTTGCGTTTGCCAGATGGTGATGGAATTTCTTTATTAAAACAAATAAAACAAGAACAATTTTTAACTCCTGTGGTGTTAATGACCAGTTATGCAGAAGTTTCTACTGCGGTGCAAGCAATGAAACAAGGTGCTTTTGACTATATTTCTAAACCTTTTAATCCTAACGAAGTTTTAGAGGTAATTAACAATGCTTTAGAAAACAAAAACCATGAAACCAAACCGCAAGCACCTACTAAAACTACTAAAGAGAATAACGATTTTGTAACGGGAATTAGTGCTGCTTCTAAAACTTTAACAGAATACATACACTTGGTTGCTCCAACCAATATGTCTGTGTTAATTACTGGAGAAAGTGGAACAGGAAAAGAAGTGGTTGCTAAAAATATTCACTTACAAAGCTTAAGAAAAGACAAACCTTTTGTTGCTGTTGATTGTGGTGCTATACCAAAAGAAATTGCCTCTAGTGAGTTCTTTGGACATAAAAAAGGTTCTTTTACTGGAGCTGTACAAGATAAAATTGGACATTTTGAATCTGCGAATGGAGGAACACTTTTTTTAGATGAAGTTGGAAACTTATCCTATGAAAATCAAATCCAGTTATTAAGAGCTTTACAAGAAAGAAAAATTAAACCTATTGGGAGCAGTACAGAAATAAATGTAGATATAAGATTGGTTACTGCTACAAATGAAAACTTATTAGAAGGAGTAGAAAAAGGAACTTTTCGTGAAGATTTATACCACAGATTAAATGAATTTTCTATTGAAGTCCCTAGGTTAAAAGATAGAAATGATGATTTAGTTCTATATGCTGATTTCTTTTTAAATAAAGCGAACAAACAATTAAATAAAAACGTTGTAGGGTTCTCTAAAGAAGTTTTAACTCTTTTTCAGAATTATGATTGGCCAGGAAATCTTAGAGAGTTGTCAAACGTTATTAAAAGAGCTACTTTGTTAACTTACGGAGAGTTAATTAAAGCTACTTCTTTACCCAATAAATTATCGGAGACCAATAACTCTAAAAATTTATCAGAAAACTTTTCTACTCAAGAAAACGAGAAAGAACTTATCATTAGTGCTTTAAGAAAAACAGATAACAACAAAACCCATGCAGCAAAATTGTTAAACATTACTAGAAAAACTCTTTACAATAAAATGAAATATTACAATTTGTGATTTAAGTAATTTTCTAAAGAAAAAATAAATTCATCTAACTCTTTTTCTAGTGCCATAAAAACTTCTTGATCTATAAATTCTGTAGTTTCTAATATTTCTAAAAAAGGAACAATATTTAATACTTCTAATTGCTTAAACATGGTTAGCATTTTATGACTAACATTATTTATTTCTTGAAGATTGTTTTCTTTTATACTTTTTTCAAGAATAATTTTATTGTTTTTAGTATCTCTTAAAAAAACGGATAATGTTTGGTGAATAGCTGTTTTATCATCATTTAAAAAGACACTTAAAGTATCTAGGTTAAAATGATTAGGTTTCTTAAAATTTTGAGATTTTACTTTTTGCTCATTAACACTAGTTGCTTTAAAAAACTTTAATAAAACCGATTCTAATTGGTTAATACTAAAAGGTTTTGTTAGTACTTCGGAAAAACCATTTTCAAGATAATCTTTTACTGATAAATTTGATCGACCAGTCATGGCTACAATAGGTTGATTTTTATAATTATCGTGCTTTTTTAATACCTCCATAAAATGAATACCATTCATTTTAGGAAGTTGAATATCTGTAAAAACCATATCAAAAGAAATTTGGTCTATTGCATTTAAAGCTTTTTGAGCATTTTCAAAAACATATAATTCAATACCATATTGCTTAAATAAATCCTTTAGTAATTGTTGCATAGAAACATCATCTTCTACAACTAATACTTTGATATTAAAGTTTAATTGTGATGCTACAATTTTTTCGTTATTTATAGGTTCGTTAGACAAAACAAGAGGTAAAGAAAAAACAAAAGTACTCCCTACTCCAAGCTCACTCGTTAACTTTAAATCACCGCCTAATAATTCAGATATTTTTTTAGAAATGGTTAATCCCAAGCCAAAACCATTATAATTATTGGTATTGTTATTTTTAACTTGAGTAAATGGTTTAAAAATATCTTCTTGACTTTCTTTATCAATTCCAATACCTGTATCTATCACAGAAAGGTGTAACATCTTTTTATCATTGTCTACAACACTTTTAAGAGTAATGCTTCCTTGTTCTGTAAATTTACATGCATTGGCCACCAAATTGTACAAAACTTGCTTAATTCTAAAAGGATCACTCATTATGAGGCGCTCTAACTTTTTATCATATTCTATAACAAAACTGATGGGTTTGTCTTGAATTAAATTTTCGGAATGATTGGTAATTTCCTTCATCAATTTTTCTAAATCAAAAGGAACAGACGTTGTAGAAATTTTATTGTTTTCAATATTAGAAAACTCTAAAAGATCGTTAACCAACCTTTGCATATAGGCAGATGCATTGTAAATATGATCTATATAATTAATTTCTTTTGTGCTGTTAATTGATTTTAAAAGCAGTTCGCTATACCCAGAAATAGTGCTTAATGGGGTGCGTAAATCATGGCTAACCATAGATACTATTTGTGCTCTACTTTTTAAAAGAGCTGAACTGGTTTTATTGGCTTCTTCTAGTTTTCTTCTGTAACGTTCATTTTTCCAAAAATCATTTAAGAAAATAATAGAAAAAATTAAAATAATCACAAAACTAATTCCAACTGCAAACAAAATAATGCGTTTACTTTTGTTTAAAGAATTTTCTCTTTCTTGGTTAATTGTTTTGGTGCTTTTAATTATATCACTTTCTAGTGTTTGTAGTAGTTGACGTAGTTTTTTTGAAATAAGTATGTCTTTTTCTATTAAATCACGTTCTTTTCTTTCTATTGATTTACGATTCTTTTCAATGTCTTTTTGAGCTTCACTTAAAAGAGTTTTAGAGATAATTAATAAGGAATCTATTTGTGCTTTGTTAATATTACTAATATCCTTTTCATCAGGATTTAATTTGTTTAACATTTTAACATAATCTTTTAAATAAAGATTAGAGGGTGTTTTTTTATCGTAAAAATCAATATTTTCTATAAAGTCTGTGATGAAAATTTTATCAAAATTTGCTGCGGATTGATTCCCTAGTATAGAGTCCATTGAGCTTAATTTATTGATGACAGTATCAATAGATTTTTCTGAATGATTGTTTTGTTTTAACCGCTTTACAGCGATGATATTATTTAATTTATGATCTATAATTAATTTAATGCTATCTAAAATATTTTTCTGAAAATCATTATTAATCATATGATTTAAAGAATCTATTTTTATAGATAATTGCTTGTTTTCATCAGTGTATTCTTTAATTTTTCTTGAAGATCTAATCTGAATTGCTGCTCGTGATAAGTTTTCGTTTTCGTAAATACTAGCTATTATACTCCCTACCTTAATAATTTTACTTCTATCAGAAATATCCTGCTTTTGTATTTGAGTAAAATTATCAATCTCAGAAATAATTAAAATACCCGCAATAGTGGCCAAAACACCAAGAATTATATAGCCGGATAAAATTTTAAAAGTAATACTGTGCTTTGGAGATCTCATGTTTTAGAAAGTAGTTTAAAAACTGATGCTTATTATTAATGTAAGGATTCTGTACAAAAACAATGCTAAAAATATAGAGCATAAAAAAACGGTTTAAGAATTAACTTAAACCGTTTATAGTAAAGAGTTTTCAACTCTTGGGTGGAAGACCGGATTCGAACCGGCGACCTCCTGAACCACAATCAGGCGTTCTAACCAACTGAACTACAACCACCATTTGCGCGCTTTCGCGTTAGCGGTTGCAAATATAAGATGTTTCTTAGTTTCTACAAAGAAAAAAATTAAAAAATATCAGATAAATTTTTAACCGTAACGTAACGTTCTGTGGTAAAGCCTTCTGCAAATTCTACTCCAGATAATCTTCCTAAATCTCTGGCTCTATAAATAACGCTGTCAATAAAATTTTTACTTGTAATTGGCGATTCTGGCTCATTACTATTAGGGTCGTAGAATTGAGATTTAAATGCTTTGATAGCATTTTCTTTTACATCTATAAAATCAGTAACATCAACCACAACATCTGGTTCTATATTTTTCCACTGTATATAATGTAATACCGTTCTAGGTCTCCAGGCTTCCTGTTCTCCATAACCTATATCCGTTTTAATAGCTCTTAATCCTGATAAAAAACAAGCATCAGAAGTTAATTTACTTGCTTTAGCATGATCTGGATGTCTATCATCAATCGCATTACACAAAACGATATCTGGCTGATATTTACGGATAATCTCTACTATTTTTAATTGGTAATCTTTGGTGTTTTCTAAAAATCCATCAGGAAGTCCTAAGTTTTCTCTTACCATTACACCTAATATTCCTGCAGAAGCTTCTGCTTCCATAGCTCTAATTTTAGGGGTTCCTCTTGTGCCTAACTCTCCTTTAGTTAAATCTAAAATTCCAACTAATTTTCCTTCTGCAACTTCTTTAGCAACAGTTGCCCCACATCCTAATTCTACATCATCTGGGTGTGCCCCTATGGCTAATATATCTAATTTAAAACTCATATTTATTTTGTTATCCAAGCAATTACACTTGGGTCATTTGGTTTTGTTTGTGGATTTATAATCATTTCTAACTTTCCATCTCTACCAATTAGGTATTTCTGAAAATTCCATTTTACTTTAGAATCTTTATATCCGTTAAATTGTTTCTTAGTTAAAAACTGGTAAATCTCTGCTTGATTTTTTCCTTTTACATCAATTTTTTCCATCATGGGAAAAGTAACACCGTAGTTTAATTCACAAAACTCAGCAATTTCTTTGTTTTCTCCCGGTTCTTGACGCATAAAATTATTGGCAGGAAATCCTATAATTACAAAGTTTTGATCGTCTTTATATTTAGTGTAAATTTCTTCTAATTGTTTGTATTGTGGTGTTAGTCCACATTTAGAGGCAGTGTTTACAATCATTATTTTTTTTCCTCTTAAAGTAGAGAAATCAAAAGAGTTTCCTTGAATATCTTTTACTATAAAATCATAAATAGATTTTTTAGTATTCGTAATCAAAGTTTTTTGTCTTTTAAAAGCGTAAATCCCCATTAATAATACGGGAACAACAATCAATAAAAATTTCATAAGCAATTTGTGTTTATTGTTACTCAAAGATACACTTCCCCTTTATTGAAATCAAATCTAATTTTTTTCTTCTAAGTGAAAAATGTTCTTATTTTTGGCTTTATGATAAAAGTAAGTATAATTGGTACGGGTAAGGTAGGAACCCATTTGATTAAGGCTTGTATTAACAGCCCTATGGTTCAATTAGTAGAAATCTACAATCGCTCTTTGGAGGGCTTAGAATTATACAAGGGGCTAACTCCTACTACTACAGTATTAAAAGATTTAAAAAAAGCCGATATTTATATTGTGGCTTTGCCTGATGATGTGATTAAAACTTTGGATTTATCTCATTTATCAGGATTAATTGTACATACTGCTGGTACCAAATCTTTTAAAATTCTTAACGCTCCTAGACGTGGCGTATTTTATCCTGCACAAAGTTTTAGTAAAGAAAAGAAAATCAACTTTAAAGGAGTGCCTGTTTGTATAGAAACAGAGTTCGTTGGGGATTATGGAGTTTTACAGAATTTTGCTCATATGATTGCTCAAAACGTTTATGAGTTATCCGAAGACAAAAGACAAAAACTACATTTAGCTGCTGTATTTGCTAATAACTTTAGCAATAGAATTATGGGAATTGCTTATGATCTTTGTAAAGAACATAAAATTGATTTTCAAATTCTACAGCCTTTATTACAAGAAACTTTTTTAAAAACACAAATTTTACCACCTAAGGTAGCTCAAACAGGGCCAGCACTTAGAAATGATATACAAACTATAGAAAAGCATTTAAATCAATTAAAAGGTACAGATAAAGAAGTATATCAAATATTAACAAAATCAATACAAGAAGACCATGGCATTAAGTTATAAAGAATTATTAAACGATATTAAAGCATTTATTTTTGATGTAGATGGTGTTTTAACCAATGGAATGGTAACTATTTTTCCGAATGGTGAATTGGTGAGAAATATGAATATTAAAGATGGATATGCTTTAAAATCTGCTGTTGATGCAGGTTATCCTGTTTGTATTATTTCTGGTGGAAGTAACGAAGGTGTTAGAACAAGATTAGAAGGTTTAGGGATTAAAGATATTTATTTAGGAGTGCATGATAAGATTGAAAAATATCATGAAATTTTAGAAAAACATCAATTAAACCCAGAAGAAATCGTTTATATGGGTGATGATGTTCCTGATTATCCTGTGATGGAATTGGTTGGAATGCCTTGTGCGCCACAAGATGCAGCTCCAGAAATTAAAGCCATTTCTAAATATGTATCTCCAAAAAATGGTGGAGAAGGTTGTGTACGTGATATCGTAGAACAAGTATTGCGTGTACAAGGAAAATGGAACGGAAAATTCTATGCTAAGTTTGATTAAATGATTGTTTCTATAGGCGAATTCAAATTAAAAAAACTCACCTTATTACCTGAGTTTTTAAAGCTGTCTAAACAAATTTACAATCAGGCACAAAACAGCAAAGGCAACTTAAAAGCCCAACTAGATAACAAAGGAATTAAAACATTTTATTCTTTTACCCATTGGGATAGCATGGAAGATATGTTAGCTTTTGTACATACTGATTTTCATGGAAACGCTTTAAAAGAAACTGAACGCTTGTGTAAAGAAGTTTCTTTTTTACATTATGAAACTGATGAATTTGTTGATTTAACAAGTGCCAAAGAAGCATTAAAAAAGAATTCCCAAACCAGAGTTATTAAATATGAATCCTAAATTTTTTAGTTTCAAACTTTAAATCATCTGTGTTTACTTTTTAGCAACATCTCCAGCCATCAAACTGGATATTACATGATATTTAGGAAATTGGTCTAAAATAATTTTAATAATTACTGTAATTGGAATTGATAAAATCAATCCTGGAATTCCCCAAATAAATCCCCAAAGCATTAACATTACTAAAATAGTAATTACGTTTATAGAAAAAGTTTTCCCCATAAAAATAGGTTCTAAAACACTTCCAAAAACTACTTGTACGCCAGTAATTGTTAACACAAAAAATAACAAAGTACTCATTACTTCTATTTCTACCAAGGCAAAAACAGAAAGCAAAACAATAGAAACTATAGATCCTATCATTTGAATAAAGTTTAGTAAAAAAGCCAATAATCCCCAGAAAATAGGGAAACTAACATCAAAAAAGACACAAGCCAAACTAAAACCAATTCCCGTTAGTAAACTAATTACAAACTTTACTTTTATAAAAGTTATAATGTCCTTCTCTATTTTTCTAAACGTTTTTACCGATGCGTATTTGTATTTAAAAACCGTATTGTTTAGTAATTTCTCAGTATCAATAGAACCTGCCAATAACAGAATTGCAAAAAACAAAGTCATTAAACTCATAGATACTACATTTCCTACAAAATCTAATGAAGGAGCAATTTTCTCTATTAAGTTCCCACCGTTTAAATAATGATTAACAAGAGAATCTCCCTCTACCCTTACCACTCCTAAATACTTTTCTATCATGACTACCAAATCCACTATTTTGGTTTCAGCTTTCTGAAAAAAAGTACTATTTGCTTTGATTATTTCATTACTAGATAATTTTACCAGCTCTAATCCTATTTTACCAACCCCAGCAATTACTAAAATAACCGCACTAATTCCAATAAATTTTGGAGCACCTTTTCTGTTAAACCATCTCATTAAGGGTAAAAAAAGCAAAGCAATAAACATCGCCAATACTAAGGGTATAAAAATAAAGGACAAGGTTTTTAAAAGAAAAAATATAAACGGAATTACTATAATTAGTAATAGCATATTGGTGGTTCTAGTGTCTCTCATTTTTTGGTATTATAACCTAATTAATTATTCATTAAAATACGAGGTCTAAAATAATGAATTAAGAATTATAAAAGCAGCTTTATTTCGTTTGTAATTTAGATTAATCATATAAAATATAGCAGTAATAAATAAGTTCTAACCTATTATAAAAGATTTAAAATTTTAAAGTTAACATACTTGAGTTTTTGATACCTCAATAAAAAATAACTTAATTATATTTACATTGTGAAAAATAAAATTTTAAATTTTATAACCCTAACAGTCATCTATTGCTTTGCCATTAGTGCTGTTCCTAAAATGTTAACTTCATTAGAACTTAACACTCAAAACACTTTTTCACAAGAAAAAAATATTTTAAGCTATTCTGCAAAACTTTATTGTCCAGTATCTATTGGTGAAAACATTGTAGAGAATGTTGATTTTTTTCCCGTTCCCGATGTTAAAAAAACATCTTCAGAATTATGGTCTATTGTTAAAAAAGCAGAAATCCTTTTTTTAACAAAATTCTCTAAAAATGTCATTTTTTCTAGGAATGTGCTCATCAATCGTAGAAAGCTCGATCTTATTTTTCCTTTTCAATACTTTTGGTAATCGTTTTGTTTTTTACATCATCAACTTGGTAGTGTCTATATAGGGTCAATCCTATAACTATCTAGTTCAAAATCTAGAATATAAAACCTTAAAATACCTTAATATGGATTTAGGAAATTCCATTGTTGTGGCTGTTATATTAATAATATGCATAGCCCCTTTTATAATGATTCGTTATAATAACACTCAAAAACAAAAAAAGATGTTGCAATCATTAATTAACATTGCAACCAAACACAAATGTAGTATTAGTCATCATGAGTTTTGTGGTGATTTTGTGATAGGATTGGATAAGAATAATAAACATGTTTTCTTTTATAGAGAACGAAAAGAAATCAATTTATCTAAATCTATAGATCTTTCCAAAATTAAAAGCTGTCAAGCCATTAAAACAAGAACAATCACCAAAGCAAACAATGGAGATTTTATCGTAAAAATTGAACTTAATTTTAAACCTATTGATAAAAGTTTTAAAGAAATTAAGTTAGAATTATATAATGAAGAAAACACAGAACTTAGTGGCGAAATACAATTGGTTGATGAGTGGGAAAAACAAATAAATAAACTCATTTAACATTAAATAGTAAAGAATAGCGTTATAAGGAATTATAGCGCTATTTTATTTAATAAGCATCTACATCAATATTCATTCTAATGGCTCTATAACGTCCAATAGATTCAAACATCGTTCTTACTTTTTTGATATAATCTTTAGTAGCTGGAACCGATTGTTTTGGCGGGATTTTAATCATAATTTGTTTGATGTATAAATTCCTGACTCTTGCTACAGATGGTGCTGTAGGCCCTAATAAGTTTTTCCCAAAACTGTTTTTTAAAGATTTTCCTAACCATTCCGAACCTTCGTTTAACAGATTGAAATCTTTGTGTTTTAAGGTGATTTGAATCAACCTAAAATATGGAGGGTAATAAAAATTACGTCTATCTGTAATTTGTTCGTGATACATTTGCTCATAACTATTAGTGGTTACTTGCTGCAATATTTGATGATAAGGATTAAAAGTTTGAATCAATACTTGTCCTTGTTTTTGACTACGTCCTGCCCTACCCGAAACTTGAGTTAACATTTGAAAACTTCGTTCGTGAGCTCTAAAATCTGGAAAGTTTAACATGTTGTCTGCGTTGAGTACTCCAACCAAAGTCACATTGCTAAAATCCAATCCTTTTGATAGCATTTGTGTTCCTACCAATATGTCTATTTCTCCATGCTGAAAAGCATCAATAATTTTAGCATATCCGTATTTTCCTCGCGTTGTATCTAAATCTAAACGACCAATATTTTTATCTGGAAAAAGGTTTAACAACTCCTGTTCAATTTGCTCTGTACCAAACCCTTTACTCGATAACTCTGCACTCCCACAAGCATCACATTGCAAAGGAATAGCTCGGTGATATCCACAGTAATGACAACGAAGCTCATGCTTGTATTTATGTTCTGTTAAACTCACATCACAATTAGGACATTGCGGAGTTACACCACAAGTTCCACATTCAATTAACGGAGCAAAACCACGTCTGTTTTGGAACAAAATAACTTGTTCTTTTAACTCTAAAGCTTCTTTAATAGCAGTTAATAAGGTATCTGAGAAATGACCTGTCATTCTCTTTTTTTTGTGCTTCTCCTTTATATCAACCAAATGAATTTTAGGCATTTGTACTTGTCCAAACCTACGATCTAAATTTACCAAACCGTATTTTCCGTTTTTGGTATTATAAAACGATTCCAAACTTGGTGTAGCAGAACCTAAAACAACTTGTGTTTTATGCAGTTTAGCCAATACAATAGCTGCATCTCTGGCATTATATCTTGGTGCAGGATCAAATTGTTTGTAAGATGATTCATGCTCTTCGTCCACAATAATCAACCCTAGATTTTGAAATGGTAGTAAAGTTGCAGATCGTGTTCCTAAAATGATTTTAGCTTTGTCAGAACCCTTTAAAATATGATTCCAAACTTCTGCCCTTTCATTCTGTGAATATTTGGAATGATAAACGCTTAAATCATCTCCAAAAAATCGTTGTAAACGTATAATTAACTGAGTGGTTAAAGCAATTTCTGGAACCAAAAACAAAACTTGTTCCCCCTTGTTTATTACCTCTTGAATTAAATGTGCGTAAATTTCAGTTTTACCACTTCCAGTAACTCCATGGAACAAACACACATCTGTTTGACTAAAAGTGGCTTTAATTTCTTTAAAAGCCGTTTGTTGCTCATTGCTTAGTTCTGGTATAGATTGACTTGCTTCACCAAATGAGACTCTATCGGTTTGTAATTCGTAAACCTCAAAAACACCTTTGTTTTCTAATCCTTTACAAACAGAAGTACTAATACCAGAACTTGTTAAAAGATCTTTCTTTTTTATAGGTGATGATTCTTTGGCTTTTAACATAAAATAATGCATCACCAAAGTTCTCTGTTTTTCAGAACGAGATAATAATCCTAATAATTCTTGTAACTTTTCTTTGTCCTCCCATTGTTTTGCCAAACGAATATAGGCCACCATTTTGGGCTGATATTGTTCATATATCTCCTCTTTTAAACTGATAGCTTCCATATCTATCATTCCCTTTAAAATAGGGAAAATGTTCTTTTTAGAAAGTATATTAACTACCTGAGAAATGGTGATTTGAGAATGTCTTTGTAAAGCTTCATAAATTAAATAAGCATCTGCAGACAGGGTCTCTACATCGCTAAAGTCAGGATTTGCCAAAACTATCGTTTCACTTTCTAATAAAAAAACCGAAGGAAATGCCGCTCTAAGTACTTCGCCTAAAGAACACATATAGTAATTTGCCAACCACTCCCAATGTTTTAATTGTGTTTCTGTTAATACAGGAGCATCATCTAAAATTTGGTAAATATCCTTAGCTTCATAAGCTTGAGGCTCATTTTCGTGAACCTGATAAACAATACCTGTATATATTTTACTTTTACCAAAAGGTACCGCTACCCTCATTCCTTTTTTTAAGAAATGAGCTTCCTCTTCAGTAATACAATAAGTAAACTGTCTTTCTAAAGGAATAGGCAATAAAACATCAACAAAATAAGGTTTAAACAACACTTTAAAGGTGATTAAGATTAATGCAAAGAAATGGGTTTTAATCCTCCTAACAAAATCTTTGTTTTAACAAAATAAGTTGATAATTGTCATATTATAATTTATTTTCAGTTCTTATATTTATATAACATTTAAAAACGATTAGTTATGGAAACTACAATTATTATTACTCGAATTTTTGCTACTGTTTATGTTGCTTTTGGATTAGGAATGTTAATTAGCCCTAATTTCTATAAAGAGGAAATTGGAAAATTACTAGTAACACCTTCTTTTATTTTTTTAAGCGGGTTTTTAGCCATTATTTTTGGGGTACTTATTGTAACCACACACCATTATTGGGAAAATGATTGGAGAATGATCATCAGTATTTTTGGTTGGATTGCGTTAATAAAAGGAGTTTTATTAATTATTGCTCCAGAACAAGCACAAGGATTTAGATATAGTCTGTTAAAACCTGAAAACACAAAAATAATAGCTTATTTACTATTAGCCTTAGGAGTTCTTTTTGGATATTTTGGATTTATACACTAAAATAAGTTACTAACAACATAAGAGAAAACCCGCATTTGAATATTCAAATGCGGGTTTTAATTTTTTAAACGTTTAAAACTTCCAATGGGTATATATACCTAAACCTCGATTAAAAGTTACATCGTTATTTACCAATTTTTGGTCTATTGGAGTTTGGTAATTAATTCCGATAGCTAATTTTTGTAATTCACACTTTAATCCAATAATGGCATTGGTCATGACACCATCTGTATTAAAATTAGCGCTTCCACTTGTTTTAGAGTTTAAAAACTTATCATAACTAACTCCACCCGAAACACTCCAACTAGCTTTAGTAGTTTCTTTAAAAAGATAACTTACTTTGGCTTGAATTTGTGTTTGATCTCCGTATTTAAAATAATATTTGTTCTCCGTTTTATAAAAATACGTTGCATTTGCTTGAAAACTTATATCATTTATTTGGATTGCATATTGCAAAGGAAAAATAACATCTAAAGCTCCTGTTCCTAATTGGGTAGCAGAAATACTAGAAGCGTTATTGGCATTAGCCCTTATCAAATCAAATTTACCTGTTGGTAGTTTTACTCCTACTCCTATTCTTAAAGATTGATTATCATCATTGTGAAATAAGTTGAATAATCCGGTTAAAGATATATCACCTAATCCATGATTTTGAACAGTACCTGTACTTGCTTCTCTTTCGTTAAACTGAAAAGGAATCATTGTATTTATACTTAATCTACCTGTTATAAAATACTGCCCTGTTAATTGTACAGAATTAATATTATCGGTTCCTATGGGTGAAGTTGAATGGATCCCTTCTTTATAATTAAAATGCATGTAATTATAAGAAAGGCCAAAATAATTGTAGTTGCTATATTGTGTACTAGAACTGTTTCCTGCTCCACAACCACAAACATCACAAGCATAAGAATTTATTGAAAATATTGTTATTAAAACAATACTAATTTTTTTAAGGTGCTTCAAAACGTGGGTCATTTAAAAATTCATAATCTGTTAGCGTCTTTAAAAAAGCAATAATATCATCTTTTTCATCATCCGTTAATGGAATTCCAAGTCTATCTCCATTTTTTAACAAAGGATCTAAGTTAGGAGTATCTTCTACTTTTGAGTCATAAAAATCCAATACTTTTTTTAGGGAAGAAAGTCTACCATCATGCATATAAGGGTAAGAACGTTCTACATTACGTAAACTAGGGACTTTAAATTTGTAAAAATCTTCATCCTTTTCACTAATAACTTGTCTTCCTTTTTCATTTGGAATAAATTTATTTACACTTAAACCATTATTTCTATATGATTCATCTGTAAATAAACTTCCACTATGGCAAGTAGCACATTTATTATTAAACGTTTCTAATCCTCTTTTTTCTTGTTCCGTAAATGTTCCTCCTTCTTCACCTCTTATGTACTTGTCGTATTTTGAGTTGTTTGAAACCATCATTCCCATAAAATTACCTAAAGCTTTTAAAATAGTTGCTTCAGTAATTTTTCCAGAGTGATATGCTTTTTTAAACAAAGAAATATATTTGTTATCCTTATTTAATTTTTCTTTTACTTCTTCAAAAGTAGAATTCATTTCTACCTCTGCTGTAATAGGAATCATAGGTTGTCTCCCTAGTTGTTCTAAAGCACCATCCCAGGTAAAAGTATCCATAAAAGCCATATTCTGAATTGGCTGAGCATTTCTAGTTCCCAAAGCCTCGTTAACACCTGCGCTTAAAGTGTGACCATGATGGGTAAATGCAAAATATTGATTATGACATTCAGCACAAGAAATACTATTATCCGATGATAATTTTCCTTCATAAAACAAGGCTCTTCCAAGATTAAAAACAGCCTCTTCATCTTTGATGTTTTCTCCACCAAAATTGTAAGTAGCCGTTTTAAAATTAGCTGGTTGCTCAAAAGGTTTATATATGTTATTCTCATCTATTTTTTCCGAAGAACAAGATAGAAAAACACAGCACCCTATATATATTAGGATATTTTTCATAAACATGAAAAAAAGTTCTGTATTTAAATAAAATACAGAACTTTTTTGTTTTGTTGATTAGTGCTTGTGATCAAAAGAAAACACATCTTCTAAGTTATCTGCAATCTCTGTAGTAGAAGCTGTCATAGCGCCTGGATCTGTTGCTACTATATCTATTTTTTCACTACCATCTAAAAATTTAGCCACATCTACTTTTAAGTGAATAGAACTATCTACATTACCAACAACTACTTCTTGTCCGTTAAAATCTAAAGTAATTGTTCTAACTCTATCTGTTCTAGTATCATCACTTCCAGAATTAGCAACATGTCTCATAAATGCTGTTCCTTCTATGTCATGGTCTACACCATTATGAGCTACTTTATAAGTACTAGTGGTTTTATGAGCATGATCACCATGTCCATCGTCTTCGCTATTGCTACCAGTTGTTCCTGTTAATTCTCCTTCTATCTTAGCAAAAATGTATCCAGTAGTCCAAGACCAAATCATATCTCCACCGTTTTCATTAGCCAACTCTAATATTCTACCTTGAGCTTCTTCACCTTGGTTAAAAATTTCATCACTAACTCCAATTTTAAAAGATACCGAAGTATAAGCACCTTTTTCTACTCCTACAATATCATTATAAACAATAGCACCACCTTCTACAGCGTTTTCTAAATCAATAATAGTAGCTCCAACTTCGTTATCTATCACTACTTTTTCTCCATTAGATTTGTGTAATTCTATATCTGTAACAAAATATTTTAATTTATTTAAAATGTACCCGTTACCAGCTCCATCATATAATACGTCTCCAATATTAGCGGTATGATCTAATTTTATTGAAAAAGTTGGGTTTTCAATATCTTCTTTTTTACTACAAGAAATTAAAGTAATAGTTGTTAAGGCTAACAAAGCCAATTTTTTAAAAGTTTTCATTTTTATGGTTTAATAAATTTTAAATAAATAAATGTGTGATGACATTCGTAATAGTAACGAAGTCATAAAAGGGCATAATAATGCCTACGAATTATTTAAAATTAAACCATTGGGGGTTTATTGATTTTGTGACTTAATAAGTATGAATATTTAAAGTCGTAATCAAAATATGAAGTTATTTCCTTAGTAGAAAAAAATGCTAAACTTGTTTGTTCTATGGATTGAAAATACACAGGAAAAAATGCAGCACTTACCTCTAGCGTTGCTTTACTATCATTAGAAGCATCTATCGCAGTAATTTCTTTGGCTAAATGACATTGACCATTACACTGTAATTCTGGTTTGTCTTTATTAACACAATATTTTTCTATAATTTCACTCAAGTGTGTTTCATAATAAACCACGTTCCCAACAAAATATGCAGGACGTAGTGACAAAGCTGTCAATAATATGATGAGAATAAATCTATGAAACATTTCGGTTGCAAATATAGAAAAGCATTCTAAATAAACCCTAAGTTTTTTTGATATTAAACTTCTGCATTTAACACAAGTGAAGCAGGTTCTAAATGGGGGTTCATAAAGATAAAGTTAGTTACCCAAAGATGAAGTTCGTTGATTTCGTGAGGTAATAATCTTTTGGTGGCCTTATTAAATTCATTAATAAATAAATCTACATCAAAACTTACTTTCTCAAGTATGTTTAGGGTATAGGTGTACATTTCTCTAGGCATTTTTCATTTTTATTTATAGCATCACAAATATAACTTAAACATTTGTTAATTTCCACTAAAATTTTAAATTTCAGTATTAATACTAAGTTAAATTTAGAGAATCTCTAATAAATTTTTAACGGAACTTAATGTTTTATATTGCTGATTTTCTAATTTATTTTTGGCAACTGTTTCGAATTGCCAAATAGAATGAAAAGGAATGTGAATGGCCTCTGCTCCTATCTGTAAAACTGGTAATATATCTGATTTTAAGGAGTTTCCTATCATTAAAAAATCTTTAGGCGCAATGTCTAAATGTTTTAAAATACGTTGATACCCCTCTGGATTTTTTTCACTCATCACTTCTACGTGATGAAAATAATTTAATAAGCCAGAACGGTCTAATTTTTTTTCTTGATCTAATAAATCTCCTTTGGTTAAAACGATAAGTGTATATGTTTTAGATAACGTTTTTAATACCTCTTCAACCCCAGGTAATAACTCAATGGGTTTGGTTAACATGTTTTTACCGATCTCTAAAATTTGCTGGGTAATATTTGCAGGGAGTTGATTGTTGGAAAGTTCTGTTGCACATTGAATCATAGATAAAATGCAACTTTTTACTCCATAACCATATAAAGGAATGTTTCCTATAATAACCTTGTAAAGTTCTTGTTGAACCTTATTTTCTGTTTCGTAAATAGACAACAGTTTTGCAAATTCATCTTCGGCTTCTCTAAAATAAGGTTCGTTTACCCAAAGCGTATCATCTGCATCAAAAGCAATGACTTTGTATTTAGCCATTTTGTAATAATTGTTTTGCTTTTTCTAAATCTTCTGGAGTATCAATACCAATTACTTTAAAAGGAGTTTCTACCATTTTCATTTTCATTCCATGTTCTAAAAAACGGATTCCTTCTAACTTTTCAGTAGCTTCATTCTGACACATTTTCATTTTAGGAAAATTTAACAAAGCATGTCTTCTAAAAGCATAAATTCCAATGTGTTTGTAGTATTTTACATCAACTTCTTTGTCTCTAGGATGCGGTATTGGAGCCCTAGAAAAATACATAACACAATTATTATTGTCTAAAACAACTTTTACATTGTTAGGGTTTACAATTTCATGCCAATCTTCCATGGTATGAACCAAAGAAGCTACAGCAATTTCTCCTTTGATATCGTTTTTAAAAACCTCAATTAAATCTTCTAAAGGCTCTATTCTAGTAAATGGCTCATCTCCCTGAACGTTAATAATGATATCTCCTGCAACCATATCGGCTGCTTCGGAAATCCTATCAGAACCACACTCGTGTTCTTTTAGACTCATAATTACTTGTCCCCCGTTATTTTCTATTTCAGCTTTGATTTCATCACTATCTGTTACTACATAAACGGCATCAAACAAACCGGTGTTTACAGTAGCTTCATAAGTTCTGGTAATTACCGTTTTACCACATAAATCTCTTAATAGTTTTTTAGGAAATCTGGTCGCTTGTAAACGAGCAGGAATCATTGCAATTACTTTCATAATAAATTATTTTCCTGAATAAGTTACGTAATTTCTTGGCGTTTCATATAAAGTAATCGCCAATTTTAAGTGAGATGGAATGTGAGTTCTTAACTTATTCCATATATAAATTGAAATATTTTCAGCCGTAGGATTTGTCGATTTAAATTCAGGTATTTCTAAATTTAAATTTTTATGATCTAAGGTATCTTCTACCTCTAACTTAATCAGTTTTTTTAAGATTTTTAAATCCATTACAAAACCTGTTTCTTGGTCTATAGGTCCTGTAACAGATACCACCAACTCGTAATTATGACCATGATAATTAGGATTGCTACACTTACCAAAAACCTCAAAGTTTTTAGCATCATCCCAATCAGGTCTAAACAAGCGGTGGGCTGCATTAAAATAAGCAACTCTATGTACGGTAATCTCCATGATTAATCAACTTTTTTATTTGCAAATAAGTTTCCTAAAAGCACATAACCGGCTAAAAAGAAAAGTAAAAAATTAAGACCTATACTTTCTGCATTATACTTTACTAATTCCCATAAATTACTGTGGTAATTTACCAAAACACTTACCAAACTGGCTGCTACTGCAAAGATGATTCCTACAAAAAACTTTCTCTTAATCTTTTCCATTATTGACTAATAAACTCGTAAAACTTTTCGAAAATAATAATAAACCAAGCAGTATAAATTTCAGGATTCTTTTCTATATCTACTTTTACGTCTTCTAACTTCATCCACTTATAAGCTTCTGCTTCCTCTGGATTTAAATTAGGTTCATCATTATATACACCTGTTAACACATGATCAAATTCATGCTCTGTTAAACCATTATCAAAAGGAGCTTTATAAATAAAAGAACATACATCTTTTAATTCTGTACTAAAGCCCATTTCTTCTTGTAGTCTTCGTTTACCAGCTTGTACGTTAGTTTCCCCTACTTTTTGATGGCTACAACAAGTGTTGGTCCACAACAAAGGTGAGTGATATTTATCTGCTGCACGTTGTTGCAACATTAATTCTCCAGCATCATTAAAAACAAAAACGGAAAAGGCTCTGTGTAACAAAGCTTTTTCATGTGCTTCTATTTTCTCCATGGTTCCTATTGGTTCGTCTTGCTCGTTTACAAGAATAACTTGATCCATATATTTATTTTAAAATTTGAGCGGTATGCTCTTTGGTTTTTACTTTGGTAATTACCTCAATGATGATACCATTTTCATCAATCACAAAAGTAGTTCTATGAATTCCATCATATTCTTTACCCATAAACTTTTTAGGCCCCCAAACACCAAAAGCCTCAATCACTTTTTTGTCTTCGTCTGCCAATAAAGAAAAAGGCAACTCTTGTTTGTTGGCAAAATTTGATTGTCTTTTTACAGAATCTGCACTTACTCCTACCACCTCATAATTCTGAGCTAAAAAAGTTTGGTAATTGTCTCTTAAATTACAGGCTTCTACTGTACAACCAGGAGTACTTGCTTTAGGATAAAAGAAAACAACTAATTTTTTTCCTGCAAAATCGCTTAATTTTACTGTTTTTTCATTCTGATCTATCGCTTCAAAATTAGGAGCTTTATCTCCTACTTTTAACATCTCCATATATTATTGTTTTTAAAGAACCACAAATATAGAGAAAGCAGTTAGGATGACTAAATTGTAGACAAGGAAAGTTAAGAATTAGATAGTAGCTAAAAACAAAAGTTGTTATTAGCTTATCTTTACTTATAATTAACAAAGAAATAGTCTTAAAATTTATAATGATTTTGATTTAACTCATAATTTGTAATAGCGTAAATAGGTACTGATTTTTTATATTTAAACTGTCAGAGTCTAAAAAGCGGGTCTTAAAAACCTTAAGAATTTCAACTCGTTCATCTTTCATTTTACTATAAACCATATAAGTAGTATTAATATAAATCCCCAAAAATAAAACCTGTTTTTTTTCATTTGATCCTTAGTTAACTTTATCTTCTCTATCCATTTTTTTTTTAACAATTTACTCCAGACAAACGAAACAGACATAAAAATTATAAAGTAATATATTTTATTGAAAATACTATGGTTTTGAAATAAAATAAAACCTTTTTTTTTCAAAAAAACACCAATAACTATAGTTGGTATAATTGAAAGTATAACTAAGAATGAAGTGTAAGCTATATCTTCCATTCCATTTTTTTTTGCCTTATCTCCTCTGGAACAAAATTTATAAATTGAGTATAATATATATTTTATCATTATAACTTATTTTTATTATAATTCTTGAAAGAATAAATATAGTTCCTTTCCAGCACAATAACCAAGAGAGTTATCTATTGATTCAGCTAAATTTTCATAAATAATGGACTACCCATTTTCCAATATTTCCTGTACCTCCTGTTACTAGTATTCTATTCATTATTTTCTAACTAAATATAAGTATCTACCCCTGAAAAGTACTTTTCCCATATTTTTTAACTCCAACAAACGCAAATATCAATGCCATAAGAGGCAAAATGATTAATAAGCGATATAAATTACTTCCTATGGCAGTATATATAATGGCCGAAACAACAGGAAAACAAGCCATACAAAAAGAGTTAATCGCCTCGCTAATTCCCATAATCTCTCCTTGTTTTTTAGGATTGGCATTTACAGATATTAAAGAATTAAACACAGGAAAACATAAAGAAAGTCCAAGGTTTAATATATAATAAGAAGGAATAAATAGCCAAATATTTTTGGTTAATGTAATGGCAACTAATCCAACAGCACAACAAAGTAATCCTAAAATTAATGTTTTAAAAGCTCCTAATTTTTGAATAAAAAACTTTGAAACAAAAGCTTGATTAAATGATAGGAACAAACCAATAATAAACATAAAAAAACCTAATTCTTTTACATTAAAACCAAACAAATCAATTAAAAAAAGTGCCATGGTTCCTATGTAAAATCCCATCATGGCCGAAAAGAAAAATTTCATAGAAAACAAAACTTTAATCATAGGCGAAGGATCTACTTTTTTAATTCTTAACGGAATATAAATCACTTCCCACAAACTTACTTTTTGCTTTAAAGTTCTTTTTTCTACCGGATGAGATTCTTTTAACCATTTAAAAATAGTGATTAAAGTAACAGTAGAAATTAATACAGACGTTAATAAAGTTCCTAAATATCCTATTGGGGTTGAAGCTGTAATTCCTCCTAAACCAGGACCAATAATCATTCCTACTCCAACAATTCCTCCTAAATAACCAAATATGTATGATTTTTCTTTTAGGGTAGTCATATCACTTACATAGGCATTGGTAACAGAAGTGTTTCCTCCTGTAATTCCATCTAAAATTCTAGACAAAGCCACAATCCACAATGGCAATGCAAACCCTAAAATTTGATATTCAGGCAAACAAATAGCTATGATGAATATAATCCAACTTAATAAAGTTCCTGCTTGGCTAATTAATAAAATGGGCTTTCTTCCTTTGGCATCAGACATAGAACCTAATAAAGGCGCTCCTATAAACTGAAAAGCACTATATAGTGTTATTAACAAACCAAACACCCATTTAGGGGCTCCATAACTATCAACCACAAAAGGAAGAATTGGCATTAATAAACTAAAACCTAAAACATTTACAAAGGTTAGTAAATAAGCGGGGATAAACTTTTTCATGAAGTAAAAGTAAAAATATACAGGGATAATTTTAAAATTAAAAAGTTTATTTTCTCATACTATAGCAAAGTCTAAACAAATGATAGCTACTCCTGTAATTTTATATAGAAATACTTACTTTTGACAGGAAACTGATACCTATGTTAAAACAAGAAAAAGTACAATTTGTACTAGATACTTTAGAAGATTTATATCCTGAGACACCCATTCCTTTAGATCATAAAGATCCTTATACTTTATTAATTGCGGTGTTGATGTCTGCCCAAAGTACCGATGCTCGTGTAAACACTATTACACCATTATTATTTGCCAAAGCAGACAATCCTTATGATATGATTAAGTTATCTGTTGATGAAATTAGAGAAATCATCAAACCAGTTGGTTTGTCTCCTATGAAATCTAAAGGGATTCACGGTCTTTCTCAAATTTTAATTGATAAGCACGATGGAAAAGTTCCTGCTAATTTTAAAGATTTAGAGGCTTTACCTGCTGTGGGACATAAAACTGCTAGTGTGGTCATGAGTCAGGCTTTTAACATTCCTGCTTTTGCTGTAGACACTCACATTCATAGATTGATGTACAGGTGGGGATTGACCAATGGAAAAAACGTAGAACAAACAGAAAAAGATGCCAAACGTTTATTTCCAGAACATACTTGGAACAAATTACATTTGCAAATTATTTATTACGGACGTGAATATTCCCCTGCTAGAGGTTGGGATTTAGATAAAGATATCATTACCAAAACCATTGGTAGAAAAACAGTGATAGAAGAATATTTAAAAAAGAAAAAATAAAATAAGGTTTGACATTAATTTTTGTCAAACCTTATTTCTTTTAACATGTTTCCTTTCACAATGCTTAGGGATTTTGAAAAACTTAATAAAAAAGAAACAGTTTCTTTTTTCGGTTGTAAATTAAGGGTGTTCATCTTTTTGTTAAATGAAGCGTCAGAGTAGTTTTTTGTCATATATCTATGTTTAAATTTATTATTACAACGACAGATATATGCTTTTATTGTTTTAATTATTTTTTACTACTTCTTTTTCTTCTAAAATTTTTCTCAAATTAATTAAGGCATATCGCATTCTTCCCAAAGCAGTGTTTATACTTACATTGGTATGTTCTGCAATTTCTTTAAAACTAGAGTCCATAAAAATTCTCATTCTTAGTACTTCTTGTTGGTCTGCAGGTAAAAAATCAATCAGATTTGTAATTTTATTTAGCGTTTGTTCTAACTCAATTTTATCTTCTGCATTTAAATCTTCTGCGGCTAAAAAATCAAAAACATCATAATTTTCAGATGCGTATTTTGTTTTTTTTCGCTTTTTATCACGGTAATAATCCATGGTTAAATTATGGGCAATACGCAAAGCCCAAGGCAAAAACTTACCTTCTTCGTTGTATTTTCCTCTTTTTAAAGTGTGAATTATTTTAATAAAGGTGTCTTGAAAAAGATCATCAGAAAGTTCCTTATCAAAAGTTTTAGAATATATATAACCAAATATTTTTTCTTGGTGTCTAGAAATCAATTCAGACAAGCAATCTTCGTTTCCCTTTATATACATAGAAACTAGGACAGCATCTGAGTGCTTAGGTGTAAAATCCATCTATTAATTACTTTTATTAGTTGATGTAATTTTGTGGAATAAGCAATTGATTTTAGCGTTAATATTAATTCTTTAGGAGCAATAAATATACCAAAAATTTAATTACTCATGAATTTATATAATCTCATCTTTTGGTTTCATATTGCATCAAATAAATTATTTTTACATTCTCAACACAAGCATCATTCATGAGTCAAGTACTAGAAAAATTATCTCCTAAAGAATACATATTAATCAAAGGTGCTGGTTTACACAATTTAAAAGATATTGATGTAGCCATTCCAAGAAACAAATTAGTGGTAATTACAGGTTTATCCGGTTCAGGAAAATCTAGCTTGGCTTTTGATACTTTATATGCCGAAGGACAACGTAGGTATGTAGAAAGTTTATCATCTTATGCTCGTCAGTTTTTAGGAAAACTAAACAAACCTAAGGTAGATTATATCAAGGGAATTGCTCCTGCTATTGCTATTGAGCAAAAAGTAAACTCCTCTAACCCACGTTCTACCGTGGGAACTACTACAGAAATATACGATTACCTAAAACTTTTATACGCTCGTATTGGTAAAACCATCTCTCCTATTTCGGGGAACGAAGTAAAAAAAGAAACGGTTTCTGATGTTATTAACCATCTAAAATCTTTAGAGGAAAGAACAAAACTGTTATTATTAGCTCCTTATGATTTAGGCGATAGAGATGCTGATAAAGCTTTGCAAATTTTGGTTCAACAAGGGTATGCAAGAATTAAGGTTGATGAAGAAACCTATAGAATTGAAGAGGTTGATGCTTCTAAAATCACTAAAAAAACAAAGCTGAATTTGGTGATTGACAGAATTGTTGTTAAAGATGATGAAGATTATTATAATCGTTTGGCAGATTCTATTCAAACTGCTTTTTATGAGGGAAAAGGACTTTGTGTTTTAGAAAACCTAAATAATAAATCTACAAGAGAATTTAGCAATAAGTTTGAGTTAGATGGCATGACTTTTTACGAGCCCAACACTCATTTTTTTAGTTTTAACAATCCTTATGGAGCCTGCCCTACTTGTGAAGGGTATGGAAATGTTATTGGTGTTGATGAAGAATTAGTCATTCCCAATACTTCTCTTTCTATTTACGAAGATTGTATTGCTCCTTGGAAAGGAGAAAGCAGTTCTGATTACAAAAATGCTTTGATCAATTATGCTTTTGAATACGATATTCCTGTACATAAGCCTTGGTTTGAATTAACCGAAGCACAAAAAGAATTGGTGTGGAACGGAACCAAATCTTTTGAGGGAATTCACGATTTTTTCAAGTATTTAGAATCTAAAAGTTATAAAATTCAGTTCCGTGTCATGTTATCTCGTTACCGAGGTAAAACCAAATGTACCACTTGTAAAGGAACTCGTTTAAGGCCAGAAACCAACAATGTTTTTGTAGGAGATAAAAACATCAATGAATTGATAAACTTACCTATTGATGAGTTAACGCAGTTCATGAAAAACTTATCATTAAACAAATACGATGCTGAAATTGGAAAAAGATTGTTGGTAGAAATCAACAACCGTTTAGGCTTTTTAGACAAAGTTGGTTTAGGGTATTTAACCTTAAACAGAGCTTCTAATACTTTGTCTGGAGGAGAAAGTCAACGTATCAATTTGGCTACATCTTTAGGGAGTAGCTTGGTAGGTTCTATGTATATTTTAGATGAACCTAGTATTGGTTTACACCCCAAAGACAGTTTAAAACTGATAGAAGTTCTTAAAAAATTAAGAGATTTAGGAAACACCGTTATTGTGGTAGAACACGATGAAGATATTATGAAACAGGCCGATTATATTATAGATATTGGTCCAAACGCTGGTGTTTTTGGAGGGGAATTGGTTGCAGAAGGAACCTATGATGACATTTTAAAAGCAAGCACTCACACTGCAAATTATTTAAGTGGTGCCGATATTATTGAAGTACCGCTTAAAAGAAGAAATACCAAAAATAAAATTGAAGTTGTTGGCGCTAGAGAAAACAACTTAAAAAATATAAATGTTACCATTCCTTTAAACTGTTTGTCAGTAATTACAGGAGTTTCGGGTAGTGGAAAAAGTACCTTGGTTAAAGATATTGTTTATCCTACTTTACAAAAACACATTTTTGGTCAAGGAAATAAAATAGGAGAAGTTACTGCTGTTAAAGGGGATTTAGATGCTGTTAAAAATGTAGAATTTATAGATCAAAATCCTATAGGGAAATCTTCACGTTCTAATCCGGTAACCTACATCAAAGCTTATGATGATATTCGTGCTTTATTTGCCAACGAAAATTTGGCTAAAATGCGTAATTATCAACCCAAACATTTTTCTTTTAACGTAGATGGTGGACGATGCGAAACATGTAAAGGTGAAGGTGAAGTAACCATAGAAATGCAGTTTATGGCCGATGTACACTTGCCTTGTGAAACTTGTAATGGTAAACGTTTCCAAAAAGAAGTGTTAGAAGTAAAATATCACGATAAAAATATTGATGATATTTTAAATTTATCTATTGATGAAGCTTTGAGTTTTTTCAAAAAACACAAACAAAGTAAAATCAGCAAAAAACTACAACCTTTACAAGATGTTGGTTTGGGTTATGTAGCTTTAGGTCAGTCCTCTTCTACCCTTTCTGGTGGGGAGGCTCAACGTATCAAATTGGCTTCATTCTTGGTCAAAGGTGGTAGACAAGAACCTACTCTATTTATTTTTGATGAACCTACTACAGGATTGCATTTTCACGATATTAAAAAGTTACTAAAATCTATGAATGCCTTAATAGAAAACGGACATTCTCTAATTGTGATTGAACATAACATAGATTTTATTAAGTGTGCAGATTATATTATTGACATAGGAAAAGAAGGTGGTAAAAATGGAGGAAATGTATTGTTTATGGGAACACCAGAAGCTTTAACACAAAACAAAGAATCATACACAGGTCAATTTTTAAAAGAAAAACTAAAGTAATGCAAAACAAACAAAGCCTAAGACCTGTAATAACTACTGCGGAAATTAACGAGCATACATCAGCTACAGAAAAATTCCAAAACACTGTACTTCGACCTGTAATTAAAATGCAACATCACATTATTATAGCACTATTTAACAGCTATTTAAAACATTCTGACTTTGACATCAATACTTTGGAAAAAGACAAAAGAATGGAGTTTTTAAAAACAGTCGTTTCTAGAAATCAACATATGCGAAACCAATATGTAGGAATTGTTTCTGGAATGTTTACCGATGAGGAGTTTGATCACTATTTAACCAATCCTGCTGAATATGGCAGACGTATTATTCAAATCATAGGACAACGCTTACAGGACAGTTATTAATAACATCACATCCCAATTTTTATAGCTTCTAAACGAACAAAATCCTAACTTTAGGATAAGTTTAATAAAACTATAGAATGGCGACTACATCAACTTTATATCAAAAAACCGAAAAGTACTTAGGCGAATTTGTCTATGGAGGAATTGATGGTTGTGTAACAACTTTTGCCGTGGTTGCGGGTTCTGTAGGAGCTAATTTAGATAGTTCTATCATTATTATTCTAGGTTTTGCCAATTTACTTGCCGATGGTTTTGCCATGTCTATCGGAGCATATTTATCTGCCAAAACAGAAAAAGAAAACAATTTAAAATATGCAGATAATAAAAATGATGCTATTAAAATAGAAGAAAGCGTAAACCCTTTGTCTAAAGGTTTTGTAACCTATATTTCATTCTTATTTATCGGTATTTTTCCTTTATTAGCTTATGTGGTAGATTATATCAACCCCATCACCACAAATGTATTTTTATACTCTTCTATTTGTACCGGAATTGGTTTTATTATTGTAGGTTCCTTAAAATCATATGTAAACCATAAAGCCATATGGAAAGGAGTTGCAGAAACTTTATTATTGGGATTATTGGCCGCTTTGGTTTCTTATTATGTGGGTGATTTTATTGAAGGGATGATCAAATAAAAAAAGCACCTATAAATAATATAGATGCTTTTAATTAACTTTAATAATTATGCTTACAAACGTTTAGCGTTTTGCACTTTTTGTTTGGTTAAGGCTATTTCTAGCACTTCTTTCATTTCTGATACATAGTGGAATTTTAATCCTTTTACATAAGATTCATTAATTTCCTCTATGTCTTTTTTATTGGCTTCGCACAAAATAATTTCTTTGATGTTTGCTCTTTTAGCAGCCAATATTTTTTCTTTTATTCCCCCTACAGGTAACACTTTACCTCTTAAAGTAATCTCCCCTGTCATGGCAATTTTAGATTTTACTTTGCGTTGTGTAAAACTAGAAACCAAAGAAGTTAACATGGTAATACCTGCACTTGGTCCATCTTTAGGAGTTGCTCCTTCTGGCACGTGAATATGTACTTTGTTTTCGTCTAAAGTTTTTTGTTTGATTCCAAAAGCATCCGCATTTGCTTTGATATATTCTAAAGCAATGGTTGCAGATTCTTTCATTACATTTCCTAAATTTCCTGTAATAGACAATCCTTTTCCTTTAGATAAAATAGATTCAATAAACAAAATATCACCACCAACACTTGTCCAAGCCAAACCTGTAACAACTCCAGCAACATCGTTGTTTTCGTATTTGTCACGTTCCATTCTAGCAGGCCCAAGAATGGTTTCAATTATTTCATTATTTAAACTTACTTCGTACTCCTCTTCCATAGCGATGGATTTGGCAGCATAACGAACCAATTTAGCAATAACTTTTTCTAAATTACGCACTCCAGATTCGCGAGTATAACCCGTTACCACAAATTCCAATTGAGATTTCCCAATTTTTAAATGTGAGGCTTTTAGTCCGTGTTCTTTTAATTGTTTTGGCAATAAATGTCTCTTGGCAATCTCTAATTTTTCTTCAATTGTATATCCAGAAACATTAATCATTTCCATACGATCTCTTAAAGCCCAAGGAATATCTCCAATGCTATTGGCAGTAGCAATAAACATTACTTTAGATAAGTCATATCCAACTTCTAAAAAATTGTCGTAAAAAGCTGAGTTTTGTTCAGGGTCTAATACTTCTAACATTGCCGATGCAGGATCTCCTTGCATACCCGCAGCCATTTTATCAATTTCATCTAACACAAAAACAGGATTACTTGTCCCCGCTTTTTTAATGTTCTGAATCAATCTACCTGGCATGGCTCCAATATAAGTTTTACGGTGTCCTCTAATTTCGGACTCATCACGTAAACCACCTAAGGCCATTCTGATATATTTTCTACCCAAAGCTTCGGCAACGGATTTTCCTAAAGAAGTTTTTCCAACTCCTGGAGGTCCGTATAAACAGATGATTGGAGATTTCATGTCTCCTTTTAATTTTAGAACAGCCAAATGCTCTATAATTCTATCTTTTACTTTTTCTAATCCAAAGTGATCACGATCTAAAACTTCTTCTGCTTGTTTTAAATCAAACTTGTCTTTGGTATAAGTATTCCATGGTAACTCCAGCATCAACTCTAAATAGTTACGCTGTATAGAATATTCCGGCATTTGAGGATTCAAACGCTTCATTCTAGTCACTTCTTTTTCAAAAGTTTCTTTAACATCTTTAGACCATTTTTTCTTTTTGGCCTTTTTTAGCAACTCTTGAATTTCAACTTCGTGAGAGTTTCCTCCCAACTCATCTTGAATGGTTTTTAATTGCTGATGTAAATAATACTCACGTTGTTGTTGGTCTAAATCAATTCTAGTTTTGTTCTGAATATCATTACGTAACTCCAAACGTTGTAACTCGGTGTTCAACTTTTTTAAGGTTGCAATAGCCCTATCTTTTAAGCTATTGATTTCTAACAACTCCTGCTTTTCTTCTACAGATAAATCAATATTAGAAGATATAAAGTTGATTAAAAATGAGTTGCTCTGAATGTTTTTAATAGCAAAGGTTCCTTCGGATGGAATATTAGGGTTTTCTTGAATTACGTTTAAAGCTGTGTCTTTAACAGTTTCAATAATTTCCTTAAACTCTTCTGAGTCTTGCACAAACATATCATCAATCATTTCGGAAGTAGCAGCCATAATATATGGTTCGTTTTGCACTACCGCATTTAATTTGATACGCTTTTTACCTTGAATGATTACCGTAGTATTTCCATCAGGCATTTTTAGCACACGTAAAATTTGTGCTACTACCCCTGTGTGGTATACATCCTCAAAAGTTGGATTTTTATTAGCTGCATCTTTTTGAGCTACAATTCCTAAAATCTTATCTCCTTTGTTTACCGCTTTAATCAACTCTATCGCTTTATCTCTAGTGGCAGTAATTGGAATGACTACTCCCGGAAACAAAACAGTGTTTCTTAAAGGTAAAATAGGTAAGGTTTCAGGCACTAATTCTTTATTCATTTCCTCTTCATCTTCAGGAGATAATAATGGAATTAAATCTGAATCTTCATCAATCATATTGTGAAAAGACAATGTGTCTATTTTTATGTTTTTATGTCTGCTCATATTCAATAAATGTCATTATGACATTGTCTAAGTTTTTATTTGCTCAATTGGAATCTGCAAAGATACAGAAAATCAAGCATGTATTATTAGCTAGGCTAATTAAGTCAATATTGATGCCATACCTATAAAACTGACAAATTGTAAATAGCTATGGTGTATTATATACAGAACACTTACTTTTGCAGGTATGAAACGAGTATATTTAGACAATGCCGCTACTACTCCAATGCTTCCAGAGGTTGTGGAAGTAATGGTAGCCACCATGCAATCCACTTTTGGAAACCCTTCATCTACCCATGCTTTTGGACGTAGCGCTAAAGCGGTGATAGAAAATGCTCGTAAAAATATTGCCAAACATTTACACTGTACTACTTCGGAAATTGTGTTTACCTCTGGAGGTACTGAGGCTGATAATTTTATTCTTAAAAATGCGGTTAATCACTTGGGTGTTCAACATATTATTACTTCTCCTTTGGAGCATCATGCGGTATTACACACTGTTGATTTTTTAGCTGCTAAAGGCACTCAAATTTCATATGTAAATACTTTAAATGATGGAACTATAGATTATCAGCATTTAGAAGATCTTTTATCTAAAAGCACTCAAAAAACGTTGATTTCTTTGATGCATGTGAACAATGAAATTGGAACCATTTTAGACTTACCTAAAGTAATTGCTTTAAAGCAGCAGTACAATGCTTTGTTTCATAGTGATACTGTGCAATCTATAGGACATTTTCCTCTAAATTTAGCTGATATAAATATTGATTTTATTACGGCTGCTGCTCATAAATTTCACGGCCCAAAAGGAATTGGTTTTGCTTTTTTTAGAAAAGGAACTGGAATACATCCAGAAATTTTAGGAGGTGAACAAGAACGTGGTTCTAGAGCTGGAACAGAAAATACTGCTGCCATTGTAGGGATGGAAAAAGCTTTGTCTATATGTGTTCAGCATATGGAAGATGATGTAGCTCACTTAAAAAACCTTAAAGAGTATTTTATCAGCAAATTTATTTCTAAGGTCCCTACTGCAAAATTTAACGGAGTATCTGGTGATGTACACCAAAGTACTCATACAGTTATTAACATACAGTTTGACAAAGATTTACCTATGCTGCTTTTTCAACTAGACATGAAAGGAATTGCGGTTTCTGGTGGTTCTGCTTGCCAAAGCGGAAGCAACAAAGGTTCGCATGTACTCCAAAGTTTTTTAAACGATGAAGCACAACAAAACACTTCTTTAAGAGTTTCTTTTTCTAAACTCACCAGCAAAGAAGAAGTTGATTATTTTGTGGAGGAGATTGTGGGGTTGGTTTAAGACTCTAACACTTTTACAAACTCCCCTACCACTCTCATATTTTGACCATTTTCTTCGTTTATAATAATGTCTTTAAAGTTACTATCATATGAATTTGGTTTTAAATAAATTGCTGTATGTCCCCAACCATCTTCTGTAACAATCTTTTCACTTACATAAGTTTTAACAGTGAATGCAGAATTGAATTCTGTGTTTTGAAAATCAACATTTTCTACTAAAACAATTTTTCCATTCCTAGAACCTCCTGAATATTCCTTAAATAGACATATTGAATTGTTAGGAATGATTTTATTCATAGACTCTCCCAGAACTTTACATGCAAAAACATTTTGATTATTATAATCTGTATCAACTTCGAGCATTGAATAATCTTTATCTACTTGCATTTCACTAAAAGAACCAGCTGCTGCATAAAAATCATAAAAAGGAATAGTGAAAATTGGTTTTTCTTCTTTAACTATATTTTTCTCTATTACAGCTTTAGGTAATTCTAATAAATTTGTATCAACTGTGGTTGTTATATATCTATATAAGTTATCCGGTACAGGATGTTCTAATAAAAAATTAAACTTAATAATTGGTTTACCATCACTTGTCCTTGTTTGTTCAACTTTTTCTTTATTAAGATAAATATCTCCTAAATAATAAAACTCAGAACCTTCATCATTACTTTTTTTAGTAAAAAGAGGTAACCTAATATCACCTTGAACTCCTAAAATTGACTTAACATCTTTACTTGTCAATTTACGATTAGACTTTGACATGTATTCCAATTCTTTGTTGTTAACAAATTTATCTTCATACTTCGTAGATTCTGAAATATCTTCTTCTTTATTATAGTTTAAAAAAATTGGACAATTTTTGTAGTCTGCACTTACCAGGTAACCTCCTACATTTTGTGCTACAGGATTCTCAGGAGTATTTAATATTCTGAAAACATCTTTTCTTGAATATTTTTGGTATAAAATAAATCCATCCTTCCAATCCTCAATTTTAAATTTATTATTAAATGTATCAATTGAAAGTTTAATAGAATCTATCAAATAAGAATTGAATATATCTTCTTGTATTAATTGTAAAAACTCATCCTCTAAGAAAATAGTTTCATTCTCTACATAAACTATTTTTAAATTATAAATATCTTTTACTGCAATTAACTTTTTATCTTTTTTATCTCTAATGAATTCAAAGTTAATATTTGATATCGTTGAATTTAAAGTCTCTTTACTGATTTCAAACCCATAAGTGTAATTTATTAAATTTATAAAATTATCATAAGTGATTTTATGATTCTCTATTAACTCTTTAAGTAATATACTTTCTGTAATTCTCTTTGCATTGTTAATTTCTTTAGAAAACAATTCCAACAATTTTACTGATTTATTAGAAAGTGTGTGTTTGTAATCTTTTTCTACTTTGTTTACGAAATTTAAATAGGACTTTGAGTAATCAACATATAGATATGGGTCTCTAGAACCATGTTTTACAAAATCCATCATCATAGGAATTCTTCCTAATTTGAATTTTAATAACTCATAATCTTTTCTCAAATCTGCTAATCTATCCATTTTTGCATTATCGATAGATTTAAAAATTTTTTCTTTAGAAATTTCATCAAAATTAATTGTTGAAGTTCCTGGTATTTCTCTACTACCTTCTGATAATAATTTTCTTAATGTGTCTTTATTATATGAAGTGTCTCCATAAAGAGCTATAGGAATTAAATAGTTATTGGTATAATTACCAATAAAATCAATAATTGTTAAATAATGTTTCTCATTAATTTTTCTAAGTCCTCTACCTAGTTGTTGAATAAAAATAATTGATGAGTCTGTTGGTCTCATCATAATAATTTGATTCACTTTTGGTATATCAATTCCTTCATTAAAAATATCAACAGTAAAAATGTAATCAATTTTTTCGTTTATATTATCCGACTCTAATAATTCAATTGCTCTAATCCTTTCATCTTCAGAATTATCACCAGATAGCGCTATTGTCTTATATTTCCTCTCATTAAACTTTAAAGAAAGTATTCTAGCCTCTTTGTTTGATGAACAAAAAACAAGTCCTCTAACTATTCCATTATCGCAACCATACAGATGAGCCTTTTCAATAATTTTATCAACTCTTTCATCCGCAGCTAATAAATTAAAATCACTTTTATTTTCAATTAATTCATCATTAATACTTAAATCCGTTACTCCATAATAATGAAAAGGACTAAGCATATTTTCTTCCATAGCTCTGTTTAATCTAATTTCATAAGCTATATTATGGTCAAATAAACTAAAAATATCATTCCCATCTGTTCTTTCAGGAGTCGCTGTCATTCCTAGTAAAAACTTAGGAGTAAAATATTCTATTAATCTTAAATAAGACTCAGCACCTGACCTGTGAGATTCATCAATAATAATATAATCAAATAAATCTTTATCAAATTGATGTAAATGATTTTCTCTTGAAATAGTTTGTACCGTAGAAAAAATAAAATCTTTATCTAAATCTTTGTGATTTCCAGAGTATAACCCCATTGTTTTTGTTTGACCAAAAACTGATTGAAATGTTTCTAAAGCTTTTTTAGCAATATTCAATCTATGAACAACAAATAATAATTTTTTAGAATTAAAAGCCTTAGCATCAAAAGCTGATAAATATGTTTTACCTGTACCCGTAGCAGAAATTAACAAGGCCTTATTTTTATTAGCCAACCTCAAAACCTCTATGTTTTTCAATGCTTCTTTCTGCATTGAGTTTGGAGAGATTGTTTTAGTTGTGATATGCTCATCATCTCCTTTTGTACTATACAATCTTTGTTTATTGTATACTTCTTTATACTCTTCTATAAATTCAGAAGTAACAACAATTCCTTTATTAAAGTCATCTTCAAACTCTCCTACTACTTTATCTACAATTTCACTATCATATAAAGCAGAAACCTTAAGGTTCCACTCTTTATTTGTAGTCAGAGCTGAATCTGTTAAGTTGCTACTACCTATTATTAAATTGTAATAATCAGCTGTTTTAAAAAGATACCCTTTAGAATGTGAATTTTCTTTAGTAGCTATTCTAAGTTCAATGTTTTTAAATTTTAAAAGTCTTTTTAATGCTTCTGGCTGAGTAAAATTCAAGTATTGAGAAACTAATATTTTACCTTTAATATTTCTTTTCTCAAGTGCTACTAAGGTATTCATTAAAGTAGCAACACCTCCAGTTGTTACAAATGCAACTGATATAAAAAAAGATTCACAAGACTCTAACTCATTAATAATAGTTGATAAGACTTTTACTTTAGGCTTCTTTCTATTTACCAATAACTCTGGTTGATAAAGAATTTCTGAATTAATAGTTTTGTCTATAAAACCTGTTTGAATACTTTTTTCAAAACCTTGAATCGAAAATTTATTCATTATCAATTAATTTTGAAACTATTGGTAAATCAGCAGCAGCCCAATCTAAATGACTTAGATTATCATTTTTTAACCATTGTGCTGAAATATGTTCTTTCAACTTTATTTTTTTAGAATTTGTTATACAGTTGAAACTGTGCATTGTTATTTCAAAATCTGGATAAGTATGTACAACCGTCAAAAACAAATCTTTAATCACAGGCTTAATGTCTAGTTCTTCAGTTAACTCTCTAGCCAATGCTTCTTCTTTAGTTTCTCCCTTTTCAATTTTACCTCCAGGAAATTCAAATTTCTCAGAAATATAATCTAATTTACTTTCTGCTCGTTGAACACATAAAATTTCATCTTCAAAATGGATGATTGCTGCAACTACTTCTATTTTCTTCATTTAATTTAAGGGAATTTAATCTGGAAATCAGCTACAGAACTAATCAGAAACTGATTAACTAAACTAAGTAAATCAATTTACTTAGTCAAGATAATTTTTGAGTTGTTCTTTCCACTCTATTGCATTAATTTAATTAAAAAAAGTACTTTCTATCAGCTTAAAAAAATTCAACCTTTGCAATAAAAAAAAGCACCTTTACTTTTACTTAACTGCAACGCTCCTCTTTACAAAGAGGAGCGTTGCAGTTGTACAAAAGAAACGTTTCAGTTGTTTAAGAGAAACGTTGCTTTTTAATTTGGATGACTTCCTCCATATATCATAAAGTTTTGGGATGTTTAAAAACCCTGTTTGAGTACTTTATAAAACCTTCTTTTGAGGAGTATTAATTCTTTTATAATCAATTTATAAAAAACAGAATGATTGGTGAAATTTAAAACAAGTCACAATAATGTAATAATTGTAAAATATATGGAGCTAACAAAGCGGTTAAAATTCCATTAACTATAAGTCCTATACTAGACATCACACCATAATTTTCGCTAATCTCCATAGATTTAGAGGTCCCTACTACATGAGCTGCAGTTCCCATAGAAATTCCTTGAGCAAGAGTACTTTTTACTCGGCTAAACTTCATAATTCCATAACCAAAAATAGAACCAAAAATTCCAACCAAAATAACTACTGATGCAGTTAAAGGCGGAATACCTCCAATGGTTTTAGAAACTTCCATGGCAATAGGTGTGGTAACAGATTTTGGTGCTAAAGACAAAATAATATCTCTAGGGGCCCCCATCCATTTGGCAATCAATACTACAGAGACTACTCCTACCAAACAACCTACCAATTGAGAAACCAATATAGGCACTGCTTGTTTTTTAATTTTACCTAATTGTTGATACAAAGGAACTCCCAAGGCTACAATTGCTGGTTTTAAGAAAAACTCAATCAATCTACTTCCTTTGTGGTAGACTTCAAAATCAATTTTAAAAATAAAAAGAAAAGAAATAATCATAATGATGGCAACCAAAATGGGATTTAACAAAATGATTCGAGTCTTTTTCTGAATAAGTTGAGCCACAAAAAACGCGACAAAAGTTAAGGTTACAATACATATGTCATTTTCAAAAAAACGTGCCATAGCTAATTTCTATTTGTTTGTTTTTTTCTGTACCACACTTTTGTTATCAATAAACAATTGATGTGTCCAACCAGTAATAGCTAAAACCAAAATAGTACTAACCAAAGAAGCAATTAGTATAGACCAAAAAGAAGTTTGAATCACATCCAAATACAACATAATAGCCACACCTGGAGGCACAAAAAAGAAAGACATATTTTGGGTTAAAAAAGAAGAAATTCCGCTAACTGTAGCTATTTTTACCCAACCCAATTGTAAAGAAAGTGTTAATAATAACATCCCTATAATACTTGAAGGTAATTTGACTCCAGTAAGGTAGACAATCAATTCTCCTATAAGTAAACAAACTAAAATAATAACTACTTGTTTCATAGACTATGTTTTGTAATGAAGATCCTATTTAAAAACATTAGGTTTAACAATCAAATTTACCAATTTTAATACAGGTTTAAGTGTATAAAACAAACCTTCTATATCTATTAACAACAGAATATAACACCCAATTCCACTACCTTTTATTAATCATGGAATAAAGATTAATGGTATAAATTAAGATCTCTTCTTTTTAGAACTTTTAGCCAAAGGATTAAAGTCTAAACATTTCTGAATCCAAAACGCTAATTGTTCTTCAGTATCTAAACCATCGGCATCAATAAACACATAACCTTTCATGGCACGTCCTGTAAAATTCATTTCATTTACATGATTCATTTCTAATGCGAAAGGATAAAAATCTGTACCGATCCTTGCCATGAATTGTTCCTTCACAATTCCAAAACACATTTTATCATCAACCATATAGCACAAACCACCCATCATTTTTTTAGCGTTAAAAACAATGTTTTTACCTTTTAAAACTCTGGTAATTCTTTCTTCTAAATAGGTATCGTATGCCATGTTAAATTCTGTTTTATAAATATGATAGACTACTCTTCTACTCCGCTCAGTGGCCCTGTTTTGTAAAGAATCCTCAACTATGCTTTTGCAAAGATTAACACAAGCTTCTTGAACACTTTATGTTTTATAGTTTTTAGACTAAATCAAAGCTTGTCTTAATGCCGAAACAGCATGCAAACTTTCTTTTTGTGTTCCGTCTTTTATTTGGTGTCTACAACTGGTTCCAGAAGCTACAATTAAACTTTCTGCCTCTAAATTTCTTAGTTTAGGAAACAAAGTATCTTCTCCCATTTGCATACTCACCTCGTAATGTTCTTCTTCATACCCAAAAGAACCTGCCATACCACAACAACCAGTGTTTAAAACGGTAACCTTGTAATTAGGGACTATATTTAACATGTCAAAAGTATGTTTGCTAGTACTTAAAGATTTTTGATGACAATGCACATGAATCTTAACATTTTTATCTTCTTTGGTAAAAGCATTAGCAACTATATTTCCAAGTGCTATTTCTTTACTGATGAACTCTTCAATACCCAAAACATGTTTTGCTGTTTTTTTAGCCAAATCAATATCATCACAGAGTCTTAAGTATTCATCTCTAAAAGTTAGAATAGCAGAGGGTTCTACCCCTATCAAACTGTGATTTTCATCAAGTACTTGACCAAAAATTTCAACGTTTGTATTGGCAACTTCTTTGGCTTCTTTTAAAAATCCTTTAGATATCAAAGCCCTACCACTTTGCTCATGTTCTAAAAACACCACTTGATAATTTAATTGATGTAACAACTCCAACGCATCAATTCCTATTTCTACATCGTAATAATTGGTGAATTCATCATTAAAAAAATAAATTTTTTTAATTGGATTTTTCAGTTGTAATTTTTCGTAGTTGTTTTGAATCCACTGCGTTAGTGTAAATCTTTTTAAACTTGGCAAAGTTCTTTTGGTGCTAATTCCCAATACTTTTTTAGCCAATAAAGTATTGCTAAACATATTGATGAAACCACTAACTACTGTAAGTTGCTGATTGATGTTGTTTACTTTTGCAAACAATTTGTTTCTAAAAGAATAGCCGTTTTTCTCTTGATATTGATATAAAAATTCTGCCTTTAAAGCCGACACATCTACATTACTTGGGCACTCACTAGCACAAGCCTTACAGCTGATGCATAAGTCAAAAACTTCTTTTAAAGTTTCATCATCAAACTTGTTGTCGGTTTTATTGTTGGTCAACACTTCTCTTAAAGCATTGGCTCTTGCCCTAGTAGTATCTTTTTCGTTTTTGGTTGCTCTGTAACTAGGACACATGGTTCCTCCTGCAGCTACAGATTTTCTGCAATCTCCAGATCCGTTACATTGTTCTGCCAAACGTAAAATTCCCTGGTTATCGGTAAAATTCATTAAAGTAGTAATTTGTGGTTCTACCCTATTGACTTCGTAACGCAAAGATTTATCCATAGAAAATGGATTGATAATTTTTCCCTTGTTAAAAATATAATGAGGATCAAAAGTTTCTTTTAATTCTTTTATCAGTGCATAGTTTTCTTCACCAATCATCATTGGAATAAACTCTGCCCTCACAATTCCATCACCGTGTTCACCACTTAAAGATCCTTTGTATTGTTTTACCAATTGCGCCACTCTTGTGGTAATGGTTCTAAACAACACCACATCATTTTCTGATTTTAAATTTAAAATAGGACGCAAATGAATTTCTCCAGCTCCAGCATGTGCATAATACACTGCTTGTTGGTTGTATTCATTCATCATTTTAGAAAAATCAGCAATAAAATTAGGCAAGTCTGCTAAACTTACCGCGGTATCTTCTATACAAGCTACTGCTTTTTTATCACCAATTAAATTCCCCAAAGCCCCTAAACCAGCTTTACGCAAATCGTGAATGCCATTTATTTTGTCTCCAACAATTTTAGGATGTGCATATCCAAACCCATGATTTTCTAAATCTGCTATTAGAGCATCCGCTTGCTTTTGGGCATCTCCCATCGTATCAGAAGCTACTTCTAACATCAAAATAGCGGCAGGATCTCCTTCTAAAAAAGTTCTATTTTCTTGTTGAGAACGTATAGATTTGGTACAATCTAAAATGATTTTATCCATCAATTCACAATTGTACAATTTGTGCTTCATGGCTATCACCACAGATTCCATACACTCTTGAACTGAGTTAAAATGCGAAGCCACCATTATGTTTTTTGTAGGGGGAACATCATCTAACTGCAAAGTAATTTCGGTAGTAAAAGCCAAAGTCCCCTCGCTACCACACAAGACTTTTGCCAGATTAATTGTTTTTTCTGTTCCTCCAAACAATTCAAACTTTAGCAATTCATCAATAGCATATCCTGTATTTCTTCTATGGATATCCATTTTAGGAAATTCCTTAACAATCTCTTGCTGAACATCAACTTTAGAAAATTGATTTAAGATCATTTTATAAATATTTCCTTCAACAGAATCTAACGTTGCTTTTTGTTTAAAATCATCGGCATTTATAGCCTCAAAAGCCACTTCACTCCCATCACTTAAAATGGTTTGTAAACGGATGATTTTATCGCGAGTAACTCCGTATCTAATAGAAGTAGTTCCAGAGCTATTGTTCCCCACCATTCCTCCTATCATACATCTGTTAGCCGTAGAAGTATTAGGACCAAAAAACAAACCATCTGCTTGTACATAACGATTTAAATCATCGCGAATTACTCCTGGCTGAACAGTAATTTGTTTTAGCTCTTTGTTATAATTTAAGATTTGTGTAAAATATTTAGAAACATCTACCACCAATCCATCACCCACACATTGCCCTGCCAAAGAAGTTCCGGCAGTACGTGGAATTAAAGTTGTGTTGTGCTTATTGGCAAAAGCAATAATACGTTTTAAATCACTCTTAGACTTAGGATAAGCTACCCCAACAGGAATTTTTCTATATACCGATGCATCAGTTGCATAAATATTTTTGTGTAGCTTATCTGTTAAAAGATTTCCTTCTAAGCTTTTATTCAGTTTTTTTAGTGATTTTTTCATGAGTTTAAAAATAAAGAAATGGAATGAGATTTCTTTATCTAATGGTAGGGTAAAACAAAAGTTTCTTGTTTTAGTAAAAAACAATACACCATGGTAAAATTTAATAAAAAGAAAAAACACATTTTTATACAGGTTCAATTTATAATTATCTTTATCATTACCTGTTATTTTATATTTTTTGCCACTAGCTGTAGTGCTTCTGCTAATGATATTATGGTAGATAACATTGATGTTTCAGAAGAAAAAGACACTTTATTTACTTACCATCAAAACGTACAAAAGCCAAATGTTTTATTAATTATTGCCGATGATATGGGAATGGATGCTACACCTTATGCAACACTGTTAAGTAGTATAAAACCTACCATGCCAAATTTAGATCATCTCACACAAAATGGGGTAAGATTTAACAACGCTTGGGCTTATCCACTTTGTACGCCAACTCGTGCAAGTATTTTAACAGGAAAACATGCCGTTTCTACAAATATGTTATCCCCAGGAGATGTTATTAACCTAAATGAAACTAGCCTACAAACTTTTATCAACAACAATGGAACCACTCCTTATGCAACTGCTTTGTTAGGAAAATGGCATTTGTCTACAAACTCTAGCGACCCTGAAAAATTAGGAATTGATAGTTATAAAGGAAACACAAGAGGTGGATTAAACGATTATTACAATTGGACTTTACAAGAAGATGGTATCAATACTAGTATTACAAATTATTATGGAACCACTGCTTATACAGACTATGCCATTGATTGGATTAACAACCAAACAGAACCATGGTTTTGTTGGTTGGCATATAATGCTGCACATTCAACTTTTCACACACCCAAAGATGAAAGTTTATATACTCACGAAGGGAGTAGCACTTTAGACATGTATATACAAATGCTAGAAGCTATGGATACTGAAATAGGACGATTGTTAAACAGTATTCCACCTGATGAATTAGCCAATACAACAATTATTTTTGTTGGTGATAACGGAACGCCCTCTCAAGTAGCACAAAGTCCTTTTAGCAGAGGAAAAGCCAAAGGTTCTTTATATAACGGAGGCGTAAATATTCCTTTAATTGTTGCTGGTGCCAATGTTTCTAGAAAAAATGAAAGTGATGATTCATTAATTCAAACCACCGATTTATTTGCTACCATTGCAGACATTTGTAATGTTACAAATCACGATATAAACGAAAGTATTTCTTTTAAACCTTTGCTTAGCCAAAGTATTAAACATGCTAGACAATTTTCTTTTAGCGAAGTACTTGCAAACGGTCCTTCTTTTGGAGGATATACCGTTAGAAATCATCAATATAAATTAATCTATAATGAAGACCTTCAGGAAAGTTATTTGTTTGATGTGATGAATGATTATGCAGAAACAATCAATTTATATGATGGGAATTTAAGTGATGAAGAACAAAATGCTTTTGATGCTTTACAAGCAGAAGCCTCTAGAATAAAATAATTCAGTATTAAAACAACATCATTGTCCTAATTTATATTTCCTAGTTCAAAATATAATACTGTACAAAGCAAACTCTTAATGGTTTTAATCATTAAGAGTTTTTTTTAGTAACAGTTAAAACTAATTTTTCTGAGGAAAATATAACATGAATAAGCATAAAAGAACAATATGATAAACGTCATATAATCCCTAAACGTATTAACATAACTTTAAATTATAAATTAGGAGTTAAAACTTGTGATAAAAAATCTTACTTTAGTACAGACCACACATCAAAAAAACTATTCATATATATTTAACAACATTTATATGCTTCATCATCTTAGTTATATCTACTACAAACACATAAATATCAAATCACAATAATAGTTTAAGAACAAAAAATTAATAATTTAAATATCAGAAAAATGAAAGCAACAAAATTTTTATTACTGTTAACCTTAGTTGGTTTTCTTACTAGTAACAAAGTAAATGCCCAAGATGGAATTCCAACAGAGGTAACATCTATTGTTAAAATGGACTTAGAAAAAGGACAGGAAAAACTATCCGATCTTGGTTATGAAATTTGTGGATCTAGTTTGTTTGGTAAAAAACAAGATTGGTATAACGAATCCACTAAAAATTGTATAACCATTAAATTTGACAAGAAAAAAGTGATTACAGAAGTATTACCTAACTCAGAAGTTACAAAGTGTCAAAAAGCGATAGAGGCATCTCATAAAATTTGGGAAAAATATCACGATGGTCAAGCTCCTGTAGATGCAGCTAAAATAAATGAGGAACGTAAAAAACTAAGTGATAAAGGGTTTAAAGTTTCTTATTGGGTTGATCAAATATCACCAGGTAACAGTTCTGAATATTGGGTTAACGAAGACACCAAAAAAGTAATGCTGATTGTTTGGAAAGTTGATGGAAATAAATGGCTTATGACAAATAAAACGGATTATGAATATGGTAAAAACCCAGCATTAAAACATTAAAAAAATAAATACCTATCCAATAAAATAGGCGATGACTAAAGAGTTTGCTTTGTATCAAACTCGATGAGTAGTCATCGCCTATTTTTATATCCTATAATCAACACTCATAGTTACAAATTCACATATGCTTTGTGTGTTTCGTCAAAACAAACTAGAGTTATCAATATTTCATCAAAAACCATAAAAACATATTTATTTTTAAATATATCACCCTTAAAACTTTAAAACAATTTATGATTTAGTTAAATTTGACGAAATTATCAATAATTAAACATTACCCTTAAACCTATTATGGAAAAACTTTTTACTGTTTTTATCATGGATTTAAGTCCATAACTCACCTATCATGCTTTAATAAAAAAGTCTAACTAAGCTTAAAAATTAATTATATCAATCAAATATTATATAATATGATTTATAAGTCCCCAATTAAAGTATTCAGTCTTTTTATTATTTGTTTATGCTTTAGCATAACAATATCCGGTCAATTACCAACTGGCCAACAAACTACCGAAACGGGTAGCATACCAAGTTATTCCCATGAATATGGGAGTGAGATGGAATTGCCATATACACCAGACATTGTAAGATATCATCACCAAAAAATGTTTTTAGTAGATACGGACAAAGTTCTTCATGTATACGAAAATGGAGATGAAATATTAACACTTGATGTAAACCTTCATCCCGATAATGATAACAATAATGTAATTACAGACATCAGTTTTAACGGTAATTATTTTGGTTTACTATATAAACATGTAGCGTATTTTTACGATTTAACAGGTACTCAAAAATTCCAAATAGGACAAACAGATAGTTATGGTGTAGACCACCCAACAAAGTTTAACAGAGGGAGGGCCTTATTAATTACGAATCAATATGTATATATAAGAACACGTAACAGGGTTTCGGCTTGGAAATTAGAGGATGTCATCAATTCTACCGCTCAAAATTTACCAGTAAAATATGCCTACTCTGAAGCATTAACAGGGAATGGATCCAATAATTATGATAGAGATGTATTTGCTCAAAAAGGAGATGTTATTTATTTAACAGAAAGAAGCAGTAGTAAAATACACACCTTTAAAGAGTCAGAAATTACTGAAGACACTATACCATTAACAGCACTAAATATAGAAGTAAACAATCCAGAATACGGAGCTTTTATTGGTGAATTTTATGGAGTATTTAGTAAAAACAATGTGGCTGTCTTTTTTGACTTAGAAAACAATTCTAATCCCAACCCCCTTACAGATACAAATGGGTTTGGAAACTATTTTACAACTGAAAATTATTTTTATTATCAAAGTAGTGAGAACTCAAAAGTTTTTAAATCTATTAGACCAAATAAAAAAAACATCTATATAGCAGAGGAAAATACAGACATTGCTACAAAATTGTATGCTCAAAAGGATTTGTCATACTATAAATTATTAAACGACAAAGAACTAAGAAACACTACAGCAAAGCACTATATAAAAACCAAAGAATTAATAGAAGTTGTTGCACATGAAAACTATATTAAAGTAAACAATTGGCTAGCCAAAGATTACTACAATGTACATCTTGTAGGTAAAGTAGATAATTATCAATTTAACATAGGGGTTATAGATACTTTAAAAGGATTAACAGCCTACTTTATTCCAAAACCATGGAAAGCAAAAAACTTTAAATCAAATGGAGTAAATTTAAGTAACAACACTAATGTTTCTTTAGATTTTTCTGAAGTTTCTGAGCAAAATATAAATGATTTTGAACTTAATTATTTAGCATTAGACAATGAAAATCTACAAAGATTAAAACAAGTTACTGTAGATTGGAAATTACAATTTTATGACCGTGTACTAACCGGTGATAAAGATATTTGTGGCGGAACTATTCCTTGGAATACACATAGGCCATTGGAATTAAGATATCTGTTAACACTTATGGAGAATGGTGCTTATATGGTATCTAAACCTCTTTTTCAAGAGGATTGGCTAAAAACATCTTTTAACAACTTTTCTGATAACAACATACCTGACGAAGATAGAGTTTTACAAGCTGAGCTTGACAATTATAGTGAGGAAGAAAAAAGTATATGGGAAAGTAATGGATGGACGGTTGATACCAAACATATTTATAACAAAGCACATAGAGCAAAAATTCTAGAAAAATACAAAACCAAAACATTTAACCTTGGAATTACTGGAGGTGGTGGTCTTGGAGGTGGTGCTACTTTAGGCCTTGATAATAAGAATTTTGTTGGTAAATTATTTAATTACGAACCTGCATTTGTAGAACTTTATGAAAAAAATCAAAGATATTATTTATTAAGTGATAGTACTATTTCTTCAAAAGGAGATACTCCTTGGAATCTTACAGCACATGAAATTGGACACACCTTAGGTTTTAGTCACGGATCTAGTTATTGTGTTAGAAGTAATAATTCTCATGTACTATTATCTAATATTCATCATTCTTATATGGTGAGTCAAAATGATTTATTGGTACTGAAAAATGAAATGACTGGTAGAAGTTTAGCATTAGAAGCTAACAATTCTGGAGATGCTAATATTTTGGCAAGAGGAAGATGTAGAACTCCAGCAGAATTTGGAGGAGCATGGGGACTTCATAACATAGAATTACCATCAGACAGAACATCTCCTGAATTTCAAGAGTACTTAGTGCAAAATGCTATAGGTAAAGGATTAGAATATTTAAAAACTCTTGATATCAATCAAGGATACCACTATGCTGCTGGACACGAACCTTATGAAATTACTTCATTTGAAATTAAAGATGAAACTTTAAACATCACAAATGACTACTTATTTGATGGCATTGAAATTCCTACTGATACTTTAAAAACAAATAATTCTGAAGAAAATTCACAAGGTATTACAGTAAGTCCAACTCCTACAGATGGAATACTTACCATTTCTGGAATAGACTCAATAAAAACGTTAAACATTATTGATATAACTGGGCGCGCCTGTCAATTTACTAGAACATCTAACAATCAACTTGATATTAGTAATTTAAGGACTGGTGTTTATTTTTTAATCGTTAATAACACAACATCTATAAAAATTTATAAGTATTAAAAAATCAAATCACCTCAAAGAATTTTTGGGGTGATTTTAAATCTCTTTAAAAGGTAGTTTACCTTTTATAAATGAGTAAAGCCCACCAATGTACCACCATTGATGAGCATTTACCTAAAAAAGCTAACTAAACTTTTTTTATTAAAACAAATTTACTTTCACTGTATTAAAAAGGGATTAGAGAAAAATTAGAATGTAATTAGAGTTTGTTTTAGCATAAAAACCAGTGATTTTATTTAATACTCCTACTCTAGTCAATCATTAAAAACTAAAAAAATATTAAGGCTTTATAACAAAGAAGATTATTCCTTAAATTTAGTAGCAAAGAATAAATTTAAAATTGATCACTATGAAATTAGGTGCATTTTCTGTGAGTCTAAATGTTAAAGACATTGAAGCTTCAAAACAGTTTTACGAAAATCTTGGATTTAAAATATTTGCAGGAGACATCCAACAAAACTATCTAATCATGAAAAACGAAAATTCATTAATAGGTCTGTTTCAGGGAATGTTTGATCATAATATTCTCACTTTTAATCCTGGTTGGAATGAAAATGCAGAAAATATTAATGAGTTTGATGATATTAGAGAAATTCAAAAACAATTACAAAACAAAAATATTTCCCTAATTACAGAAGTGGAAAAAAATACAACTGGGCCAGCAAATCTTATGATATCAGACCCTGATGGGAATGTTATTTTAATTGATCAACATCGTTAAAAGACATAAAAAAATAATCTACAGTAGCTAAGATAATTAGCTTACTACAAAACCTAAGTTTTTATTATATTTAAAGAATGTCGTTTTTTTAAGCTAACTACATAAAACAAAAGTTACCAAACCCTAACACTATTGGTTTGTGTCTTTTGATCAACTAAACTATTTAATAACTAACAAAAAAATTATGAAAAAACTAGTCGCAGAATTTATTGGAACCTTATGGTTAGTACTTGGTGGGTGTGGTAGTGCTGTTTTAGCCGCTGCTTATCCAGAATTAGGAATAGGATTCGTTGGTGTTTCCATTGCCTTTGGTTTAACAGTTCTAACAATGGCTTATGCAATTGGCCATATTTCAGGCTGTCATTTAAACCCAGCTGTAACCATTGGACTTTGGGTAGGTGGTAGATTTGACAAAAGAGAACTAATCCCTTACATTGTTGCTCAAGTATTAGGAGGAATTGTTGGTGCAAGTATTTTATACCTGATCGTAAGTGGAAAATCTGGATTTGACATTGGAGGATTTGCTGCAAACGGATATGGTGAACATTCTCCTGATGGTTATAATATGATGTCAGCACTTATTACAGAAATTACAATGACCTTTATGTTTCTGATTATTATTTTAGGAGCTACACATCCTAAAGCACCCAAAGGTTTTGCGGGTATAGCCATAGGTTTAGGATTAACATTAATACACTTAATTAGTATACCTGTTACCAATACCTCTGTTAACCCAGCAAGAAGTACAAGTCAAGCATTATTTGCAGGAGATTGGGCAATGGGACAATTATGGTTGTTTTGGATAGCCCCAATTGTAGGAGCAATTTTAGCAGGATTGGTTTATAAATTTATATCACCTGAAACCAAAAATTAAAACAATACATTTATTTTTTATGAAACAACCGAGATATTTCTTAAGAAACATCTCGGTTGTTTTGTTTTTATAATTCTCCACACAAACTTATAAACACATTTTAAGGATTGATTCTAACTCCAATGCTTTGTGTATCTTTACCAATTGCTAAAAAGCTTTTTAAAAACAGAAGTAACAAAACAATCCATCATGTCTAAAGAGAAAAAGAAACCTATTAAAAATAAAATTCATTCTCGTAACAAAAACAAAGATCGATATGATTTAAAGGCTTTGAGTAAAATCAACCCTCAATTAACAAATTATATTAAACCAAATATAAAAGGAGAAGACACCATTGATTTTACAAATCCGACTGCCATAAAAACATTAAACCAATCTTTATTGCAATATTATTATGGTATTAAAAATTGGAATTTTTCTGATGATTACATCTGTCCATCTATCCCCAACAAAGCAGATTACATTCACCACATAGCAGATGTTTTAACCGAAAGTAATTTTGGTAGTTTACCCTTAGGTAAAAATATTACTTGTTATGATATTGGTATGGGGGCTACATGCATCTACCCTATTATTGGAGTTACAGAATACCATTGGAATTTTATAGGTTCTGAAATTGATGAAACTTCTCTCCTATCTGCTCAAGCCATTGTAAATGCTAATGATTCTCTAAAAGACAAAATTGCTTGTAGGTTACAAGGTACTTTAAAAGACTTTTTTTATGGTATTATAGAAAAGGATGAAAAAGTAGATATTTCTATTTGTCACCCTCCTTTATACAGTTCCTTAGAAGAAGCCCAAAAAGGAGTACAGAAAAAAAACGCTCCTTACTCACTATCTGAAATTGGAAGTGAAATTATTTATGATGGTGGAGAAACTGCATTTTTACAAAAACTAGTAAAAGAAAGTAAAAAGTTCTCACAAAATTGTTTTTGGTTTTCTGCCTTGGTAAGCAAGCAATCTAACCAAAGAGGTATGATAGATTTTTTAAAGGAACTAGGAGCAACACAAACCAAAACCATCCCTATGGGAATTGGGAATAAATCTAGCCAAATTATTGCTTGGACATTTCTCTCAAAAGCAGAACAAATTGATTGGAAAAAATTAAGATGGACACCTAAAAAGACAACTTCGTCTCAAGAATAATTGTAATTTAAAAACACTTAAAAAGAGTATTTACTCACCTCTATTTCATGAATATCTACAAACAAATTGAAGCAGAAATATTAGCTGCCTCGCATATCGTTATTACTGCACACAAATCTGCAGACGGAGACTCCGTAGGATCTTCTTTAGGTTTATTATATTTTATAGAAAAACTAGGTAAATCAGCCGTTATTTGCCATCCTGATAAAGCACCAGACTTTTTATATTGGTTAGATACCACCAACATTTTGTTGATGGAGGAAACCCCAGAAAAAGTTACTTCTGCATTTAAACAAGCAGATTTAATTTTTTGTTTGGATTACAATGCAACCAACAGAGTTGGACCAGAAATGCAAAGTTTATTAGAAGTGTCTACTTGTAAAAAAATCATGATAGATCATCATCTAAATCCCGAAGATTTTCCTTTCTTAACAGTATCAGAAACAACGGTTTGTTCTACTTCACAGTTAATTGTTGAATTGATAGAACAATCGGGACATATTGATTTGTTAGATCAAAAAATTGGAACGCCATTATACCTAGGAATCCTAACAGATACTGGTAGTTTTAGGTTTAACTCTGTACAACCTAGAACTCACGAAATATTAGCAAAACTTTTAGCCTCAGGTGTAGAACATCATTTAATTCATGAAAAACTAAACGATAATAATACAGAAAGTCGTTTGCGTTTACAAGGATACGCAATGAGTGAAAAACTTGAAATTTTGTATGATTATAATGTGGCTATAATATCTTTATCTAAAGAAGAATTGGCCAAATACAACTATAAAAAAGGAGATACTGATAGCTTAGCCAATTTGGTTTTATCAATCAAAGGAATGAAAGCCGCTATTGTTTTTACTGAAAGAGATGGTATTATGAAAATTTCATTTAGATCTAAAGGAGCAGAAAATCCTGTAAATGTTTTAGCAACCGAACATTTTAATGGTGGTGGACACGCAAATGCTTCTGGAGGAATGAGCGAATTAACCGTTGATGAAACCCTAAACAAGTTAAAAGAATTGATTCCTAAATATTTCCCAAAAGATTCATAATATATTTTTCTGAAGAAGATTTTTCAGTAAATAAGTACTGAAAAAATCAAACTAAAAATTAATTGATTTACCCGTTGTGTATTTGGAGTAAAAAATAAATTACAGATGTCAGTTCGAAAATTTTTTTCTGAGAAAAGAAAGTAAAAATTGTTCCCGAAACTTCGGAAGAGAACTAATTTTACTAGTATCAAAATCCGATTTCGATACAAATTTCACTCATTTACAATCGTAAAATTCACTCAATCTGACAAATATTGTTACAAATACACAACGGGTTTATTTATATATTTATCAGCACCCACAACTCTACTTCTTCTGCTGCACGCCAATGTTGTTCTCTTTTTGTTTTGTCAGAAGCTGATTTAACAGACTTCTTTAAACATTTTTCTAATTTAAATCTACCTCCATTAGCCAATTCTTTTTCTACAGGATGTTCTTTTGTTACCCCTGTGATTTGTGCTAGATTAGAAAAAACAACTAGCAGTTTTCCATTGGGTAATAATCTTTTTTTAGCAGCTTCAAAAAAGGCAGGAAATAGAGTTTCATTATAATAAATAGCCTCATCAAGATTCTCAATATCGCTAGATTCTGGCAACCAAGGTGGATTAAAAACAATCAATTCACTAGGCTTATGCCAAGCACCAAACAAATTCCCAAAATTCAATTCTAATTTTCTAGACAGTTTTGTTTCTCCCATAAATTCCTTTAATCCTATAATGGCGTTTGGATTGGTATCTGTAGCAAAAACCTTCTGAAAACCGTGTTTAATCATTAAAAAAGAAAGTACTCCACTCCCAACTCCAACATCAATAGCAGATTTTTTAGTCCCTTCATAACGTTTTAACCAATTGTCTAACAAAATTAAATGATCAAAACGAGTGGGAAAATAAGTTCCATAATAAGGATGTACTTTGTTTCTTAACACCGGAATAGTAATTCCATTTTTAAACCATTGCCAAGCACTATTCAATCCTTGTACTTGTGGAAAAGTCAATAAAAAATTTGCTGTATCTGGATATAATTTTTCTAACCAACCAATGGAGGGGGCTTTTTTAACAATTAACTTATTAGCTACAATTTCTATCAAAATTAAATTTGATAATTTATGATATTGTGCCCTATAATCACGTTGCTCTTGAAAAGATTCGTTAGGGATTTTTTTAGATAGATATAGGTGTAACTCCTTAAGCAATAACAATCCATTACTATAAAATGCAGTAATTAACACAGGCTTACCTGCTTCTAAATCTTTAATGGTACGTTTTACATCAGAGGCTGCGTTAAACATCCCTAATCGTTTTCCAACTACCATAGGTGCTGGTTTATTTACACTAATATCTGTAATCATTACTTCTTTTATAAGAAATTAAACAAACACTCATCATGCATTTTATTAAAAGACTAAACAACTTTTAATATTTAGTAGCGTGATGTGTTTTTTAAATGGTTGCGATTTGCAGAGTAATGAGCAAAGTAAATCGTAAAATTAAAATTAGATCATCATTATAGTCATCAATCATTAAGCTGACTCCTATGGTTTTATTGATCGTAATAAATGCTAAAGAAACAAGCATCATAAATTCGCTAAAGAAATGCGAAAGAATAATTAATATCAACTGATAAATAATACTTAATCAAAGGTACTTTAATTATCTATGATTTAAAGGAATCAAAAAAATAATATTTTGTCCAAATTAGAGTATTGATTATCTACAGGAGATATGGTAAATTAGAGCTTCCTATCAAAAAGTAAGAATGATGAATCCCAAGGTTGATGAGTATTTAAACAAGCTAAAAAAATGGCAAGAAGAATTGGAAATATTAAGAGCCATTCTTATAGATTGTATGCTTACCGAAGAGTTTAAATGGCGAGTTCCTTGCTATACCTTTAACAATAAAAATGTGATATTACTAGCCAATTTTAAAGATTACTGTGCTATTAGCTTTTTAAAAGGAGTTTTGCTAAAGGACACTGAAAACCTTTTGATTTCTCCTGGAGAAAATTCACAATCTGTAAAATATCTTAAGTTTACCAACCCTCAAGAGATTCAAAAACTTACTCCTATCATAAAATCTTATATTTATGAAGCTATTGAAATTGAAAAAGCAGGATTAAAAGTAGACCTAAAAAAAAGTACAGATTTTGAATTGGTAGAAGAACTACAAGAAAAGTTAAAAGAAAACAGCAAATTAAATACTGCTTTTAATGCTTTAACCCCTGGACGAAAAAGAGCTTATAACTTATTTTTTTCAGGAGCAAAACAATCTAAAACACGTATTTCTAGAATTGAAAAATACGAAGAACGAATTCTTAATGGTAAAGGTATAAACGATTGTGTTTGTGGTCTATCTAAAAGAATGCCCAATTGCGATGGTTCTCACAAGTACATCAAAAAATAAGCACCCAATTAATACATCAAAAAAAAGAGCTGTTATTAAATATAACAGCTCTTTTTGTTTTAAGGATTGTATATAAATAATTGAGATTTTTTATTAGTCCCAACCAATGTTAATTGTTCTTTAAAAACATCTGGCATGTTTTTATAATGTGAATTCCTTGATAAAATATAAAAAGGATCTTCTTGTTTCATTAAATCTCCTAATTCTTCTGCCGTATCAATGACTTTTATTTTTCCAGAAGTATAAAACTGCGAAGAATAAGATTTAAACTCCCACGCATAACAATCTGTTACTTCTTTGTGGGTCATTTCTTTTAATAAATGCTTGTCTGTATTTTGCCAATTGGTGTCTGTATAAAAAGTATTCATCCCTATAAAACCAATAAATACTAATACAGGTACAACCATAGCTCCTATAAACCAAGCCTTTTGTTTTTGATAATTCTCAAAATAATGCATTACCAACAATCCTAAAGGAATCATACTTGGTAAGGTATAAGTATGAATTAAACTTTTAGAAATGGTAAAAAATAAAGGAGTCCATAACATCCAAAACCACAAATAAGTTCCCCATTTGTCTTTTATCAATTCGTTTTTCTTTTTAATTCCTTTGGCAATAACAAACTGAATCCAAGGAAGAGAAAAAAGTAATAAAAATACCCAAATCATTCCCATAGGTTGTTGCTTGGCAAAGCCGTATTTATCTCCTTTCCATCCAGATTCAAAAAAACGTTTGTAATGTTCTCCAACAAAAAAGTAATCAATAAAACCAGGAGTTCTAACTTCTGCCCAATAATACCATGTAAATGAAATTACAAAAGCAATCATCATTCCTGGCAACCAAAAAGCTTTTTTAAAAAACGCTACTAATTGTCCTTTATACAAACAAGACCACACAAAAATTGGCGGAACAGTTAAAACCAAAACAATAGGCCCTTTAGCCAACATACCAATAGCAACACCTACCCAAGTAACAAACTTCCACGCTCTTTGATTGTAATTTTCTTTCAATGAATTCCAAAAACCAACCATAATTAAAGTAATCCCTACTAACAAAGAAGAATCTGTAGACACTACTCCGCAATGAATGTAATATTCTGGAATGGTAAACAACACCAATGCAAACCAATACGTTTGTTTTTTGGTAAAATCTAAAGCTTTAGCAACAAAAACAATTAAGAAAACTTGTAATAAAAAAGAAGGTAAACGAGCAGCAAACTCATTCACCCCAAAAATTTGGTAACTAAAAGCAGAAATCCACGTAGACATTGGTGGTTTTGCCCAAAAAGGAACTCCGTAATCTATTTGAGGAGTTACCCAATTTCCTGTATCATACATAATACGAGCAATTTCGGCATATCTAGCTTCTGTTTTATCTAACAAAGGAAGCCATGCACTTACCAATAAACGAAGGGCTCCAAGAAAAAACACTGTAATTTCTAAAGCGTACTTTTTAATATTTGCCAACATGAATTTTATAGTTTTTTATAAGCTTGGTTAATTTTTAGCAAATCTAGCCATAACTTAAAGAAGTAACTCATTTTAACCTTAGAATCTCCTTTGTCTACCCATTTTCTTAAAGGAATTTCTTTCATTTTTACAATGGCTACTTCCCTACTGTAGAACTGAATAATTCTAAAGAAAATTTCTACATCAAATAACCATTTAGACAAAAAAGGTTTGTTAAAAACAACAATGCTTAAATCTTTGGTAAAAACTTTTATTCCACACTGTGTATCATAAACCCCTAATCTTAATATGTTAGAAATAAAGGTGGCAATAATACGTCCTGTAAAAAATCTAAAAGAACTACGTTCTATTCTAGACCCTAATTTTTTTATTCTAGACCCAAAAACAAAAGTTAGCTTTCCATTTAACTTTCTACTAATTCTATAACATTCCCTTAATGGAGTAGCCAAGTCAGCATCTAAATAAGCAATTTTATCAAAATTAAAATGTTCTGCACAATAGTTCATTCCCATCATAGTTGCTCCTGCTTTTCCTTGGTTTTCAACACAATCAAAAACAACTATTTGATCTTCTAATTTACTTTCAAAAGATTTTAATATCTCTAAAGTATTGTCTGTAGACCCATCATTTACAAAGCAAATTGCCACATTACTTTTATTGTTTAAAAAAGAAATAAACTTTTTTTCTTTCAATGATTTAGACTCGTTGTAAGAGGGAATTACAATAATCAAATCATATTTTTTAGTAGTATCTAACATAGAGTAGTTGAATAACTTGTGGAAATATACATTGGGTTAACCTTAATTTAACGCAATTGTAAAAATAGCATTATTTATGGATATAGAAAACGAATAAACTCTTCAATTATCACTATAAAAACCTAGGTTATTTATACAAAAAAAGCCCAACAAATTTACATCACAAAAATTGATGGTTAGATTGTTAAAAGTTATAAACATTAACACTTAAAAGTGTAAAAAAGATTTATTTTAGCGACTCATAAATTCTAAAATAAAATAGAAAATGTCAGATACTATTGAAAGAATTAAATGCTTGATTATCGGATCAGGTCCTGCAGGTTACACTGCTGCCATATATGCTTCTAGAGCAGATTTAAAACCAGTTATGTATACTGGAATGCAAATGGGAGGACAATTAACCACTACTACAGAGGTTGACAACTTTCCTGGATATCCTAACGGTACTGATGGTACTGCTATGATGGAAGACTTAAAAAATCAGGCTGAGCGTTTTGGAACAGAAGTTCGTTTTGGATTAGCTACTGCTGTAGATTTTAGTAGTGAAGTTGGTGGTATACACAAGGTTACTATTGATGGAGACAAACAAATAGAAGCTGAAACAGTAATTATTACTACCGGTGCTACTGCTAAATATTTAGGTTTAGAAAGTGAAGAACGTTTAAAAGGTGGTGGAGTTTCTGCTTGTGCTACTTGTGATGGGTTCTTTTACCGTAAACAAGATGTAATTGTTGTTGGAGCTGGAGATACTGCTGCCGAAGAAGCTACTTACTTAGCTAATATTTGTAACAAAGTTACTATGTTGGTTCGTAAGGATTATATGAGAGCTTCTAAAGCGATGATTCACAGAGTTGAAAAAACTGAAAACATTGAAGTTTTATACAATACTGAATTGGATGAAGTTTTAGGAGATAATGTTGTTGAAGGTGTTCGTGTGGTAAACAACCAAACTAATGACAAGCATGAAATTGCTGTTACAGGTGTGTTTATTGCTATTGGTCACACTCCAAATACAGATATCTTTAAAGGACAATTAGAAATGGATGAAACTGGTTATTTAGTAACCAAAGGAAAATCTACTAAAACAAACAAACCTGGAGTTTTTGCTGCTGGTGATGTTCAAGATCATGAATACAGACAAGCTGTTACCGCTGCTGGTACAGGATGTATGGCTGCTTTAGATGCAGAACGTTATTTAGGAAATTTAGAATAGGTTTTTAACACCTACTCTTTTTTAAAAGTCCATTGCTCTTTTCTATATTGCAATGGACTTTTTTTTGTATGTTTTTTAAACACTCTAGAAAAATATGTCACGCTTGTAAAACCTACTTTGTCAGCAATTTCTTTCAAAGAATCTGAACTTGCTATCAACAACAACTGTGCTCTTTCTACTCTTTTCTTTTGAATATACTCGTTAGGTCTAATATGATAAGTCTGTTTAAATAACCTAGAAAAATAGTCTACATTTAAATGACAAACATCTGCCAAATCTTTTACAGTAATTTCTGTAGCTAAGTTAATTTCTATATAATTAGCGATTCTTCCAATTTTTGAGGTTTTATCTGTAAAATCAACTTCTTTAGCTGAAGATATAAACTTTGACAACAAAGCCAACAACAAGTCTCTCGTTTCTAAATAAGTACTTTCCGATAATTTTTTATTTTCATTTCTAAAAAAATCCAACCCTGTAGGATTGTCATATACTTTAGGGTCATCTTTTACAATGGTCCTATTCGGGTTTAATTCCAAAATTCTTTTAAAGCACATCAAACTAAACTCATCTCCTTCTATTTCATATAAAAAATTAAGTACAGAAAAAACAGAAACTCCAGTAGTCGAAACTTCAAGTGCACTAATATAATATTGACTCATTGACCCCGAACATTTGTAATGACTGTAAGTAAAACTCGGAATCAAATACATATATCCTGGCTTTAAATCATATCGTTTTTGATGATGGTAAACATAAGCATCTCCATCTGTAATGTAATACAATCTAAAAAATGGACTGATAACATTTTCAAAATCCCAAGCCTCATTTAAATTAACATATCCTACGTTTAATAACGATATTGATAAATTTTCTATGCTTTTATACACTTTTTAATAAGTTTTTAACACGACATCAACTGAACATGTCGGATTTGTGCAATAATTAGTCTGCCAAATATATAAAATCTACCTACATGTCGCGCTAATTTTGTGAAACTACGAAACAAAAAACCATGAAATACATTTTTACTGCGATCATTATTTTAGTATTAACCTCGTGCAAACCTAGTCTGTCTACCGATGTGGAAACTGCTTATAAAGCCTTGCCTACTAAATTAGATTTTAACCAACATGTAAAACCTATTTTATCAGACAAGTGTTTTTTATGTCATGGACCTGATGCAAAAAACATCAAAGGAGGTGTGCAATTACATTCTGCAGAAGCTGCATATGCAGAGCTTTCTGAATCACCAGGAAAATATGCTATAGTACCTAAAGACTTAAAGTCTTCTGAAGTTTTTCATAGAATAATTAGTGAAGATCCTAATGTAATCATGCCAACCCCAGAATCACATTTATTATTAACAGCAAAGGAAAAGGCTATTTTAATTAAATGGATTGAAGAGGGTGCTACATATAAAAAACATTGGGCTTTTATAAAACCCGAAAAATATGAAGTACCCAATGTAAAAGAAAAAAACTTGGTTGCCAATCCTATTGATAATTTTGTAATTGCCAAATTGGAAGAAAGAAACATCAGTCCTTCTAAAAAAGCAGACAAAGAAATATTGTTAAGACGTGCCTCTTTAGATTTAATAGGCTTACCTCCTACTTTAAAGGAATTAGATGTGTTTTTAAAAGATAACTCTCCTAATGCTTATGAAAAACAAATTGATCGTTTGTTAGCATCACCTCACTACGGAGAACAAAGAACCTTGGACTGGATGGATTTAGCTCGTTATGCAGACACCCATGGATATAGTAATGACAAATATAGAGACACCTCTCCATGGAGAGATTGGGTTATTAAATCTTTTAACGAAAACATGCCTTATGACCAATTTGTTACTTGGCAAATTGCTGGAGATATGCTGCCTAATGCCACAAAAGAACAAAAATTAGCTACGGCATTTAACAGATTACATCCACAAAACTTAGAAGGTGGAATTATAGATGAAGAATTTAGGTCTGAGTATGTAGCAGATAGAACAGCAACCGTAAGTCAAGGATTATTAGGACTATCCTATGCTTGTGCCAAGTGTCACGATCACAAATACGATCCTATCTCTCAGAAAAACTACTATGAAATGTATGCTTTCTTTAACAATATAGATGAAACCGGTCTAATTCCTTGGGATTTGGCAACTCCTGTTCCTGCTATGTTATTACCTACACAACAACAAAAAGACGTATTGGCTTATTTAAGAGGAATTGTAACAACCTCAGAAAACAAAGTAGAGAATATCAAAAAAGAAGAAAGCAAAAAAGCAACTAAATGGCTTGCACAAAACAACTTTCAAAAAATCCCTAGTCATAAAAAACCTTCTGGATTAATAGCTGAATTTGATTTTGATACCAAAAAACTAACTAACAAAATAGGTGGTAATGGAAAAAATCACATCCAAATGCGTCAACAATTTGTAGAAAACGAACCCGCTGTATACAAACAAGGAAAACAAGGAAAAGGGTTGACTTTTAATGGGGACACCTGGTTAGATTTAGATAAAATTGGAATCTTTCAGAGAAGTCAGTCTTTTAGTATTGGGATAGATATTTTTGTTCCAAAAGATCTTGAAACAGGAGTTATTTTTCACAAAATGAATAGTCCAGAACTACATGGTTTTAGAGGCTATCACCTAAAAATAAAAAACAATAAAATAGAAGCCTTGTTAGCACATGTATACCCTGATAATGCCATCGTTATTGAGTCTAAAAAAGAAATTCCTAAAGAAAAATGGGTCCAATTAACCATGACTTATGATGGCTCTAGTAAAGCAAAAGGACTTCATATCTACCTTGATGGGGAAAAATTAGAAACGACAACTTCTTTTGACAATCTTTATAAAGACATCATTTTCCATGGTTTAAGATTGTATGGTGAGGACAGTCCAAAAGTAGAACCTGGCTTACGTGTTGGCGCAGTATGGAGAGGAAAAGGTATTGGAGGAGCTACGGTAGATAATTTACTTGTTTTTAACAAAAAACTGAGTGCTATTGAAGTAATGCAAATAGCCAACCCTAAAAAAATACAAACCTTAGAGTCTAAAAATTACGCCTCGTTAAACCATCAAGAAAAACAACTATTAACGGATTATTATCTAGCAACCAATTCACCGGTTTACAAAAACAGCATTCAACAACTAGAAAAAGAAAGAAGTGTTTTTGTTGATAGCATCAATAAGGTGAAACAAATCATGGTGATGAAGGAAAGAAAAACCCCTAGACAAACCTATATTTTAGATAGAGGTAACTACGATTCTCCTACAGATTCCGTATTTCCAAACGTACCCAACGAAATATTTCCTATAGACAAACAAATCCCTAAAAACAGAGTTGGTTTGGCAAAATGGATCATGGATCCAAACAATCCGCTAACCGCTAGAGTAACTGTAAATAGATATTGGCAAAATATTTTTGGACAAGGATTGGTCGTAACATCAGATGATTTTGGAAATCAAGGAGAAATGCCTACACACCCTAAATTATTAGATTGGTTAGCCTTAGAGTTTATAGAATCTGGATGGGATGTTAAAAAACTTCATAAAACAATAATGATGTCTAATACCTACCAACAAAGTTCAGCTATTAGTCAAAAACTATTAGAAATAGACAATGAAAACAGATTACTAGCCCGAGGACCTGCCAATAGATTAACAGGAGAAATGTTAAGAGACAATGCTTTGTTTGCTTCTGGATTGATGAATGATAAAATTGGAGGAGAAAGTGTAAAACCCTACCAACCAAAAGGATTGTGGAGAGTAAATGGAGATCATTATGAACAAGATGGGTTTGATGGTTTGTATAGAAGAAGTATGTATACCATTTGGAAACGTACTGTACCCAACCCAACCATTGCTACTTTTGATGCGCCTACCAGAGATTTGTGTACCACACGTAGACAAAAAACAAACACACCTTTACAAGCCTTAGTGGTATTAAATGACCCTACTTATATTGAAGCATCTAGAGTTTTAGGAAAACAAATTGCAGAAGCAAAAAATGCCAAAGCAGGAATTCAACAAATATTCAGAAAGTTAACAGGGAGAACAGTAACAACCAAAGAACTTGAATTACTCACAGAATTACAACAATCAGAATATCAAAAATTCCAGAAAAACCCTAAAAAGACCTTAGGATGGTTAACTACCGGAAGCTATAAAATCAACCCATCAGATGATAAAGCACTGATTGCCGCCAATGCCGTTGTAGCGAGTACTATTATGAATTCTGATGCAACCATTACTAAAAGATAAATTGCAAACCTCTTATATAAGATAAAATTATGTGTAACAATCACGAACATAAAAAACTGAGATCTAACAATAGAGACTTACAAGGAATTGAAAAGCAATTGGACAGAAGACATTTCCTAAAACAAACTTCTCTTGGTTTAGGAGCCTTGGCTTTAGGAAGTTTATTAGGAACAGAAAAACTATGGAGCGCTGTAAAACAAGAAAAAGCAACAGAACAATTATTACAAGCTTATAATAAAAATAGATTGGGATTGCCACATCATCTGCCTAAAGCAAAACGAGTGGTATACTTATTTCAAAGTGGAGGGCCTTCGCAAATGGACTTGTTTGATTACAAACCTAAACTTACAGACATGTTTGGAAAAGAATTGCCAGAGTCTGTTATTGGAGCCACCAAATTGACAGGAATGAGTGGTAGCCAAAGCACCTTGCCTATTGCTCCTTCAGCTTTTAAATTTAAACAATATGGAGAATCTAGAGCTTGGGTAAGTGAAATCATGCCCTACTTATCAGAAGTTGTTGATGATTTATGTTTTATCAAAGGAATGCAAACCGACCAAATAAACCATACTCCTGCCATTACTTTTATGCAAACAGGAAATCAATTACCGGGTAGACCCTCTATTGGTTCTTGGTTAAGTTATGGATTGGGTTCAGACAATGAAAACCTTCCTACTTTTATTACGCTAGTTTCTAAAAATGGAAAAGGACAACCTTTAAAATCTAGTTTATGGGGAAATGGTTTTTTACCTACAGAACATCAAGGAGTACAATTTAGATCAGGAAAAGATCCAGTATTGTATTTAACAGATCCTGAAAATTATGATGGTCATGATAGAAGACATATGTTAGATTATTTAAGTCATCTAAACGACTTGCAAGGTGATGCTTATGGAGATCCAGAAATTCAAGCTAGAATGTCTCAATACGAAATGGCTTTTAAAATGCAAACATCTGTGCCAGAGGTCACCGATATTAGCGATGAGCCAGAACATATTTTTGAAATGTATGGAAAAGACAGTAAAGACCCTGGAACTTATGCTGCCAATTGTTTGATGGCTAGAAAACTATTAGAAAAAGGAGTCAAATTTGTGCAATTGTATCATCAAGGATGGGATCAGCACAACTATTGTCCAAGTGGAGTAAAAAGTCAATCTAAAAAAACAGATCAAGCAACTGCTGCATTGATTAAAGATTTAAAACAACGTGGAATGTTTGAAGACACCCTAGTGATTTGGGGAGGTGAATTTGGTAGAACCGTCTATTCTCAAGGTCAACTTACAAGTACTAACTATGGTAGAGACCACCATCCAAAAGCATTTACGATGTGGATGGCAGGTGCTGGTGTTAAACCTGGATTTACCTTTGGAGAAACAGATGACTTTAGTTACAACGTTACCAAAGACCCTGTACACGTTCACGATTTTCATGCAACACTACTCCACTTATTTGGTGTTGATCATGAAAAACTCACCTTTAAACACCAAGGAAGAAGATACAGATTGACTGATGTACATGGAAATGTGGTTAAAGATTTATTGACTTAAAAAACTAACACATGAGTGATACAAGAAGAAACTTTATGAAAAAATCTGCTTTAGCAGGTGTTGGCCTAGCAACCATCCCTTCTTTTGGTTTTCATTTTATAAAAAAATCTACCAAAAATGATATCATTTTAGGGCATGGAGATTATCAATACAAACTCATTAGAGATTGGGCACAAATGAGTTCCATAGAAACCCCTTTACTAAACTGCCATGAAATGCAAATGGACAGTAAAGGACGTTTGGTAATGATTGGAGATCATCCAGCTAATAATATCATTATTTTTGACAAATCTGGAAAGGTATTAGACTCATGGGGAAATGCCTATCCCGGAGGTCATGGATTGACCATTTCTAACGAAGGTGGAGAAGATTTTTTGTTTTTGGCAGAATCCGGTTGGTTTTTAAACAAAATAGGAAAATGGACCAAACACAACGGACGAATTACCAAAACTACTATGGACGGTAGAGTTTTATTTGATATTGGTCATCCACAAACAATTGGAGTATACAAACCTGGTGAATCTTTCTGTCCTACAGAAACTGCTATTGGTCCCAACGGGGATATTTATGTAGCGGATGGATATGGAATGAGTAGAATTATTCAATACGATTACAACGGAAAATACATTAGACACTGGGGAGGAAGTGACAATCCTGACCCTAATTATCAAATAAAAAGTGCACATGGTGTAGCCATCGATTATCGAGAAAAAGGCAATCCAATGGTGGTCGTTACCTCTAGAAACCAAGCAAGTTTTAAGTGGTTTACCTTAGATGGAACCTACATTAAAACCTTATACTTACCCAATATGCAAGTATGTAGACCCGTTTTTGATGACAACAATTTATATGCTGGCGTTTGTTGGTCGCAACCTAAGGTAGGACGTACAGATTGGACACAACCTACAGGCTTTGTCACCATTTTAGAAGGAGACAAAGTTGTCTCTAATCCTGGAGCAACAGCACCTATTTATGTGGGTGGAGAACTACAAAAATCTTTTCAATTACCAGAACGACCTATTTCTCATGGTCATGATGTTTGTGTGGACAATGACAAAAACTTATACGTTTGTCAATGGAGGGCCAACAAAACCCCTCCTTTAAAATTAGAAAGAATATAACATCAAAAAACAACTAACTCGATAACTATGAATCAAGTACCAGATTTTGTCCTGTTCTTAGGACGCTTCCACCCTTTAATTGTACACATCCCTATTGGGTTGATTTTATTTGCTTTTCTCTTAGAAATCATCAGTAAATGGAACAAAGTAGAAGAATTAAAAACAGCCATCCCATATGCTTTGTTTTTAGGAGCTCTCTCTGCTACAGGTGCCTGTGTACTTGGCTATATGCTTTCTCTTAGTGGAGAATACGAAGGAGATCAATTAGATGGACATTTTTGGTTTGGGATAGCAACAACTGTCATTACCTTTATTGCTTGGTTGATTAGAATAGACAAACTGCCTTTCTTAAAATTAAATCAATTTAAAGCCAATATATCTGCTTTAACTCTTTTGGTTCTTTTGGTAAGTATTACAGGTCATTATGGAGGTAATTTAACACATGGGTCTGATTATTTAACCAAATACGCTCCTTTTGCAGAAAAACCTATCGAAGTACTTCCGCCTAAAACTATGGGTGAAGTAGAAATATACAATCACCTGATACATCCTATTTTAGAAGAAAAATGTATAAGTTGTCATAACTCCTCTAAGAAAAAAGGAGGTTTGTCTTTAGAAACTCCTGAAGCGATCTTAAAAGGAGGAAAAAACGGTTTGGCCATTGTTGCAGGTGATTTGTCTAAATCAGAACTTATTCATCGTGTAAACTTAAATGATCACGATAAAAAATTCATGCCTCCAAAAGGAAAAACGCCGTTAACTAAAGAAGAAATTCAAATCATTTCTTATTGGATTACGACTGCTAAAGCTGATTTTAATATCAAATTAATCACTGCAGAAAATAACAAAGAGCTAATGCTATTGGCGGCTAATTTCTTAGGCTTTGGAAAAGACGGACAAGCAGATGAATCTTCCAAAATTCCTGAACTAAAACCTGTAGATAGTTTGTTGATTAACAAATTAGCACAAGCTGGATTTACCATTAGAGAATTGATTTACAACAAAAGTATATATGATGTTGTATTGCCTGGAAAAACAGCTAAAAACGTTACAGAATTAAATAGATTACTCACTAATTTACAAGAAATCAAAGACCATGTATTATCATTATCTCTTGTTGATAATTCGGTAGAAGATGAACACTTAAAATTTATTGGGAAATTTAAAAACCTAAGAAAATTAGAGCTGAATCAAAACAATATTACAGATGCTGGAATTCACGAATTAGAAAACATAGCTCCTTTAGAGGCTCTAAATTTATATGGTACATTGGTCACCGAACAAAGCCTTGCCGATTTTCCAAAATTCAAAAACTTAAAACATGTCTATTTATGGAAAACAAAGGTATCTAAAGAGGCTGTTCAGCAATATCAAACCAACAACGAGGCGCCTAAATTATATTTAGGAATGGCAGACTAAAGAATTACTTTATGTATGCTCTATTAAAAATAACAAGTATTGTTGGTACATTCTTATTGATGGTTGCTTGTCAATCGTCAACACAAAAAACAACAAAGGCAATGGAAGATGTATATCTTCCGTTGCCACAACAAATCATTACTCCTAAAAACAACCCAATTACTCCTGAAAAAGTAGCGCTAGGAAGACTTCTTTTTTACGATCCTATTTTATCTGGAAATAAAGAGGTGGCTTGTGCTACCTGTCATCATCCAGATTATGGATATAGTGATGGAATTGATTTGTCTATTGGTGTAAATGGAAAAGGACTTGGTTATACCAGAAAATTTAACTCCAACAACAATATTTCTTTTGTAAAAAGAAATGCGCATACCATTTTAAACACTGCTTATAACGGAATTGACAACAATCAACATTACTCTCCTTCTCAAGCTCCTATGTTTTGGGACAATAGAATGAATAGTTTAGAGAATCAGGTACTTGGCCCTTTAACTACATTGGAAGAAATGAGAGGAGATAGAATTTCTGAGACTGTTATTTTAGACACAATTATTCACCGATTGCAACAAATTGATGCCTATCAAGATCTTTTTAAAAAAGCTTTTCCCAAAGAACTACCTCATATAAACAAAATTCATCTAGCTAAAGCCATTGCAACTTTTGAACGTACATTAACAACCCCAAATACACGTTTTGACAAGTATTTACAAGGAGATGTAAATGCAATCTCTGAAACCGAAAAAGAAGGTTTTAAATTGTTTAAAAAAGCAAAGTGTCACACTTGTCACTCAGGTCCAATGTTTAGTGATTATAAAATCCACATTTTAGGTGTAGAGGATAATGATAAACTAAACTATACAGACGATGGACATCAAAAAAGCTATGGATTTAGAACTCCAACTTTAAGGAATTTACGATATACAGCTCCTTATATGCATAACGGGTCTTTACAAACATTACAACAAGTTTTAGAGTTTTATGAAGACATTGCTCACGGAAATTCAAGAAACAAACACGTGGCTTCAAAACAGCTAGATACCTTAACTAAAGGAATTCCTTTAAAGGTAAAAGATATGACCACTATCATCTCTTTCTTTAACACCTTAAATGCTGAAGATTTTGACAAAACCATCCCAGAAAAAGTTCCTAGTAACTTACCTGTAGGTGGAAACATACAATAATTAGTCACTTATGGAAAGTAATCAAAAATGAAAAAAATTATCTTTTGTATTTTATTTATAACAGCTCTAATTTGTAAAAGTTGTAAAGAAGTAAAAAATGAACAAACTACTATTAAAGTAGTTACACATTCTGAATTTAAAGTATCTAAAGCAAATACTCAAATGGTAATTGACGGAAAAAGGGACGAGCTAGATTGGAATAGAACCGAAGCTGCTACATTCAATAACTTTTATCATTATGATGCGATTAATAAAGCCGATGACAAGCAAAAAACTACATTTCGAATGTTATGGGACGATGAATTTTTATATGTCTTTTTTGAAAGCGAAGATAAATATTTAACAGCACGTGAAAAAGTAAGAGACGGAGCGCCTTATTTTGACGATTGTGCCGAGATTTTTTTATCACCTGCTCCTGAAATATTGAGTACTCATATGGGGTTTGAAGTAAATCTATACAAAACATCTAACGACTTTTTATTTATGACCGATTTCTATAATGGGCAACCTGGAGTATTAAAGGCTTTTAATCCTGAATTTAAAGTAGAAACTACTTTAAATGGAACAATAAACGATAATTCAGATATTGATAAAGGTTGGACAATGGAAATGGCTATACCCTTAAAATTGTTCTTTAAAATAGATACCTACGCCCCAGTAAAAGCAGGTGCTAAATGGACTTTTTTAGCCGTTAGACAAGAACGTAACGAAGTTGAAGGTAATCGAAGAATCACATCTTCAATATTCCCAATTGACGAAGAAAAGATTGATGTTCACGAGCCAAGCAAATTCGGTTTTCTTCATTTTATAGAGTAGACACCTGCCTCCATTCAAACTAAATAAGCTGTATAAAATATAAAAAGAGAAAATCTGTTTTAAAATATCTCTTAACTATTTTAAAACACTGTTCTCTTCTCTACTGATGTAAAAGTGATACAGTCTTTTCAAGGCTAACGAATATTTTTGCCTAAACACAATAATTAGGCATTATCACAGGCAATCTTTAAAATATGAATATGGACTGAAATATGTCATACAAAATCTTAAATTAGCAAAAACGATCATCAAAAAGGCAGTCGATATTTATAACAATCTTCATCCACATTGTAGTCTTGATTTATGCACTCCAAAACACTTGCACCTAAATCAAAATATAAACTACAAATCGTATCCAAGAAATAATAACAAACTGGAATTGTTAACCTTTTAAATAACCCAAAAAAGGTCAAGATTAAAATATATCATGACCTTTTTTAAGATGTACTATAAGGTTATTCATTCCTAAAAATATAACCTGATTTTTTACTTTCACTACTTTATTCAAAGTTTACATTCAACATAAAAAATGTAATACATGAATTTAAAACTTCAATAATATTTATATATTTTTATTTTGAGAATACTTACTAAAGACTAAGAAAAGTATTCCACATAACAACCAAGCTGGTAGTGTTACAAAAGACAAAAACACATCAAACTGTATTGATATAAAGTAAAACAAACCAAAACTTATAGCCCATGCCCAAAACACAGATTTATTAAATGATAATTTTGCTTTTTCTGCATAGTTCTTTAATATCCCTACTTTATTATGAAAGAAATGTTCAAATACAATCACAGCTCCAAATGGTGCTAATATAAATCCATATAAAGCCACAAATCCTAACAACTTCATTGCAAAAGCAGGAAATAAACCTGCTATAGTAGCCACACTTCCTGCTAGTATAGTAACTTTTGCTGTAGATAATTTAGGTAAAATTGCTTGAAAAGCTAAACCTGCTCGGTATATGGTAGGATTTGCTGTTGTCCAACCTGCTAATACTACAGCAATAATTCCTAATACTCCAATAGCATTATAAGCCATTGGCCCAGGTGCAACAGGAGGAGCACTTCCTTCGTTTAAGTAAGACAAAGCCTCTGGTGACTTTAAATATACAGCATATAACAACGCTGCTGCAATCCATGCCATATAGTGTCCAACATACATTCCTGCTGCTGTTGCCCACCCTGCTTTTGCCTCTTTTGCGAATCTAAATACGGATAAATCTGACATTCCTATATGCATAGCTCCATTGGCAAACCATGACCAAATAACAACATGCCAAAAAGTAAATTTTGTTTGTCCAGGAAAAGGTTCTCCTCCATCACCCCAAATATTCCAAAAATCAGAAAAACTACCAACTCCTAACTGACTAAGCGCAACTATACCAGCAGCAACAAATGCTAAAACAATTACTGGAGACATCCAGTTTGCAGCCTTGGTTACTGTATCATACCCACGTGCGGCAATAATTGAGATAACTGCACCAATAACAATAACTATAATAATCCAAGTCATACCATTTGGCAAAGTATCATCTAACTTAGGCATAGGCATATCAAATGGTATACCGACCGCTGTAGCAGAAACGGTTATCATAGAACCTGCTAAAAAACAAAACAAAATACCATTAGCTAAATTATATCCAGTTACTAACTTTTTACCACATATTTTTTCTAATTGGAAGTATAATGTTAATCTATTTTTAACCGCAATCTCTGCTGTTAAAAACCTCCAACTTAAAACGGCTAAAATATTACCTAATAACAAACCAATAATAAGGTCAAATGCGCTTACTCCTGCTGTTAAAAATAAAGGACCAATCATAAACTCGGTTCCTGCAGCATGCTCTCCCGCATACATCCCTATAAAGCTTTTCCAGCCTTTTAATTTTGAGGTAGGTACTGGAGTTCTTTCAAATTCGCCACCAGAAACATCCTCTACTACATCTGCACTTTGCTGATATTTTGTCATAATGATTATGTTTTTAATTATTAGATTAAAATTGAATCTAACATCTTTCTTTTCTGATTATTTTAACAAATGATTAGGAAAATCTTGTGTTCTTTCACAACACAATTGATCCATCACTTGCTTTAATTCTGTTTTAAGTAAAGAAATCGTATGATCTCCTCCATTTTTTCCTAAAGCCGAAACTCCATACATAAATGAACGTCCCATAAAAGTAAATTTAGCACCTGAAGCCATTGCTCTGGCTACATCTGGTCCCGAACGAACTCCACTATCCATCATCACCTCAATCTGATCTCCATATTTTTTTGCAATGTTAGAAAGTGAACTTACAGCAGATTCTCCTGCATCTAATTGACGTCCTCCGTGATTAGAAACAATGATCCCATCAAACCCTAATTTAATTGCTTGTTGTGCATCATACTCCGAAGAAACTCCTTTTAAAACTAACTTCCCTTTCCACATATCACGAATAGGTTTTATTTTTTCTTCATTTAATCTACCATTAAATGTTTGATCCATAAACTTTCCTAATTGTTTTAAATCTAACCCTTTAGGCATATATGGCTTTAAAGTTTCAAAATTAGGTTGTCCATGAATTAGTGTTTGCATTGCCCAATGAGGTTTTCCTAAGACTTGTAAAATATTTTTTACAGACATTTTAGGAGGCATTGCTAAACCATTTCTAATATCTCTAGGTCTAAATCCAAAAGTTGGTACATCACACAACACAACTAATACTGGACAATGAGCTGCTTCTGCTCTTTTAATAATATCATCTCTAAGCCTGTCTTCTGCAGGATGGTACAACTGAAACCAAGATTTACCTTCGGTTATTTCACTAGCTCGCTCTATACTTGTAGTTGTAACTGTACTTAAGATAAAGGGAATATTATGTTCAAATGCCGACTTTGCTAAAATTTCTGGGGCATTTGGCCACATGAGTCCTTGCAAACCAACTGGAGCAATACCAAAGGGAGCATCATATTCTATTCCAAATAGTTTTGTTTTAAGCGATGAGCCTGAAAACTTCTTTATGTATTCTGGATTCAACTGAATATCTCTAATATCAGCTGTATTTCTGTGTATGTTAACATCTTCGTTACATCCGCCGTCAAGATATTCAAAAGCAAATTTTGGAATTTTCTTTTGTGCTTTTGATCTTAGATCATCTATAGATGGATAATCTGTATTAAATTTTATCGCCATAATCTTTCTTTATGATAAAAACTTTTTTCTTAATTCTTCTACTTAATCATCATTTATGGTTCCATTTCTCTTAAACTATAGAAATACTCCGTCTTAAGTAGTAGTTATCATCTTTTGTTAATCCAATAAATATTAAAAGTGACTTGATTCCTTAAATATTTAAAGTTTATTTTTTGACATATTTTAAATGGGTAAACTATATTGAAAATATATCATTAACTGTTTTTTAATTAATTGTTTGATTAAGAATAAATGGAATATGTTTCTTTAAATCATAATTCTTTTTTAAGAACTTAGAATTCAATTTTGTATCTGATATAGAAAGAGCTGCTCCTAATGCTGAACCAAGTGAAGCGCTAGTAGTTCTTAATTTTTTATCTCGATAATAATGTGTTAACAATTTTACAAAGACATCATTATCACTAAATCCTCCATCTATATATATTTCTCCAATTATATGATTACCAATAACACTATCTATACACTTATTCTGTAATAAAACTAATTCAATCATTAATTGATGGTAAGCCTCTTCATAAGTATTGTATAACACCTTTAATGTTTTAGGCATTTTATCACTCTGCAAGCTATCCCAATGGTGACAATATTTAAAATCTGTTGTTACATCAGTATAAATATCATAATCAAATTTTACTGTTGTATGATAATCCTTATCTACTCCAAAATGTTTGTTTAGTAAATCTACTTGTACTTTGTATTCGTTACCTAAAAATAAACGAGATGCTTTTACTGGATCTCCATTAAGACGCATATAGTTTAATGAGTCTTGATCATTTACATCGTTAGAAATTGCTTCTTTGGTAAATGGATTAAAAGTAATACTCCATGTTCCTGTAGAGATTAAAACAAATTCTTTTTCAATACTTTTCATGTAAGGAAGTAATGCAGCAGAGCTATCATGAATCCCTACTCCTATTTTAATACGACAACCATTATAGTTCATATTAATACTTGTTTCTGTAGAAACAATTGGAGGTAATATTTTATGTAACTCTTCTTTATATACCCAGTCATGATAATCTTTTTTATCATAATCCCACAGGGCTGTATGACATCCAATACTTGTATATTCACTTAAAGGTATTCCTGTAAATATAAAGCTTAAGTATTGTGGTAAATGCAAAGAGTATTTTATTTTCTTAAATACTTCTGGCTGGGTTTGTTTTAACCAATACAATTGCAAACCTGAATTTAACATGCTAAGATCTGCACAACCTGTCTTCTTTAAAAAAGATTCTTTATCTCCATATTTATTGAAAAAACTCTCTATTATTTCTTTAGGCAACTCCTTTGTATAATTATACAAAGGAGTTAATGGGTTACCATCTTCATCAATATGAACAAAACTAGCTCCATATGTTGAGAAGTTAATGGCCTTTACATGGTATTCTTTCGTTTCTAATATACGATTAAATACAGATTTTAACCATTCTTGTAATGCATGTATGTTTTCTGTTGGATGACCATCTTCATCTTTGATTTCATCAAAAGAAATATACTCTTTGTGTATTTCTTTAAAATCCTTATCAAATAAAAAGAATTTTTTATTGGTTTTTCCAATATCAAAAACGGCCGTTACTTTTTGTTTCATATCACATGGTTTATAATCCTGTAGCTACAGTATTTCTACCTCTTTCTTTAATTAAATAATTTCTTAAATCTAACTCACGATATGCTTTTATTGGGCTAATAGCTCCACCTCTGTCAAGTCTAGCTTTTTCAATTAAAGGACGAACATCTGTTCTGTAAGCTCCTTGTAGAATTTCTTGACATTTTACAACATCATTGTTTAATTGAGCCTCTTTTAATGCTTTTTGATCAATTAACAATGCTTTTGCGTATGCCTCTTGAATAGCTTCTAAAGACTGAATTAAATCTTCTAAAGGATCTTTTACGTTATGACTTGCATCAATCATCCAAGCTAAATCTGGATTTTGAGGATTGTTTGCCATTCCATATACCAATTCATTAAAAATTAAGAACAAGGCATAAGGCTTAATACTTCCTACAGTTAAATCATCATCTCCATACTTACTATCGTTAAAATGGAAACCTCCTAGTTTACCTTTTAAACTTAAAATAGAAACAATTTGCTCTATGTTACTGTTTGGTAAATGGTGACCTAAATCAACCAAAGTATAAGCTTTTTCTCCACATTCGTTAGCCAACATTAAAGAAGCACCCCAATCTTGAATTACCGTACTATAAAAGTTTGGCTCGTATGGTTTGTACTCTATTAACATTTTCCAATCTTCAGGAATGTCTTTATAAATAGATTTTAAACTGTCTTGAGTGTTTTGAAAAGCTGTTTGAAAGTTATTTTGTCCTGGGAAACAAGAACCATCTGCCAACCAAACGGTTAATGCTTTAGATCCTAATTTTTCTCCAATTTTAATAACATCAATATTGTGTTGAATTGCTTGTTCGCGAACTGCTTGACTTGTGTTACTTAAAGATCCGTATTTATATGATTCTTTAACATCTTTTTGATCTTGAAAAGTGTTAGAGTTTACTGCATCGAATTTAATATCTAAAGATGAAGCTAATTCACTAACAGCATTGTAATCTTGAGGTACATCCCATGGAATGTGTAAAGATACAGCTCCAGCAGTTTGTGTTAAAGAATGTAAAATTCCAACATCTTCTATTTTTTGTTCTAGTGTAGTTGGTTCACCGTAAAAACCAAAACGTCCAAAACGAGTTCCTCCGGCTCCTAAAGCCCAACTAGGAATCGCCACTTGGAATTCAGCTAATTTTGATAAAATAGTATTTACATCATGTCCATTTTTAGTCAATTTATTTGCTAAAAAATCAAAGCTATCATTATGGTCTTCAATAATGTTTTTATTAACATCTTGAATATGTTGATTTTGTATTTTCATTTTTTTTAAAATTTAGAAAAAAAACTCCCATAATTTTTGACTATGGGAGTTTGTAAAATATATATTTTATTATCTCACGAAAGCATTTGCCATACCTCCATCAACATTGATAATATTTCCTGTAGATTTATCTAAAACTCCTACGAAAGAGAAAACACCATTTGCAATGTCAGCAGGAGTAATAATTTCGTTTAATAAGTTTCTTTTTGCATAGAAAGCAGGTAATTCTTCTACGGTAATTCCGTTAGCTTTAGCTCTTCCTTCTGCCCAAGCTCCTTCCCAAATTTTACTACCTACAATAACTCCATCAGGATTCACTGTGTTTACACGTACTTTATCTTTTGCCAATTCAGCAGCTAATAAACGTACCATGTGCTGTTGAGCAGCTTTTGCTGTTCCGTATGCAACGTTGTTTGGTCCAGCTACTAATCCGTTTTTACTTGCAATAGAGATATAATCTCCACCTAAGTTTTGTTTACGAGTAATAGCAGAAAATTGTTTAGCTAAATCAAACTGACCTTTTACTAAAATGCTTTGTAAAATATTCCAATCTTTATCAGTAGTATCTTCTAAAGCTTTAGAAATTGCCAATCCTGCACTGTGAACAACAATATCAATCCCTCCAAACTCTACGCAAGCTTTTTTATAAGCAGAAGCAATAGAATCTGGGTTTGTTACATCACAAATAGCATAGGTAGAAACATCTCTTTTATAAGTTGCATTCGCTTCAATTAAACTTTGTTCGTTAATATCAGTTAACACAACGTTAGCTCCTTCCGCAGCTAATTTATCAGCAATGGCTTTACCAATTCCACCACCAGCACCAGTTACCAATGCAACTTTACGAGACAATGGTTGTTCTTTTGGCATACGTTGTAATTTAGCTTCTTCTAACAACCAGTACTCAATATCAAAAGCTTCTTGTCTTGGTAAAGATGTGTACTCAGTAATTGCTTCAGCACCACGCATTACATTAATTGCATTAACGTAGAACTCGTTAGCTACACGTGTAGTTTGTTTGTTTTTTGCAAAACTAAACATACCAACTCCTGGGTAAATAATAATAACTGGGTTAGCATCACGAATAGCAGGACTATTGTCTTTTTTACAAGTATTGTAGTATTCAGCATATTCAGCTCTATAAGCTTCAAATGCAGGTTCTAATTTCTTTAAAATTGCTTCAGCATCAGATAAATCTTCGTTTTTGTCTAATGTTAATACTAAAGGTTGAATTTTAGTTCTTAAGAAGTGATCTGGACAAGAAGTTCCCATTGGAGCTAATCTTTCTAAATCATTACTATTGATATATTCCATCACTACATCAGAATCAGAGAAATGACCAATCATTCTGTTTTCTGAAGAACATAAACCTCTTAATAAAGGCATAATTTGAGCTGCTTTTTCGTAACGCTCTTCTTTTGGTAAACTCTCAATTTTTTGACCACCAAAAACGCTACCTTTTTCAGCTATTTTTTTCTCTATAAACTCAGAAGCCATTTCAATAACTTCTAAACTATTCATATAACATTCGTAAGAAGTATCTCCCCAAGTAAATAAACCGTGAGAACCTAAAACGATTCCTCTAATTCCAGGATTGTCAGCCAAACATTTTTCTAACTGTAAGCCTAAATCAAATCCAGGACGTTGCCAAGGCACCCATCCCATAGTATCACCCCAAATTTCTTTGGTTACTTTCTCACTGTCTTTAGCTGCAGCAACTGCAATTAAAGCATCAGGATGTAGGTGATCTATATGTGCAAATGGTAATAAACCATGTAAAGGCGTATCAATAGAAGGAGCTTTACTATCTAAATCGTAAATACAGTGGTCAAACAAACCTACCATACGATCTTCATCAGCCATTCCGCCATATACATTCTTTAAATCTCTTAATCTTTTAGTGTATAGACCAGCAATTCCTGCTCTGTCTAAAGTTCCGATATCTCCTCCAGAACCTTTTACCCACATAACTTCAACTTCTTCATTAGTTAAAGGGTCTGTTTCAATTGTTTTACAACTAGTGTTTCCTCCACCATAGTTAGTAATTCTTAAGTCTGCACCTAAGATATTAGAACGATATAAGAATAATGATACTTGATCATCTCCTAAAGATTCTGCTTTTTTATCATCCCACAGATAGTCAACGTACTTGAAGTTTTTAGTCTGATTTTCCATTTTTAAATTTTGATGTAATTATATTATGTAATACTCTCAAAATTATAATAAGAGCGGGTTACCTCTATCCTGTACTGTACTGTTGATTGAAAAAAACAGTAGATTTATTGATTATTCAGTATTTAGATAGAGTTTCTATCTATGAAATTAAAAGGGATTTTAACCTTTCCTTTTTCTTTATTTAAAATCATTTTGGCTGTAGTTTCTCCCATAATTCTAAAATCAGTTGACATAACTGTAATGCCTAATAACTCTTTTAAAGGTGTATCGTTATATGAAATAACACCAATATCTTTTCCTAACACATACTCTTCTTCCCTAATTTGTTTGATGAGTTTTACCAAGTCAGATTCTTCAATAGTTATAAATAAATCTCCTCTTTTTAAAATGATATCATCATACACTTCATCAAGAATTTCAAAGTTTAATTTGTTTTGTACACAAAACTTTCTAAAACCATGCAGAATTCTTTTTGGATACGGATATACTGATTTTGAAGGATAAACTAATATGATATTTTCGTATTTAGTAATTTTAGTTACTCCTTCACTTAGTGCATTATAAATATCATTTTCAAAATCTTGATATACTTCAATAATATCGCCATCATTACCTAGTTTTATATTATCTAAAACAACTAATTTTTCTTTAGGTATTTTTTGTATGGCTTTATATACTTCATCAGTAATGGTTATATGTTTTAAATCATCTGTTTTAAAATGAGTCATAACTACATAATAGTCATAGCTCGACTTGTATTTATTTAAGAGGTTTAAAAAAACAGATTCATCACAATGATAAACATGAATATCTACATGTGAGTTTGCTCCAATAGTATTTATAAATGATTCGTAAATTCTAGTTTTATAAGGACTTAGTTTGTTTACTAAAAATAGAATATTGACTTTAGATATTAATTTGGTTCTAGAAATATAATATCCTTTCCCTCTAATAGAACATATAATATTGCGTTGTTTTAATATACTATATGCTTTTTCTACCGTATCTCTAGACAAATAAAACTCCTCGCTAAACATGTTTATAGATGGAATTTTTTGATCCATTACAAAATTACCTTCGGATATATTATAAATAATGGAGTCTACAATTTGTTTGTACTTGGGAACTCTTGAATTTGTATCTATTTTTATAAATTCAAACATATCTTTAATTACTTTGTGGTATGAATATAACAATTAACACCATATTTATAAATGATATCCTTGATATTTTTATAACAATAAGCACAAAAGTTTTTTTAGTTGATATCTAAAAAACATATCAGATATCAAAAAAAAAGAGAAGTCATATGACTTCTCTTTTTTAATTAAATAATTTAAAGGCTTTATTTTCATCATCACCTGTAATATGATATGATTTAAAACTAAGGTCTTTTCCATCACCAATATAAAGACTAATAGTTTCTTTATCATCTACTTTATCTACTCTAACAATTCCAAATCGTCCAGTAAATTTTATATTTAACTTTCTATCAAAGTAAACCTCATTAGCATTATCTTGAGAAATAACATAATCTGTTATGATATGGTTTTTTACTTTTGAAACTACCTTAGAACCTACAGTTTTACTACCAGTTATTAAAGGTTCTACATTTTGAATACTAGTTTCTTGATGATTTGAAGGTTCTAAAACAGTTATAAAAGGTCTATCCCAAGCTTCTCCTTTTTGTTTGATGGCAAGTACTTGCGTTTTTTTATTTTCATAACCATTTTTAGCTTCTCTTGTTGGTGGTGCTAATGCTTTTGTGTATTCTCTCTCTATACCTTCTGGAACAAACATATGCATGTAACGATTGTCTTCTTTTATATGAAAACTAATATTTACGGCTTCTTTTATTGGTTTGGTAACTTGTGTATTTTCAAAATAACGCCAACCTGGAGATTGTACAGGGTCACCAATATCATTTTGATAACGACTTGTTTCTTTAACATCTAAAACCTTTCCATTACTATTTTTTATGATTGTATTATCTCCAATATTGTGATAAATATAATCGTGAAATTTATTCTCATCCATAGATTTAGAACGAAAAACATCTACATAATAAGCTGTTTCATCACTAGTACGTACAATGCTTAAAGTACGTTCTTGTTTAGCCTTATTAATTTCATCATTTAAAAACTGTGTTGCAAAATTAAAATTTGGACTTATGGGATCTTCTAAATGTTTTGGTTCAGAAGTAATATTAACAACTTTATTTTGCCATACATAAGCGCCATCTTTCCATGACCCTGGTTGAATACCATGAGAAGTTCCATTAACAATTACTGTATTATTTCCTGCATATAATCTAAAATAATTTTCGTGTAAAGGAATTCTTCTTTCTTTTACCGTTTTAGGCAAACCTGCGTTAGGAGCCATTACATATCCTGCTCCATAAAGTTCCATCGTTATTCCAGTTAAGTGAGAGTGTACATAATGTGCTCCACCAATAATTCCACACAAACCATATAATTCATTATCCTTTTTTACGTAATTACGTTGTAAAGCAATACCTGCGTGTTCTATTAAAACAGTAGGTTTTTTAAAATCTATTTGTCCATTTGTTAACTCAGGAATATCATTTCCCCAAAATAACTTTAAAGGCTCTGAGTTATTAAAAGTAGAAGGTGAAATCTTTGGATGATAATCTCCTTCTCTATTATACGCTTGTCTAAGTGCTACCTCTGCTTGCTTTTCCAAATCTTTATAACCTCGTCTTTTAGCTAAATTAAGTGTGTAGATATACAATTTTTTAGTACCATCATGATTTCTTTTAGAATCTCCATATCTAACAAATCTACCATCAGGCATTCTTAAATTATCAAATAAAAAATTTCCTTTAAAAATATTTTTATATCCTTTAGTTTCATCCATTTCTGGAAAAACTCTATCTATTATGTTTAAAACCATAGTTACGTCCGGCATAAAACTATAGCTTGTAGATTCTGGCCATATACCTTGTTTACCAAACATAGGTAAAATGGTGTTTTTAAAAGAATTTTGATGAGCAGTTCCTTTTTCCCAAAATATATTAAACAAGCGTTCTCTTTCTTTGTCATCCTCTACACAAAGAATTCCAAAAAGTACTCCTGGTGCTGTTAAAATTGGATGGTTTGAAATAAATTTACCATGTTTATCAGGATGACCATATTCTTGCAATGTACTTCCAACCATGTTAGTAATGGTTTTTTGAAACTTACTTTTATCAAAAGATGCTCTTTTTTTAGTAGACTCATTATAAACTTTGGTTTTTGGATTGTCTAAATAATTATAAAGAAAATCGTAAGCCAAAGCAAACTGCGCATAAGAAGTACGTGGGTCGTAAAAATGATTTCCGCAAATAGTGGTGTTTTCGGGGCTTCTTTCAGATAAAACAGACACATAATGCCATAATATATCTGCTGAAAACTGAGCATATTTTTCTTCTTTTGTTAAAAAATATAACATAGCAGCATAAGAGGCATCTGTAAGCACTGCTGCGTGCTCATTTACAGTTGTTGCTTTAAATTCTGTTAATTTATTATCCGCAGGTATCTCTGGAATAGTTGATAAAATTGCCAAAGGATTCTTTTGATGTTCTTCTACTTTTTTATCTACAAAACGATGTAAATCATTAGACATCTTTTTTGCCCAATCATATTTATCTATTTTCTCCAAAACATCGCTTCTTTCTTCTTCTGTTACCCATATAACAGGATGTTTTAAAGATTGAGCAGTTATATTTAATACTACTAAAAACATTCCCGAAAAGAGAATTGTTTTAACTTTTAATTTTATCATATTACTAATATAATTTTATTATTTCAAAAAATATTCACCCCACTTTAATCTTAACTCTTTAGCCAATTTACTTATAACTTTTGGCTTGTTTCTGCTTTATCTTCAATGCATTTCGCATGCCTTTAATCACCTTATTATAGTTAGCATCTGCTGCAACATTCTTATTTTCTTCAGGATCCAGTTTACGATTGTATAACATCTCCTCTCCATTTTCATAAAGAGAATAGGTAAAGTTTTCGGTTACAATAGCATCTGCCACTTTAAAGCGCGCATAAACGTTTTTTCTAAACGTTTGCTTAGGATTGTCTAGAATGGCTTTAAAACTTTTTCCCATAATGTAATCAGGCGTAGCTAAGTTGGCTAGATCACAAAGCGTAGGATAAATATCAACGCTCTCTACCAATGCCTCAGTTTGTTCCCCTTTTACTTTCCCTGGTACTTTTACAATTAACGGTACCTGCAACGCATTATGTAAAGTATTGTGTTTACCCCAAAACTCGTGCTCTCCAAGATGCCAACCGTGATCTCCCCATAATACAACAATGGTGTTTTCAGCTAAACCGAGGGTTTCCAACTCTTGAAGCACTTCTCCTACCAACTGATCTACATAACTCACACAGGCATAATAACCGTGACGCATCATTTTATGAAATTCGTTGGTATTCGGCTTATAGTCTCCAAAACTGTAGGACTTAAATTCGCCACTACTACGTAATAACTTAGGGGCATTTTCTGGTAAATGTCGGTTATCGGCTACCTCGACTGAATCTCTATTATATAAATCCCAATACTTTTTAGGAGCATAAAACGGCATGTGAGGACGGAAAAACCCACAAGCCATAAAGAAAGATTCTCCTGATGCTTTGAACTTTCGTAAATCGCTTATCGTTTTTTGTGCAATCTTATAATCTGAATACACGCTATCATCTACTTCTGGTGCTTCATAAATACGTCCATTACCAGATTTCATAATTACGTCATTTGTTGTAGGATCATAACTTACACGATGCCCACCTTTTGGCATCCAAGGGTTTTCACTCCAACTTGCTTCCTGAACATCTTTATTATAATGAAAAATCTTTCCGTTAGAAATACTAGTATAGCCAGCAGCCTTAAAAATACCTGGTAAGGTTTTTGCATTTGGCACATCTTCTTGGGCCTTTGCTGTGTAATCTATAAAACGGTTTTTTGTAGGTAAAATACTTGTTAACAAACTTGCTCTAGATGCTCCACAAACAGGAACGTTACAATAGGCACGATTAAAGACAATAGCTTCTTTTGCAAATTGATCTATGTTAGGCGATTTTACTTGCGGTGCCCCATAACAACTTAGTTCAGGTCTTAAATCATCAATAGCAATAAACAATACATTCATCGGTTTTTGACCCTTAACAACTGTCGTTTTTTCTTTTCCATTTTTACATGATGATAAAAATGTTAACAAACCCAATCCGTATATAAATAACCTTTTCATTTTTCTCATTTTACCAGTGTTCAATAACAATATAATCGTCTTTTGTAAGTGTATTTTTTATAGCTTCTGGAATTTTTCGTCTAGGTGTATCTTGATCTAATTTAAATCCTTTATTTCCTTTTGGTGTAATGATTGGAATTCCAATCATATCTTCACTTAAAATATCTCCCTGAGTTTTCATCCAAACAAACATATCTTTAGCTAATTTTTCTTTAATCGATTTATAGTCTAGGTCACTAGCTAAGTTATGTTGCTCAAAAGGATCATTTTGTAAATCATATAATTCTTCAAAAGGTTCGTTTTTATGAGCATTTGCTCCTCTCTTAATAAAATAATCTACATTGGGTTTTCCTGTTAAGTTTTTATCAAGCACTTCTAACGCGTTAAAATTTCTGATATATTTATGACGCTTATCACGAATCATTCTCGATGGAAATATTTCAGAATTTAATATATTTTGATTGGTTCTTACTCCGTAAACATATTCATGAATGTTATTATCTTTTCCTTTAAGCAAGGATAAAAAACTTTTACCATCCATATCAGGAGTTGCATTTCCTCCAGCTATTTCCATAAATGTTGGCAATACATCAGTATAATGAATTAATTGATTAGAGGTAGATCCTGCTTTTATTACTTTAGGCCAACGCACTACAAAAGGCACTTTTAATCCTATATCTTTTACGGTAAATTTTCCTGAAACACCATGATCCGCACTATAAATAAAAAGTGTATTGTCTGTTAAATAAGTGTCTACCAACTTTAACACTCCTTCTAATTGGGTATTATCTTCTTCAATACTTCTGTAATAACCTGCTTTATTTTTAACAAAAGCTTGGTCTGATTTTTTATTCTCGTTAAATGGAAAGAATTTAATATCATCCGCTTTGGCATTTTTTACGTCAAAATATTTACTATGTGGATATTTTGAGGTGATGAACATACAAAACGGCTTTTTAGCATTTTTAAAGTAGTTTTCAATACTATCTAAAGGAATATAATCTCTTGGAACATTTTTTTTAGGAACAGGTTCCCATTCTTTATCCCAATGATAAACATTAGAAGGTTTAACATGACTCTTTCCTGCCAAAACTACTTCATACCCTAAGTTTTTCATATGTGTTGTTACACTTTGTATAGTAGGTTTTGTTGCTGTATGATTGGCAAAGCAACCATTTTTTAAGGGATACTTACCTGTAAAAAGCTGCGATCTACTTGGAGCACAAATGGCCTGTGCAGTAAATGCATTTGTAAACAACATTCCTTCTTTTGCCAAACGATCTACAGCTGCTGTATTCACTTTTTCATTACCATAACAACCATAATCATACACATCTTGATCATCAGCTAAAAAGAACACCATATTAGGTTGTTCGTTTTTATTTGATGTGTTTTGTTTTTCTTCTTCTGATTTTTTTCTATCCTTAATACTTAAACAACTTAATAATAGCAAAGAAGTTACTACAACTAACAGATAAAACTTATTATTTTTCATTCGTACTTTTATTTACAATATTTTTTAATACCATCTTGCTTAGGATAAGCTACTTTTTCTCCATTTTTTGCCCAAGTTCCTGTTGGAGCATTTCTTTTAAGGAGCCACGTTCGTAATTTATTATTCATGATGGTTGCTAATTCTATTATCTGATGACTTGGGTTGTTTTCTAAAAGATTGGTGGTTTCACCAATGTCATTAGTAAGATTATACAACTCATAAGATTCGTCTTCATAACGATAAAATAGTTTATAATGTTGATTATCGGAATGTCTGTAGTGAATAACAGATTGAGGCATATTACGCACATCCATATATCCTGGGAAATGCCAAAACAACTCATTTTTATCGTCAAGCGCATCAGCTTCTCCTTTTAACACAGGGGCTATAGACTTACCATCCAGTTCATGTGTTTGAGAGTTGGGAAGTTTGGCTCCTGCAATATCCGCTAGCGTAGGATAAAAATCAATAGCGTGAATTTCTTGAGTTGTATTTATTGTATTAGGTTTTATAACACCTGGATATCTAAAAATCAAAGGCACACGAACACCACCTTCATAATAAGTTCCTTTTCTTAAGCGTAATGGTGTATTATCTGTCGGTCCCATAAAACCACCATTATCAGAATAAAAAACCACCAATGTGTTATTGGCTATTCCGTCTATTTTATTACCATCTCCATTTGGATCTTCTAAAGCATTTAAAATACGGCCTACCGTCTGATCCAAAAGCTCTACAAAAGCAGCGTAATCAGCTTTTTTATGTCTTGTATCCTTAGATGTTTTAGCTTTGTATTTAGCTTCTAAATCTAAACGTGGAAGTATGGTTACGTGTACGGCATGAAAAGGAATGTATGCAAAAAATGGCGAATCTTTTTGTGACCTATCTTTAATATAATCAACAACAGCATCTCCTAGAGCATCCGTAAGATGTTTTGGAGTTCCTTCTAACAACCAAGGATCATTTCCATTTTTTATAGGCTCTAATACATTTTTAATATATGTAGAGTCATAAGGCTGTGCATAGGGTTTTAACTTTTCGTTCTCAAACATCCAACCTTTAACATCATCCTTTTGTGCAAAAAACTCATTTTTAACTTTTACTCCTTTTACAGTAGCTTTAGTTTCTTTATGCAACGCTAAATTATAATCAACCCCCATATAACTTTCGGCATGTTCTCCCACTTTAATAGCATGAAATTTTCCAAACCATGAAGTATGATAACCGACTTTTTTTAAGGTTTCAAACATAGAAACACACTGCTCTTTTAAATAATTATTTTGATAATGTGGTGTGATTGGTGTTACAACTCCTTTAGAAGCTCTTTTAAGACTTCCAACATTATACACTCCGTTTTGTGGACCTGTAGCATATTGCCCTGAAAGAAGTGCTGCTCTTGTTGGCTGACAATTTTGCTGTGTATATGCATAAGTTAATGACATCCCTTGCGTAGCCAATTTATCAATATTAGGACTTTCATAATACTTAGATCCATTACCTAAACTTGTATTAGGCGAACTTAAGTCTGTCCAACCTAAATCATCTGCCATAATAAAAATGATATTAGGTTTTTCTGCTTTTTTTTGAGAAAAAGTTAATAAAGGTATTGTTGATAAACTAAAGATTATAAGTTTTGAAAATAATTTCATATTGATTCTTTTTTTACACAAACGATGAGAACAGTATCTATAACTAATAATTAGCTATGCTACATTTTCGTTATAAATTTACTTAGATGAATAGCCTGAAGTGTTATGATGTGTACTGAAATAAGATTTATAGCCTTAAACTGAGTTCACCTATTTATATCTTTACTCACCTCTACTTGTTTTATCTTTTTGTTCTACAAAATAAGGTTGAAAAGTATAGTTAGATTCAGAATCCCATTTTGCATTTGTTTGTGGCAAATACTTTTTTAAATCCTCTATTTTTTTCTTGTAAATAGGATTATTAGCCTCATTATACCATTCATTAGGATCTAAATTTTGATTATAAAACTCTTCTGTTCCATCTTCATATTGAATATATCTGTAGCCATTTATCTTTACCGCATGATTATTCATCCCATAGGTAGTTATAGCATACGAATCCTCTATCTTTTCATTATTTTTCATCATTCCCACCAAACTTTTACCTTCATTTTTAGTATATGTAGGCAAACCACTTAACTCTAATAACGTGGGATAAATAGACAACATTTCTACTGGAGCATTTATCTTTTTACCTTTAGGCAAATTAGGGCCTACAAACATTAATGGAGCTTTTGTAGCTGTTTCCCAAAGTCCATGTTTAGCAAAAGTTCCTTTTTCTCCTAAACGATAACCATGATCTGACCACAATACAATAATTGTATTATCGGCATATTTACTCTTTTCCAGTGCATCTAACACACGTCCTAACTCATAATCTACATAACTTACACAAGCCAAATAAGCTTGTATAATTTTTTTCCACTCACCACTATTAATAGCCCACTCGGTTGAAGGCATCATAGGTAAATCATTAATTTTTAATCCAACAGATGGAATATCATTTAAATCATCTAATATGTAAGGAGGAGTTTCTATTTTATCTAACGGATATAAATCAAACCATTTTTGAGGTACATACAAGGGCACATGTGGTCTCTGAAAACCTAATCCTAAAAAGAATGGTTGTTGATAATCTTTACTCAAGCGCTCTTTTACCCAATTTACAGATTGATGATCTGGCATTAAGGTGTCGTTCTCTGGAAAAGCTCCCCAATCTGTATTGGTTTTTCCATACTTCCCTTTTTTTGATTTAGAGGTTCCAAAACCATCCCAAACAAAACGTTTTTCTGGATAAGGACCAAAACCTTTTATTCTACCACCAGATTCATCAAACAAACCATCAGGAGCATGTGTATGAAATAGTTTTCCTATTCCCATAGTATGATATCCATTCTTTTTAAAATATTCAGGAAGAAAAACAATATCTTTTGTAGTATCATTATCTGTCCTACGTATTTTATTATCTGGTGTCATTCCATAAATACCTGTTGTTGATGGACGTAAACCTGTCATAATAGAAGCTCTAGATGGACCACAAAGAGGTGCTTGACAATGTGCATTTGTAAAAGTAACTCCCATAGCTGCAAGCCTATCAAAGTTTGGTGTTTTTATGTTAGAAAAATTACCAATAGGACTAATCATATTATTTAAATCGTCTACAGCAATAAATAATATATTTGGTTTTTTACGTTTTACATTTTCTTTTTTAGCCTTCTCTTTACTTGTACAAGCTAAAGACACTACTGAGATTAATATTATATAGATTATTTTTTTCATCTCATTATATTTTTTTAGATATTGATATATTAATCTTTACAGGTCCTAACAATCCCGAAGTCAATAATTCATCATTCTTATCCCAATGTTTCCACGATGGAAATGTGGTTCTATTACTTGGGCGTTTGGTATTATTTAATAACCAATCTGGCAAGCTTTTCATTTTAGTTCCTTTTCTTTCGTAATCCAACAATAATTCCTCATCCCCAATCAGTCTATTTGGCCACAGATTGGTCACCTTTACTTCTAAAATATTTTTACCAGATTTTACCAAATCATCAATATTTGTTCTAAATGGAGCTTTCCATAAAATTCCAGCATTTTTACCATTTACATATACTTCTGCAATAACTGCCACACTTCCTAAATCTAAGGTTAAGCTATTACCTGATTTCAATATTTTTCTTGATAACTCAAACTCCTTTTTATAAGTAGCAGTACCAGAATAATGACAAATTTCTTCATCAGATGATGTTGACCAAGAAACTAAATCATTAAATGTTGTTGTTTTTAGATTTCCTGTTTTTGATGGAAAACTCACCTCCCAATCACCAGTTAATTCTATAGGTTTAGGTACAGATTTCACTCTTAATGTTTTTGTTTTTCCTCTGGCATTTGTGTAGGTTATTTTTCCTGGATATGCTGTTTTCCAAAACATTTTATCTTTAGCTAAAATAAGTTCTGACTTTAAAATATCTTTTGTTAAATTCAACACTTCTCCTTGTGGAATAATCTCCGTGCGTTCTTCACCATCAGTTTTATAGGTAATACGCAAACCAACTTTATTACCTTCTGCAGTTTTGCCGTTTATTAATGTATTGGTTACAGGAATCTCAAAAGTTTTATTAGATACTAAATCTTTTATTTTTTGGGTGATATTGAATGTTAAATAATTTTTAGGAACGCCTTTGGTTTCTGGTTTAAACTTTCCAAAAACAGCTTTTAAAACCTTTAATTCTTTATCTCCTCCTTTGATGTCTATAAACTCTTTTTCTTTTACAGAAATAATTTTAACCTCTTTTCCTATTTTATATTCCATTCTAAACTCTTTCACATATCCCATAGCAGGATCACAATCGCAAAAATGTCTAGAGGCCTGAATATGTAATTCATTATCTTTTACTTCCGCAGCTACTTTATCAGTAATATCCACCAATCCCTCTTGTAAAAATGTTCCATATTCTGCCTTAACAATTTCCAAACCTGAAAGCTTTTCAGCCTTTATATTCTCTAATTCTACAGAAGTTTTTACTAAATGATTTTTATTTATGGAAGGTTTTCTAAAAACAACAAACACAGATTCTTCCATTCCTAATGAAATAGGGATTGTAGTAGTACCATCAATATTTTCTTTCCAAACAGCAATATTTTTAATTTTTCCTTTTTCAGAACTCCACAACTCTGGTTGCTTGCCAAACACTCTAAAACGTACAGAAATTTCTCTACTTTCTTTTTTTGCGTTGGCTATAAAATAAATATCAGTATTCTTTGTTTTTCTATGGATAAAACTAATATCTGCAGCATTACCTTCTTCTATCTTAAAATCTGTAGGCACCTTGCTTTCTTTTAAGAATTGATTGATAGAAATATCTTTAACCAAACCTGAACTCCATAATTCATCTGACAGTTTTTGAACTATTACATCACTATTTGGATAGTTTTCTAAACTTGGTGATTTTTTAGGACGTGTTCCAATTACTCTTGCTCCTGCTTTTGTAAGTTCTTTTATTTTATAAAGCGTTTCAGGTTTCATCCAACTAGATTCTGGCAAAACCAATACACGATATTTATTACCTACAGAGGAATAAATAGTTCCATTTTTAACTGTTAAACTGGATAATTTATTAGCTCCAATTAAATCATAATCAAATCCCATGGCTTTAATTTCTGGTAATAAAAGAGCATCGTTTGGTGATGACTCTCCTGTAAACACCAAAACATCAGCAACATTTTGACCTTGTTGTAATAAAAACTGAGAACGAGCAATATAATCCATGTAAGCCTTTCCTTGTTTCCACCAAGTATTTAAACGATTAAAATCGGTACCATGATAACTCAATCCTAACCCTGGAGCAACATCCCATGGCTGATGCACATAAGTATGAAAAATAAAACGTGTAATTCCTTGCCCCCAAGCTCTATCTCCTATAGATTTTAACATGGCTGGATGCTCATCCCAACCACCAATACCGGTAAAGGATTCTGCTCCAACAATAGCACTACCGTTTAAATGTGCTATAGAAGATACAAATTTTGGAGAATCAAAAAAAGGATATCCACCGCTCCAAAACTCACACATTACAATATCTCCTGTAGCTCCAACTTGCATGTTATCAAAAGGTCCCCAATAAGGTTCTACAGAAAATTTCATGTTATTTTTATGACACAATTCTCCAAAATGAGCATAATAATTTTTGGCCATTAAATCACCTATAGTCCTTCTAAAATCCCATAAAAAACGCTCGGAAACTTCACCACTTTCTACATAATAACCAGCCAAAATTGGTAAATATGAAAAAAGATGATATCCTCTTAATTTTTCAAACTTTTTATCAAATCCTGGAGTCCAATTGGCTGTTCCAACCTCGTAACTATCTATCAAACAATTATTAACTGTAGTTCCCACCAGATCTCCTAACTTATTAAGAATAGGTTGTATGCCTCCTTGCCAATAAACATCAAGCGCTTTTGTACTCATTTTGTCAACCTCTAATCCATGACCTCCATCTGGTGCAGGATGATTATTTTTACCTGTTGGAGTATGCCCTAATCTTAAAACAACCCATTCTCCTTTAGGAGCTTTCCATTCTAAAACACCATCTTTATTCATTTTTAAAGTCAAATCAATAATTTCATTTTTATTGATAATTCCTGAATTTGGTATTTGTTTGGTGTCTGGTAATAAGTGATTACGAATACGACCTGTTAAATTTTTAAAATCTAAGCCTTCTATTTTTATATCTTCTTTTGGCTTTGGAAACGCCAACACAGCAATATCTCTGTAATAATTTAATTTGGTTTTAGGTTGTGGTAATTGAATTTTAACTGTATTTCCTCCAGCTACAATCATTTCACTAAAAACCGTTGTTTGCATGGCATTTTCTGGAGTTACCCAAGGACCTCCACTAGATGACCAACCTGCGCTATTGTGAAATGTTAATTCTAAACCTAAACGTTCTGCTTCTTTTGCAGCAAAATGAAATAACTCTAACCATTCATCACTTAAATATATTACTGAACCTTTTGGAAAGCCAAGATGTACATTAAACAATTGTGCTTCTTGAATGCCCACTTCTTTCATTGCTTCTAAATCTTTTGTAATTCCAGACTTAGATACATTTCCGCTAACCCAATGCCACCAAGTTCTAGCTTTAGCCTCTTTAGGTGGTGAGTTAAAACCTTTTTCAAGATTGTTGGTTTCAGTATAGCTATGAATAGAATTTTGTCCATGACATAGATTTGTCATCAATAAAAAACTACTCAAAAAAAACAGAGCTTTCATTATTCTCATTAACAAACACTTACTATTTATACACTTATTTTTCATGAATATAATATTGCTTAATTTTTAGGTTTATCCTCATTACTTGTCACTTCCAAATTATCGAAAAGATTACCATGATAAGAACTGGCAAAGGAGACGTAACCATTACTAATAACATGTGCTGTTTTAACTACAGATTTATTATCAACAAAAACCTCAACATTTTTATGTTGAAATTTTATTTTCAATTGATGCCAAATATTCCCATTAAAATCGATAATGTTTCCTTTACTTAAAATATCTTTATTATAGATTAATGTCCAGTTTCCATTTTTTTCTATCATAAATCGATATCCTTTTAAATAACTTCCTTTAATACGTCCGCCTAGTTCTACATTACCATCTTCCATAAATACATCTGCGCTACAGGTAAAATTTTTCCAATTTACATCTCCTATTAACGTGTGTGGTTTTATGTTAGTTTTTCTATAAATTCGCATCCAATCATAACCCGATTCTGGTGCTATTTGTTTTAAACACTTTGTTCCATCTTCTCTTAAGGCTATTTCAAAACTCCCTTTTTGATCTGAATGATATTTTGGTAAATCTCCAACCTTTCTATCTTCGTAATCTTCTTTGTATGGAAATGGAAATGCTTTAGATTTAGGAATTTTATATTTCCCTTTTTGTTGACCAGTAGTTGTTGTTAAAGAATAAATACTTTTAGGGTCTAGTTGAATTTTAAACGACCTACTTTTAGGAATAATATTAGCTAACTCAATAAATTGATTTTTTTCATCAGATTTCCAAACATATACCTTTTCATCAGCCAACCCTTTTTGAATATTTACTTCTAAAGTTTCTGCTTTATCTGTACAAATAATCATACTCCAATTAGCACTATTTTTATCTTTTAGCGTAACAACACTCCCTTTGTAAGTAGATGCATTAAACAATCCACATGCATTGTCTAAATATTCCCAGTTTTGTGGTGTTGCAAATTGTGTAGTATGTGCTGTAGCCCAAATTGTTGGCCAAACTTCATAATATCCGCTCCAAGGTTCATTCGCTTTCATAGCTCCTGCTTTATCCCATGTTACAGACTTATAAATAGATCCAATAGGTGCCCAAATGAGCGTTTTGGTTATTTTATCTCGAATGTAAAATTTGTTATACAATCGTGCTAAGTTTAACGCTCCTGCTCCACCCCAATCTTTACCTGTCCAACTCCAATCTTCACTTGCCCAAAGTGGTTTTCCTGATTTCTTTGCTTTTTCTGTAGTTGGACGTCCTCTACCATCTACCATGTCTTCTGTAAATTCTCTTCCTGTAACATAGTGATAACCTACAGCCTTAATTACGTTGTCAAATTCTCTATCTTTTTCTAAATCATTAAATATTTTCCAATCACCACTATTATCATCGGGTCCTTGAATTTTTACATCTTTATATCCACGAGCATCTAACATTGGTCTCATATAATTTACCAACCAATTACGATCTGTACCATTTTCATTTTCTGCAGCTGCTACCCAATCTATATCTAAACCCCATTGTTTTTTTGCAACATCTAAAAAAGCAACAAAATATTCAGCAGATTCTTTTGAAAATATATTTGGTTTTAACCACCCAGGAAAACTCCAAGGCAAATATTCAAGAATCATATTGGGATTTCTATTTTTGGCTTCTTTCATTAACCAAAACTCATATCCACGAGAAACAGGATTTTTTAATTCCTCTTTGGTAAATGCATGTGAAGGTTCTGATCCGCAAGTAGAGTTTTCTCCTCCACCCATTTCTACTTTTAAATGCTGAAAACCTGCACCAAATTTTGGTTTAAATAAAAGGTCTAAAATTTGACTTCTTGTAGAACCTTTATAGTCGTACAATAAATCTGTTGAAGCACCTGCACTTACTGCACCTATACCTTCAAAAGTTCTTCCTTTGTTTTTATTACTTATATTAATTTTAACGACACCTGTTTTGGATTTAGAAAACACATAAGGTTCAAATGCTTTTTCAGGATTTTCTATGTTCCCCATTTCAAACCACGAAATTTCACTGTGAACTACACCTCTATTATTTCCCCAAACGGTAACTTTCCAATACACACGTTGTCTATTTTTTAAAGGTTCTCCAGCATATTCTATATCACTAGATTGTGATGAACTAGTAGGTCCTGTATCCCAAATATCTGGATATTTTAATTTTTCAGGAGAAGTTGCCATTACAATTCTATACCCCCCTTGTTTTGGACTAGTTGCATCACCAATAAAAACCCATCCAAAATGAGGTTTATTTATAGTGATACCTATTGGATTTATTTTTGATTCGCACCTTAAATCTTTCACTTCCATTGCATGTGCATATAAACACATAAAGAACATAAAAAACACTATTTTTTTCATAACACCAATACTTTTAAATAATTGAAAATGATATAGCAACTACCATTTTTACCGATTACTAAAACGCTGAATATCTATTTTAATCTATAAACAATTCATCTATAAAAGGTCCGCTTTGTCCATCAGTTTCTATTCTGATATTATTGGCCCCAGCTTTTAAGGTGATAATTGTGGGAACAAATTTCCATTCCTTTTCCCAACCACCAGTTGGCTTAAATTCTAACGTTTGTACATACTCGTCGTTTACATACAATTTCATAGGATGTAATTTATTTGGATTATTGTGCATATATCTAAAACGGATGCTGTAATCGCCTCTTTCTCCATCATTTTCTTGATAAAAAGTAATAGCTCCTTCTTTACCATCAAAACGAACAAATCCACTTCCTTTATAGCGATGAGCCTCTTTGCTTATTTTTGCTTCTCCTGTAAGAATTCCCTCTTCAGCAGCTATATTTACACCTCTACCAATCCACATATCTGCTGAGTGTTCATCACCCCAAAACAATCCTTCATTTTTTCCAAATCGTTCTTCCATAGTAAGAACAATTTTTCCATTTTGCTTAACAATAGCTTTTACTGTAGTTCCATCATTAACTTCAAAAGGACCTTTATAATTCATTCCTTTTGTGATTGGATTTTCTCCATTGATTGTATAATAAATTTCTAAATCTGAAGGATTTGATTTTCCTAAAACCTGAATCTGTTTAACATCAATAGTGATTTTATTTGAAGTGTATAATGCTTTATCTCCTAAGATAGATGCTATTATTATTGATGCCTTTTTGGCATTAGGTAATGCTCTTAAAAACAATCTAGATTTACCAAAAAACAGAGCTCTATAATCTGATTTTGTTCTGCTTGTGGGATCAATAGGATTTCCATTTTCCATGGAAATTTTCTTTACATCCCCCTGAATATTATAATAAACTTTATTTTCTCCATAAGGATATAAATTATCATTCTCGTCTAATCCTTCTGAGGTGATAATATAACTTGTAGTAAAAGCATCTTCGGCTGCTAATTTTTGAATGTTGGTTCTTAATTTTGAAGGTTGTTTACTTGTAGAAAACGAAGTTCTTTTTACTTCTTTTCCTTTTATATAAGCTACCGCTTCTAATTTTCCATCTTCATAAGGCACCATCCATTCGCATTGCATTTCGTTCCAAACAGTTCCTGGTTTATCTTTTCCTAAAGATTTTCCGTTTAAAAACAATTCTACTTCATCTGCATTAGAATATACCCAAACAGGAATTACTGTCCCTTTTTTCATTCTTGGATGTGTCCAATGTGGCAAAATATGTACCATTGGTTCTTTTGTCCATTGGCTTTGATAGAAGTAATATAAATCTTTTTTAAAACCAGCTACATCTAAAGCACCTCCCATAAATAAATTAAAAGGCAAACCTCCGTGTACCAAACCTGCTTCTCCATAATAATCAAAACCAGTCCAACGGAAATGACCGCTATGCCATGGATTATCTCTCATTACTTCCCAATATTTTCTAGCAGATACTCTTACTGTTGCATTGTCGTACGAAGAATTAAATCTTTGTTTTCTATTTTTCCATTTTTTCGGATTTATTCCTTCGTAAAAGAAAATTTCTTTGTCTGTTAAATTTGGTAACTCATAAGTCCCAGGCAATTCATTATCTCTCCACCATGTTTGAGTTCTGTAGTATCCTCTTGTTTGCCAAGTATGTGGTGCTTCGGTAGAAATAAAAGGTTTATCAAAGGTTTTACTTTCTATAAAAGCTTGGGTTTCGGAACCTCCATTAACACCTTCAATATCCATATCTTCAGGATTTCCTGCACCAGAAGTAAACAATCTAGTATTATCTATACTTTTACCATACTTTACCAATTCTGGAGCAATATCTCCATGTGTTTCATTTCCTAAACTCCATACAAAAATACTTGGATGATTGCGATCTCTTGTAATCCATTCTTTTACATCGCGCTGCCACCATTCATCAAAAGCTTGTTTTCCGTAATCTTGTGGTGCTTTTTTATGCCAACCATCAAATATCTCATCCATTACTAATAATCCAATTTCATCGCAGATATCATAAAACATTGGTGGTGTTGGGTTATGAGAAGGACGAATAGCATTAATTCCCATATCTTTTAAAGATTGTAATTTCCAACGCAACATAGGTTTTGTCCAAGCTCCTCCTACAGGACCTCCTTCCCAATGTTCACAAACGCCTTTCAATTTTACGTTTTCTCCATTTAACCAAAAACCTGTTGCTGTTTTCCATGCAATAGTTCTGAAACCAAAAGTAGTTTCTACCTCATCAATAACTTTTTTATCTTCTAAAATTTGGGTTACCAATTTGTATAGGTTTGGTGTTTCTGGGCTCCATAATTTTGGATTCTTAACTTCTAAATTTATATTACTTTTTGAATATTTAATTTTTTGAGTAATGGTGCTTAAAAGAACTCCTTTTGATGAATATATAGATACTTTACATTTCTGTTTTTTTGAAATATTTAAAAAGTCTGCTTTTACATTAACTGTGGCTTGTGATGTTTTAATTATGGGAGTTGTTACAAAAACACTATTGGGAGCTATATGAGTTTTATTTACCTCTACTAATTTTACAGGAGCATAAATTCCACAAGGATGATACCACCTAGCCGAAGGTTCTAAACTGTTATTAACCCTTACTGCAATAGTGTTTTTTCCTTGTTTTAAATATTTAGAAATATCGTATCTAAAACTAATATATCCATAAGGTCTTTTTCCTAAATAAGTTCCGTTAATCCAAACTTCACTATTCATATACACTCCATCAAAATGGATATATGTAATTTTACTTAAACTCTGTTTTTTTACTTCAAAAGATTTACGATACCATCCAATACCACCATCGTGATAACCTCCTCCTTGACCTTGATCTCCTCCGTTACGAACCCCTTTTTCAAAAGACCAATCATGTGGAATATTTAAAGTTTTCCAAGAAGAAGCATTGTAATTTTCTTTTGAGAAAGAAACATTGTCTTCTAATATAAAATGCCAATGATTATTAAAATTTACTTCTGTACGTTGTGCGTTAACAAAACTGATTAATATAAAATAGCATATCAACAAAAACGATTTAAGCCTTTTAGATTTACCTATCATAAAATTTTCTTATTTAATTTCTTTAATAATTATAACTTTTTGTATACCTCAATAGCATTTAAAACAGGCTCACCAACTATCTTCTTAAAATTTATAATTAATGGCTCTCCTTCTTTTACAACTATTTCTGATTTTATTTTTACTGCCTGATATTCTCCATACTGACCTAATAAATCTAATGTATTGATGATTTTATGATCATTAATATCTACAGAAAATGTTCTATTGGCTGTTTTTATCTTTTCTGTAGTTTTTTCGGAAAGGTCGTATGGTAAATGTTTTGCTTTTGATCCTTCTAATTCTGCAAAATGTAATTTTATATCATACACCCCAGCAGGCACATCAAACCTATATTGTTTTATTCCTACCAGTTGTGTTTGGTAAAGAGGATCATTTGCGGTTCCCTTTATAGTTTGTTTAGTTCCATAAGGTTGTTGTTTATTTTTATTTGGCCTTACATAAGGTTCTCCTTCTATATGTCCCCAACTTCCTTTAGTATAAACTTTATCAAACATCCAAGCTTGATCTATTTTATTATCATAAAAGAAACGTTGATCTCCTACATTGATTGACAATCCATTTACTGGAAAATTCTTTAAAGATATAGGTAGTACATTAACTCTAATTTCTGAGAAATCTTCTAAATATATATCTTTGCTTGCTTTGGCTATTAATTGGTTACTTCCATTTACAAAAGGCACATTAAACACCGCTATGGCTCCTTCAACTTTTTTTGTTCCTAAACTTTTACCATTTAAAATAAGTTCTACTTCTGGTTGATTAGAAAACACCTGAACAGGCATGGTAGAAATACCTGAATCTATTTTATCTTCTAAGTTAGAACGTTGTCCCCAAGTTTTGGTTGCTAGGGAAATAAAAGGTTTCTTTAACAAAGAAGCTTGATAATAATAGAAAACATCTTTAGGTGTTCTGTCAATTCCTATTAATCCTTTATTATTAATACTTTGAACAGCATCTACTCGTCCCTCAGAACTAAAATCTGCATAATTCCATGCATTTACACCTGCTATAAAATCTTTCTTTTTAAAATATTCTAAATAATATTTATGATATTCTACCCCATACTCTTGTGTAAAATCAAAACGTGTAGGAGTTAATGTATGTAATCTTGGATCTACTCCCGCTCCATATTCTGTAATAATCATTGGTTTTTTTATAGCATTATAAATCGCTTCTATTTTGCTTGGTAAAAGTTCATAGGAACCTCCATACCAACCATTGTATATATTCCATCCAACAATCATAGGAATCTCTGTTAATCCCGCAGATTGATATCTTTCTAAACTGTTATGATTAGGAATCATAGTATATCTATACGGATCTTCTTTACGAGTAAGATTTTCTATTTTTTGAGCTAGCTGAACAATATAATCTGTATAGGCTTTATAACGCACTTTATCATTTTTATATTTAGGATGTAAAATAACTTCGTTCATATATGCCCAAATAACCAAACTAGGATGATTATAGTTTTGACGAATCATTTCTAACTGAGCACTTAAACAATTTTTAGTAAAAGCTTCTGATTCGGTTACAGTATCTACAATTGGAGTTTCTACAGATGTAATAATTCCTAGTTTATCACACATTTCTAAAATTATTGGATCTTGAGGATAATGGGCAATACGTAAAAAATTACTTCCCATAGCTTTCATACGCATAACATCTTCAACATGAATATGATCTGGCACTGCATTTCCAATATCTTTAAAATCTTGATGACGATTGGTTCCTATCAACTTTAAGTGTTTTCCATTTAAGAAAAAACCTTTATCTACATCAAACTTAAACCATCTAAATCCTAAGGAATTAACAGATTCATCTATTTTTTTATTTGATGTTTCATCAAATATTTCACAGACTACTTTATACAAATCAGGAGTATCAGGAGACCATAACTTAGGATTTAAAACAGGCTTCATTTTTAAATTAAATTCATTAGATATATTAGATTTTAATTTTAATGAGTTGCTTTTTTCCTGAACTAATTTTTGATTAGGATCATATATTTTTGTGATTAATTTTATTTTTTTAGTTGAAGAAGCATCGTTTTTAATTTTAACCTTTACATGGACTTCTCCCTTTTGTTCTGTTACGCTTGGAGTAGTAATAAACACACCATTGGCAGCATAGTCTTCAATATTAAAATGGATAGCTTCTGTGACTACAATATTTACATCACGGTACATTCCACCAAAAAAAGTAAAATCGGCTTGTAAAGCTGGCCAATCTTCATGATAAGAATTATCTGCTTTTACTATAATATCAAACGAGGTAAACTCTTTACCTTCATCAAAAGCTATAAATTTTGAAACAGGAACCACAAAACGAGTAAAACCTCCTATATGTGTTTTTGCTAACTTCTTATTAATATATACCTCCGCAGCAGTAGACACTCCTTCAAAAAACAAAAAAACTTGTTTGTTTTTATAAGATGATGGAATTCTTACTTTTTTAGTATACCAACCAGCCCCACGATAAAAACCTTTATTCTCGTCTACCACATCTTTATCATTCCAAGTATGAGGAATGTTAACCAACTCTCCTCTATTTTTTTGGGCTAAAAACTGATTAATATTTACAATTGTACTGTCTTTTGTAAAATGCCAAGATTCATTTATTGTATATTTTAATTGGGCATTTACTGGGTTATATATTATACTTAAAACAAGTACAATAATGATAAGTAAGTTCCTTCTCATATTTTATAGCACTTTTTAATAATTATTTTGATTGACAAGACCTTATAAAATTAACCTACTTGAAAGGTTTAATTTTTGTTTGAAATTTATAATTCCCTGGTTGAACAGATACTTTATAAACATTTTTAGTTTTTTCAATTAATTTTAATGTTTCAGTTTCTTTAAAAACCTTATCATTAAGCATTAATGATTCCAAGGTATCTGCTGGAATTTCAATTTCTGCCGTTGTATTTGGAGGAACAATTACTATCAATTCAAATTTCCCATCAATAATTTCCCAAGAAGACAATACTTTCCCGTATGATGTATTTAAACTTGCTGAAGCTGATGTTAATGGTCCACCTGGCATAGGAGCTATTTTAATAGTTTTATACCCTGCTTTAAGGGGTTTTATACCAGCTACACGTTCGTACATCCATTGTCCGATTGCTCCATATGCATAGTGATTTAAACTATTCATATTTTGCGGATTAAATCCTTCTGTTTTACTATAACTATTCCAACGTTCCCAAATGGTAGTAGCTCCTTGGTTGATAGAATAAAACCAAGAGGGATATGTTTCGTTAAACAATAGTTTATACATCAGATCTATTTCGCCCATTTCATCTAAAACCTTAGACAATAATGGTGTTCCTAAAAATCCTGTACGCAAGTGGTCATCGGCTTCATGTATTTTTGCTAATAGATTTTTTTGTGCATTTTGTTTTTTGTGATCAGACAATAAATCAAACGCCAAGGCTAATAAATATGATGTTTGGGTTTCATAAACATTTTTAATTTTACCGTCTTTATCAAAATACTCCTGCTCAAAAGCCAAAGCTACTTTTTTGTATAATTCCTTATATTTTTTAGCCTCTTTGGTTTTTCCTAGTATTTCTGCAGATTGAGCAGTTAAATTGGCTGAATGTGCAAAAAAAGCTGTACCAATTAAGTTTTTAGAAGTATCTCCTTTTGTTTTACCATGCTCTGGATATGGCTGTAGCCAATCTGAAAAAGACATCATATTTGAGATATAATTTTTAGACATTTGCTCATGATGAGCAACCCATTGCTTCATCATATCAAAATTATCTTCTAAAAACCCTATATCACCAGTACGTCTATAAATTTCCCAAGGAATAATAACACAAACATCTCCCCAACCAGAACTTGCTATTTTATTTCCTCTTGTGTCGGGAACCGTCCATGGTATGGCTCCATTCTCTAATTGAGCTTCTCTTACACTTTGCATCCAACTTGCCCAAAATTGATAAACATCTGCATTAAACATAGAAGTTGGCCCAAACACTTGAGCATCTCCTGTCCAACCTAATCTTTCGTTACGTTGTGGACAGTCTGTAGGAATATCAAAAAAATTACCACGTAATCCCCAAACAATGTTACTCTGTAATTGGTTTATTTTTTTATGAGAAGATGTAAACGTACCATTGTCATCAAAATCTGAATATTGTACAATACCTGTTACCCAATCTTTACTTGGTTGTTTTGATGTATCAAAACCACTAAGTTCTACATATCTAAATCCATGGAATGTAAATTTTGGCATATAGGTAATGTTTCCATCTTTTGCCGCTATATAATAATCTGTAGAATGTGCAGAACGGTAATTTTTGGTGTAAAAACTTCCATTTGGTGATAACATTTCTGCAAATCTTATTTTAAGCGTGTCTCCTTTTTTCATCGGTACTTTTACCAAAGGAACTCCAACCATATTTTGTTCTAAATCAAATATTACTGCAGCCTCTCTTTGGACTAAGCTTTTAGGTTGTAATTTAATTTTCCCTTTAACTGTATGATGCCTTTTGGGCTCAACACTAACTTTTTTATCTAAATTATCAACCTCAACAGACACCCATTTTTTATCATTAAAATTATTAGTTGTCCATTCTGGTATTTCTAAATTGGCATTGTAAATTTCACCATCATAAATTTCTGCAAACTGAAGTGGTCCATTTGTATTCCCCTTCCAACTATCATCAGAAACTACCGTTTTCTTGGATCCATCTTCCATCATTATTTCTAACTGACACAACACTTTTGGTGAAACTGTGTTATTCCATGGTGTATTTCCCCACAACAATCTTCCAGAATACCAACCAGAAGCTAATTCAACACCAATGGTGTTTTGTCCTGAGGTTATCAAATCTTTCACATCGTAAGTAATGGTTTCTATACGCTTGTCATAGGTTGTAAATCCTGGTGGCATTACATCATCACTTACATCTTTTCCATTTATATAAACATCAAAAACTCCTTTGGCTGTAATGTATAATTTTGCTGAAGTAACTTTACCTGAAGTACTAAAATTCTTTCTTAAATATTGAGGTTTATGAATAAGTGTATTTGCTCTTCCTTGTATACTATCCTTAGCAGTATTTAAACCAATCCATTGGGCTTTCCAATCATTATTAGTTAATAACCCTAATTCAAAATTTTGAACATCACTCCAACTAGATAGTTCATTATTTTGATTCCAATACCTAACTTGCCAATACACTTTTTGACGTGATTTTAAAGGTTTTCCCGCATATTTTACCCAAGTAGACTGCTCCGAAACTTGTTTTTGAGTATCCCATACATCAGGATGATTAGGTAATAAATCTGGATGACTAGCTGCTATAATTTGATATGCCGATTGACTTTTTATATTATCAGAAACAGGTAGTTTCCATGAAAAAGTTGGGTTAGCATCATAAAATCCTATAGGATTTTTAAACCCTTCTGAAATTTCTAAATCCTGAGCTTTTGACAAAAGAACTGCATCTTTACACGATATAAAACCTAGAGAAATAAAAATTCCTATGGCAACAATCCAATTTTTTAAAATTATTCTTTTTAACATGTTTTATAGTTTGGTTTGAAAATTATATGTTCCCGATTCTGCTATAATTACGATTGAATTTTTATCAGAATTAATCAGTTTTAAATCTGAATTATTGCTTAATGTGTTTCCATTTACAAGCACCTTATTTTGAGTTGTATTTGGAATATGTATTTCTGCTGTGGTATTAGGAGGAATAACAACATCAAGATAAAAAGTGTTGTTCTCTATATTCCAAGAAGACGATGCTTCTCCATAAGGAGTATTTACACTCGCAGATGCACTGTTTAAAAATTTTGTATTAGGTACAGGAGCAATTTTTATTTTTTTATATCCTGGTTTTAAAGGAGAAAGCCCTGCAATACGCTCGTACATCCACTGACCAACAGCTCCATAAGCATAATGATTTAAGCTATTCATGCTTTGAGAGTTAAATCCATCTTTTTTACTAAAACTATTCCAACGTTCCCATATAGTAGTGGCTCCTTGGTTAATTGAATAAAACCAAGAAGGGTACGTTTCTTTGAAAAGAATTTCATACATCAAATCTATTTCTCCCATATCATCCAAAACTTTTGGTAAAATTGGTGTTCCCAAAAATCCTGTTCCTAAATGATTGTTTGCATTCTTAATTTCTTTAAGCAAATGTTTTTGAGCTTTTTCTTTAATTTCTGGTTTTAACAAATCAAAATATATGGCTAGTAAATAACTTGTTTGAGTTTGTATTTGGCCTTTAAACTTTCCATTAACATCAAAAAACTCATTTTCAAAAGCATTTACTACCTCTTTATATAATTTTTGATATTTGTTTTCATCTTCTACTTTACCTAAAACACCTGCTATTTTTGAAAGTAAATTTGCCGAATGTGCAAAAAAAGCTGTACTGATTAACTCCTTTGGTGTATCTCCTCTGTTAGCCTTTTTAAGAGTTTTAGACGGATAAGGTTGTAACCAATCACCAAAAGAATGCATTATAGGTATGTATGCTTTATTTTTAACTTTAGTTTGATAGTATGACACCCATTTTTTAGCAGATTCGTAGCTTTCCTCAAGTATTGTAACATCTCCAGTAATATTATAAATGTCCCAAGGAATAATAACAGCAGCATCTCCCCAACCAGAGCTGGCATTTTTATTCTGAAGCACATCTGGCACAATATAAGGTACCAAACCATTTTTGTGTTCCGATTGGTTTTCTCTTAAACTTTGTAGCCATGCTACCCAGAAGGCGTGTGTATTATAATTAAACATAGCTGTTGGAGCAATTACTTGTGCATCACCTGTCCAACCTAAACGTTCGTCTCTTTGTGGACAATCTGTGGGTACATCAAAAAAGTTATCACGTAAACCCCATGTAATATTGCTTTGAAGTTGATTTAATTTATTGTGTGATGAAGTAAACTTTCCATTCTTTTTAAAATCTGAATGTTGAACAATTCCTTTTACCCAAGTAGATTCTGGTTTTGCATTCTTATCATAACCACTTAACTCAACAAATTGAAATCCATGAAAAGTAAATTTAGGCATGTATTCTATTATACCGTCTTTAGCCGCAATATAATAATCTGTAGATTTTGCAGAACGATAGTTAGTTGTATAGAACGTGCCATCAGAAAGGATCATTTCTGAAAAACGGATTTTTAAAGTATCTCCTTTTTTCATAGGCACTTCCAATTTTGGCACCCCTACCATGTTCTGTTTTATATTAAAAATAGCTGTGTTGTTGTTTACAGAAACTACTTCTGTATTTTCTAAAACAACTTTTGTTTTAACTGTTTTATGACGTTTTGGTTCTAATTTTACTACCTCAGAAACATTTTCTGTTTCTACAACATTCCAACGTTCATCATTAAAATTATTTGTTGTCCAATTGGGCATCTCTAAATTTGCATCATATATTTCACCATCATATACACTTGCTAATCTTAAAGGACCATTGGTAGTTCCTTTCCAACTTTTATCAGAAAGTATTACCTGTTTGTTACCATCTTTTAACAAAATTTCTAATTGACATAAAACTTTGGGTGATGCAAAATTTTCATAAAGAGCTCTTCCTCTGCTTATCCTTCCAGAATGCCACCCAGAAGCCAACTCTACTCCCAAAGTATTTTCTCCAGTAGCTATTAAATCTGTAACATCATAAGTTAACGTTTCAATACGATGATTATAAGGAGTCCATCCGGGAGGCATTACATCATCACTTACATTATTTCCGTTTAAATGCACATCAAAACCTCCTTTGGCTGTAATGTATAATCTTGCGGATGTAACCTCTGATAACAACTCAAATTCTTTTCTTAAATATTGAGGCCTATGCATTAAAAAATTTCTAACGCCTTTAATACTATCTTTTGCAGTGTTTAATCCTATCCATTTTCCTTTCCAATCTGTATTTTTTAATAACCCTAATTCAAAAGAATTGATTTCACTCCATTCGGAAACCTTTTTATCTTGATTCCAATATTTTACTTGCCAATATACTTTTTGTCTAGATTTTAATTCTTTCCCCTGGTATTTAACAAACGTAGATTGTTTACTTTCTTGCTTATTTGTATTCCATAAATCTGCATGATCTGGTAAAAGTTTTTTACTAGATGCAACGACTATTTGATAAGCTGATTGACTTTTTATGCTTTCAGAAACCGGTAATTTCCATGAAAAAGTTGGTGTATTATTATAAAAACCAATAGGGTTCTTAAAATTCTCGGAAACAGTTAATTCTTTTGGTTTTAAAACCTTAGACTGATAACATGAATTTAGAACCGCTAACAAACAAGTAATAATGAAAATAAAAGCTAAACGTCCCATTCTTTTAATAATAAAATATTTTATGACTACCCGATTAAACAACCTTAATTGTACAAACAAGTTCTTTAATTCCTTTAGGAAAAGAAATCAAAATTGGTAGCACTTCCATTCCAGGAACTTGATTAAAGATGCGTTCCTTTTCAGATTTTTTAATAGTCATTGGTACATTAGCCTCTACAATTACAACACCTCTCTTTTTATGTATTTCTATTTTTTCCTCAGAAACTTTAACCACTTTTTCTCCTGTAGGAGAAATTACAGGAAGCACCAATCTATCTCCATTCTCTTTTGTACTTGACCTTAACGCTTTAATGGTTGTTTTTTCTTTATCAAACAGATAATTTAATTTAAAATCTCCATCTTTTTGTAAGGTTTCTTTTTCTCTATTGGTTAATACAGTATTGATTTCAAAATTGATTATACCTTTTTCATCGGTATTTTTTACATCTGCTTTTAAATCCTGAATATTTGTATACCAAACATCATTAACAAAGCGTTCAACTCTTGGAGTTAAACAGAAATCTTCTCCTGGTTGTGGTTGTTGATTGTAAGGCTCTACCAAGAAATATTCTACCATACTTGCTGTAAACAAAGGGCCAACTTTATTATGCCATAAAACAGCTAAAGAACCTCCTGTAGCGGCAACAGAATATTTTTTCTTCCATATTTGATCGTAAGAAGATACTGTACTCTTCCAAGGACCTCTTGCTGCTAACCATACATCTAGCTCAGCAAAATGCTTAACACCATTACTAATGCTTCTTGGAATTGGTGTTCTTTTATCAACATCTTTTAAAACTTCTGCATTGTCTAATACAACAGCTAAATTTTTAGCATGTGCAAAAGTATGATGCATACAAGGTTTTACTCCATGTGTTGCATAATGCATACCACCTGCTAATAAACCATTTACTGTACAACGTTCTAACAATTCTGTACTTAAAACTGCTGCTGTTCCAAATGCAGGGTTTCTATTTGCCATAAAAGCAAATGCAGGTTGACAACCATCTGTAGTTCTACTTCCCCAATACGTCCATTTATTTTGTCTGGTTCCCCAACTATTATCCCAAGCCCCATCTGGCAACATAAATTCTAAATGTCCATTTAACGATTTTGTTAGCAATGCTAATAATTCTTCATCTTTTTCTTGAACTGCATATTGTACTACTGCGTTTAAAGATTCCTCTACATTATAACCTAAATCTACAGGATAAAATCCTTTTGCACTTTTTTCGTTATCGGGGTGATCTTCTCCAAAAATTAATTTATTAGGTGTTGTTAAATATTTTGGAATTAATGCCGCAAACTCCTTACTCCTTTTTATATATTTTTCTTCATTAAAGTACTTTCCTAAAAAATTTAATGCGTAAATAGCTGTAAATCTATAGTTGATATGACTAAAATTTATATCAAACCTATTATAAACAAACTCTATAGCTTCTTTTAGTCTATTTTCCCATTTCTGTTTGGTTTCTTTAGATAGAACATGACCATGATGATGTAATGCCTCTCCCAAAGCAATAACTCCAAAAACGGTAGTTCCATACCAAGATTTAGGGTCAATCATATTTGTCCAACTTCCATCTGGCTTATCAACATTTACAGACCAATCCATAACTTTTATTGCTGCATCTAAATATTTTTGCTCTCCTGTTTTATCAGCCATATACAGAAAAGGGTATACAGAATCTGTACACCTACCATGAACTTTGTCACAAGCATCACAATACAATGAACCATCTAAAACAGGATCGTTAGGATTGTTAACTTGATCACGAATCATGGCATCACACCAAGTTTTTAATAAGTTAAATGATGCTTCTTGAAATTTGGAAAACTCAACTACAGTATGTCCTTGTTGACTACCTTTACAAGCGTATATTGGTAACATTAATCCCATAGTTCCAAATGCTGATAACTGTACAAATGAGCGTCTTTTCATCTTTTCTAATTATTTTAATTTTATCCAACAGATAAAGTTAATTAGCATCTCTAAATTTTCTGTCCTGTATTGCATGGGCAAAATTTCATAACACCTGAAACTATACTGTGTTTTTATAATAAAATAGAGGTGTTGTTTTTACTTATTAATAATACCTAACAGTACAAAAACGCTTAGTTATCAAACAAAAAATCATCCAGCTTAAATGAAACTGGATGATTAATATGAAGTAAATTATGGGTTAAAACTTATTCTATAATTAATTTAGTATTCAACACTTTATGATAATCTCCTACAATTCTAATTAAGTACACTCCTGGTTTAAACCTGTCATGATTGTTTATTGTAATGGTTTGGTTAGAGGTTACCTCTTTATATATAGTTTCACCAAGTATATTATAAATTATTACACTAGCATTGGTTGCTCCTTTAAAAGAAATCGTAAAACTTTCACTTGCAGGATTTGGAAATACTTTAATACTATTTATTTGAACATCATCTGTACTTAAATCTTCTGAAGTAGATTCTAAAACCCATCTACTTCCGTTATCTGAAGATGATGAATGAATAATTCCTTCATTTACATCGTGATATAAATACCTATTTACATTATTAGTTTCGAAAGAATAATTGTCATCTGCTTGATGATAATGAACGGTCCATATTTTATCAGTATCTGTTCTTGGAGGAGAAAAAGATGTATTAATCATAGTTCCTGCAGAACCTCCAGTAAACCTTAAAACCCCCTTACTTGTACGACTATTGATGTTGACAAAATCCCCTGTTCCAGCATTCACAAACTCCCACTCTTTAGCGACTCCATCACCAGAATCACTTCCTATAAGGTTTGAATCATCTGAAGTTAAATATTTTCCTGTAGCCACATTTTTTAACTTATAAACATCATTGGTTAAATCTGTAGGATCATGAATCTTAAAATTGATGGTGATTTCAGCAGAACTTACAGTCTCATTGTTTGTATTATAAGCTACGGCTTGTATGCTCTGATCCCCTTCTGTATTTGAAATAAAATTAATAGTATATGGTTCTGTGTTATCCTCTCCATGATAAGAACCGTTTACCCTAAATTCAACTTTAGAAATACCATTATTTTCATCAATAGCATTTGCTGAAATTTGAACAGTTTCACCAACCTCAAAAACTTCCCCACTAGTAGGAGATGTTAAAGAAACTCTAAAAGGATCTTGATGAATATCTAAATCTACTATCTGAAGATATAAAGGACGTGCATCACCAGAACTATCCTCCATAAGGTAATAATACAATTTACCATCAGCAATATGCACTCTACCATGATCAAAAGTTCTACCTGAGGTAGCTTCATAAACTCTAGTAAAATTATTAGTTCCCCCTTCTGCCTTTTCTACAAAAACACGACCAGCACTGGTTAAACCAATAATATATATATTATCTCCAGCTGTGTAAATTGAAGTGGCTCTTGAAAAATCTTCAGTAGTAATAAAATCAGTAGAACCAGCAGGCTTATAGGTGTGTAAATATTTAGTTACATTGTATTGATTGTCTTTTACCTTACTAATAATATGTACATCTCCATTATTAGTAACTGTCCAATCAAAATCACCAACAATGTAAACTTTATTTGCTTCCGTTGATTGCACATAATCACCTGGTTCCATTACTTTAATTAAATCAGCATCATAAAGAGGTAAAGAAATATTTTGACCTTGATGATTTTTCCACGCATTTGTACCATTTTGATTATCTGAATAGGCATAATATACACCATTTTGATATTGGTATTTATCATTATTATTAGCCAATCTTCTTTGAAAACCAATTCTTATTTTTCCATTTACATATTTCATGTTTCCGTAAAGTCCCCAATTGTAATCTATCCCAGATTGATTTTTAGCATTTAAAACATTAAAGTGTGTAAAACTTGACCATGTAGAAGTAGTAGCATCATATTTTGAAAATTTATATGCACCATTATTATTCCCTCCTTCTCTCATATACATAAAAATATCACCTGCATCGTTTAGAAAAAATTGTGGATAAGTTAAAGCTGCAAAATTGGTATAATCTTCTCCTCCATTTAAACTTAAATGTTTGTACCCTCCTGTATTATTTTGAACAAATTGATTTAAAGTAAATTCTCCATCAGGTACAGATGCTGCATTTTTTACAGAATAAGAGTATCTAAAGTAGTCATTACTTAAACTACCATCAGAAGGTCTTGTGTTACTATATGCATGCATATCATATAATAAATGAATTGTGCCATCTATAGGACTAACTGCTACGGCTATGCTGTTATGAGATTCTCCTATCCAATATTTATTTTGATAACCTGTATGCCTATGTGGAAACTCAACAGTTACTTGACTTCCTGTATTTGTATTATATCGTGTTAGCATCACATGACGATCGTCTTTACCCCCACGATACCATGTCATAAAAACATATTCATTATATGTTTTTATACAATCTCCATGTGCTGAAATATTTCGACCAAAATAATAGTCATAAGGAGAACTATCTCCAGTATTTGTTGCTCCACTAGTAACTTTTGATCCATCAAAATGTAACCCGAAATCTGTTATTTTTATTTCATTTTCTAACACAACCTGTGCATGTGAAATAAATGCACAAAGAAGTATAAGATATAATTGCATGGATTTAAATCCATACATAAACTTTAAATATTTTTTTTTCATTTTATTATATTTAATTTATTGGCGTAAAATTAATTACTGTTAAAAAGCTCTATACTATTTCATATAAAACAACTCTTGTAACGGAATAGAAACAGGAGAATTATCAGAGTTTACCTCCATAATATCAGACATAAAATCCCACCATTTTTTTACTATGGGATTACTTGACAAATCTTGAGACCCTCCATTACCAGAAATTTTTTGAAAAGCAAAAAGAGTACTTGTTTCTTCGTCTAAAAAAATAGAATATTCACTAACTCCGTTCTCTTTTAAGAGCTTTTTAAGTTCTGGCCACAACTCATCATGTCTTTTTTTATACGTTTCTTTTTGGCCTTTATTCAACTTCATTTTAAAAGCTAATCTTTGCATAATCTTTTGTATTTATTTAGTTACAATAGTAAATTAAGGAGCTAGCTACTCCATTTTTATCTTTACCTATTTCACAATACTCTCTAATATTAAATAGGCTTCCTGCTACTGTAAACAAGTCTTTTAACTTTTTTATACTTCCCTTTGGATCATGAATTTGTTTGTAATCCCATGTTTTAAATCCTTTTGCATAAGGTTTTAAAAACTCATATGCATTTATAATACTAGCTCCATTTTCGGCTCTGTAATTCCATAAATCAACTCCAACTTTTGTTCCTATAAAAGCTAGCTCTGTAAACCCTCTTAAATTCATGGTACTGTATGATAATGCTTTAGTTCTTGCCAATTCATGTGGCTGTTTTCCATCAGATGAAATTTGTTTAGCAATACGTTTCTTTACAGATTCTAAAACTTCTCTAACCTCTTCCTTTCTATCTAAAAACAATAAAATACTTGCTACTTGCACATCATAATGAGTTCCGTGATTGTTTTTAGTCTTTTTTTCAAAAATTCCGTTTTCACTTGTCTGTAACCAATGAAGGTAATCTGAAAACCACTGTCTTAATTCTTGACTAGTTTTTACCTCCATCACCTTGTTCATCTCTAAAATCTCAATAGCTGTAATGACATCGGTGATATTCGAAAATTCTATGATACCAATACCTCTCCCTTTATTTTTTCCAGGAATGGCTTGAGCAAAATTTAAATTAGGATTCATTTTAGTTTCCTTATTTAAAAACCAAACTTTTAACAATTCTAAAGCTTTATTGGCATATTGAATTTTTCCTGAAAAAAAATAAGCCATCGATAACACATTGGTATTATGAATCATTTGCCTTTTAGTTTCAAAATCTGTATTTCCTTTTCTTGTTAAAGGATTTACCTCCCCATCTTTTCTAATCCATGGTAAACCATCTGGTTTAGTAGGATCTGGCCACCAATAAGGTCCTAAAGAAATATAATCATGCTTAGTACCACTATGTGGTGTTTGTGTTTTTTGCATTACAGAAAAAACACCTTCTTTTAATGCTTTGTTTGCACTCTCTAATAATTCATTATATGTTTTATTAAACTTAGGGGTGTTTAAGTTTTCTTTGGTTTTTAAAAGTGAAGTACCATTTAAAAGTGATAAATTATTTTCATCTCTTTTAGATAATGATATTTGACTATTTGCCATAGACCAAACTAAAACAAATCCTAAAAAAATTATTTTTGGTGTTTTTCTCATAATTTAAATTTGAAATGGCTTAATCTATTTTACCACAAAAACATTCTTCTAAAAAAAGAAGAATGTTTTAACTACTTTTAAATTAAAATTCTAAATATTAGTTTTTAATAATTTTTTTGGTAAAGCTTCCTTTTTCTCCACTAAAAACAACAATATAAACACCACTTACCAAACCGCTTACATCTAAAGAAAGAGTGTTTTGATTGTTTAATTTATGCCTTAAAACTTCTTTACCTAATATGCTGTATACTTTAATTTCATTAATTTGATTTGTTAATCCGCTAACAGCTAAACTATTATCCACAGGGTTAGCAACAAATACAGAACTAACGTTAAATTCTTTTGAACTTAAAGTTTCTACAAACACAAAATCAAATGCTACAGGGGTACCACCACTGATTTTAACAGGATCCCCTACTGCATAATCTTGAAGTCTTCTTTTTGCTCCTAAACCTTCCCAAGCTGTTCCTGTTTTATCACTCTCTAGAAAAATTTGAGTTCCAGTTCCTCTAGTAGGATTCCATTTATCTTGTTGCCCTGAGCCACCTGCTGCATTACCTTTTGCCCCTATTGCACTAGCTACATCATTTATATCTAATACTTCTAACGCTCCTTTCCCCGACACTTTAGAAGTTATAGAATAATTATCTCCATCTGGATGATTGTCAATGATAAATAACTGAGTATCACTACTACCATTTTCTTGCTCATAAGTTAAAGCATCTGTGGTCGTAGATTGAGTTAAATAAAGATTCTCCCCTTGTACTTTAATTTTATAAACACCTGTTGTTCCTGTTACAAAAGCTTGTGCTTGTATCTGGAGAGCAGACATGCTTAGCAATAAAAAAGCACTAATTTTTAAAGTAATTTTTTTCATAATTATAAATGTTTAAGTTTTTTCAAACTTATCATTCATTATTATTATTCTTATCCTGATTTGTCCTGTAAAAAACCAATAAAAACACCTGTTAAATAATTTAATCACAAAAAAAAGACTAAAAAAACAAACATAACACAAACAAATAACTACAAAATTGCATATTTAGTAGTTTGAATCACACTCTATATTTATGGGATTTTCTATACAAAATTGTTATAAACTCCATCCTTTACTTTTATTTGATGTAATTTAATTTTACATAACTGTACCTTATTTTCACTAGGGTTTTACTTTTTTAAGTAATATATTTTATAAAAAAATACCCTCTAATTCACATAATCGAAAAAGAGGGTAACAACGAACAACAGTTTTTTTATTTATCATTTTGTGGGTAGGTAGATCTACTTTTTAAAGGAAACTGTCTTTTTAATAACGCCTGCATCCTTTTTACCTCGTTTTGATAATTTGAATGATTAGCAAAATTTACAGTTCTTTCCATATAATTTTGCTCACATAAATACAATTCGTTTTCTATTACTTTTTGAGCCTTATTATCCCACCACTCGGTATATCTTAAAGTTCCATCAGTACACGTAAACCCCATAATATTTTTCCCTTTAGGATAAACACTATAAGCTCCTTTATTCCAATCTAATTTTGGATTATTAACTAATGGTAAAATACTTTTTCCATCTAAGTTTGGTAAGTTTTTAAATCCACAAACTTCTGCAAGTGTTGGAAATAAATCAACATTTTCTACCAAAGCATCTGATGTTACATTGGTCATTCTGTTTTTAAAATTTGTTTCTCTACTTACTATTAAAGGTACTTTTACATCAATCTCAAAATTACTGTGTTTACACCAAGCTCCGTATTCTCCTAACTTCCATCCATGATCGCTCATAAAAACAATCATGGTGTTTTTACGTAAATCTAATCTTTCTAAAGCATCCATTACTTTATCCATTTGCGCATCGGTATAACTAACACTAGCATGATAACCATGTATTAGTTTTTTTGATAATTTATCATCTAAAACTCCTTCTTTTGGAATACCGTGATACGCTCGTAATTCCCCCCAATGAGTTAAAGAAAGTCTATACATATCTTTTGGAGCTTCTTTTAATGGCACTTCAAAATCATTTTCATCATATAAATCCCAATATTTTTTAGGAACATTAAACGGAAGATGCGGTTTGGTTAAACCTAAAACCATCATAAACTTATCATTTTTTATATTTTCAAGAATTTTAATAGCATGGTTAACAGCTCTTCCATCTTTATAAGCATCATCGGCTACATCTATACATTCATATGGAGGCCCATTCCTTTTTATTCCTGCTTTTTTAAGACTGTCTATCAATGCTAAATTTTCGGGTTTTACCCAAGAATTTGGTTCTTTAGGAATTAAAGTGCTCCAACTTTCTTTATCATCAATACCGTGGTGATATACTTTACCAACACTAACTGTTTTGTAGCCTTTTTCCTTAAAAAATTGTGGCATGGTAACAATATCTTTACGTTTAGATCTTAATGGAGTAAATAAAGAATAAATCCCGATGTTTTCTGGTCTTAATCCAGACAATAAACTCATTCTAGAAGGTGCACATAAAGCTTCTTGGGCATAGGCATTATTAAACCTTACCCCGTCTTTTGACAAAGCATCAATATTAGGTGTTTTTATGGTTTTATTTCCATAACAACCCAACTCAGGACGTAAATCATCTACTAAAAAAACAACAATATTAGGTTGATCTTGAGCATATAAACCTAAGCCAAAACTTAAGAATGTGGCAAAAATTAAAAAACTTTTTTTCATCTTTTATTTATTTTAAAAACCTCTATTTTTTATCTATATAATTAAGCAACAATGTTTTTACATCATCAACTGTTCCTTCTTTTAATCCTCCATTTGTAGCCCCTGTAATCCAGTACAAGGCCATTCCTGCATCGGAACAATCCCATTTACCTTTCTGAAATTTAACTACATTGTCTATTTCAGCCATTTTTCCCATCAACCAAATAAACTGAAGACGATTGTCAGAATGATTCATTGCCCAATTCCATTCTGACTCTTTTACTTTTAAGTGAGTATTTTGATCTGGAATACGAACTTCTTCTACACCAAAATCTAAAATTTCTTGCCACGTAAAAAAATCACCAGCGTTATCATTTGCAGGATGATGTGTAATTACTTTTACATATTGATGTTTTTCTTTGGGAGTAGCTGCCAATGCTAAACCAATAATATCAGGTTCACCTGCCTCTACAATCCATAGTGGATTATTTTCTGTAGATTCATTAATAGCTTTACATAAATCTTTAATGGTTTCATCTGTTTGCCATTTGGCGTCTAAAAACGTAATATGATCAAAACCTCCCCACCTTCTTGCAGTACCATCACAGGCGGTTTGCATCATGGCGTGACGTTCTTTTTCTGCTGCTTCAGATATTCTGTGCATCACCACTAAATCGCAACTATGAGAATAGTGTACCAAACGATTAGACAAACCTGAAGCTTGTAACAATGCCAAAGTCACTGCTGTACCTCCAAGATCATCAGGATCAGGAGAATTACCATCTGCAACAACTGCTATTCTACCTAACGGAGGATTGATATTTTGTGATGACATTACTGATGTTCCTAAAAAGGTAAACATCAACATAAAAACAAATTTATTCATACTGTCTTTTATTTTATTCGTGATAAAACTTAATAATTACTTTAAATTAACTTCTTTTTCTTCAACAGTTTTACTTGCTTTAAACCCAATTCTATGAGCTTTTACCAATAATGTTGAATTTTTTGGAAGTGTAAATGCCTCCTGATACACTGTCCAAGATTTAGGATATATACCATTTGCTTCTTTAATTTTATATCCAATAGAAGCTCCTTTTGTTTTACAATTTAAAATAACTTTATTGTTTAAAGTAGTTATTTTTGGAGTAGCGGTTACAGGTTGATTTTCTTTACCATTCCAAAGTTTTTCAATCAGTTTTTCTTCAGGTAAATTAGGATCATCATGAATAGTAGTTAACCATCGATCCATTTCTTTACTTAGTTCCTGTAATTTTTGATTGTACTCTGGCTTATCAGCCAAATTAACCAACTCAAACGGATCTTCTTTACAATCGAATAATTCCTCTTTAGGTTTATGATCTCTAAACCATTGCATTTGTACATCGTTTAATTTTCCTTCATCACGTAATCGTAATAATTCTTGCATAGAAGGTATTTTTTCTCGGTACGCTAAAGGCAAATAATAACCTTGCTCTGGCCTATAATTTCTTATGTATTTAAATTGCGAATCTCTTACTGCTCTAATAACATCGGTTACTTCATCAAACCTATCTGCTGCTGCATGTATATACTTTCTTTCTTTTTCTGATTTATACTTTCCTAAAAAAGCTTTTCCTTGCATATATTTTGGAGGTTCAACACCAATTAAGGATAATAATGTTGGTGCAAAATCCACAAAACTAATCAACTGATTGTCTTTGGTTCCAGCGTTTTTTTGATAAGGAAATCTAATAATCATTGGAGTGTTTAATCCAGAATCGTAAATTAATCTTTTTTCTCTTGGCAAAGGCCCTCCATGGTCACCATAGAAAAAAATAATGGTATTCTCCAACAAGCCGTCTTCTTCTAATTGTTTTAAAACAGCCCCAACTTGTTTGTCCATTTCAGCTATATTGTTATACAACTTCCACATGTCATTACGTACTTCTTTAGTATCTGGTAAATAAGGAGGTATATTGAACTTAGTGTTTTTAGGTAAGTGTTTAGGAGTATCTTCTTCAGAAAACCTGTTTTTTGCATCTGGCAATCCATTTTGTTTCCATACATAAGTTGTATCTCCTTCATAATAATGCCTTGTTTCAATATTTCTAAAACCATAAGGTTCAAACAAACCAGACTCATGTGTTTCTGTAAAATTAAAAACAGCATAAAAAGGTTGATCTTTTTTTCTATTTCTCCAATGTGCATACGGACTACTTTCATCCCAAGCAGTTACAGGTGCTCTAAATTGATAATCTTCTTTATAATTATTAGAACAATAATATCCATTCATACGCAATAACTCACTAATCATTTTTACTTCTGATGGAGGTACAGATTCATAAGCTTTTAATCCTGTTTGTTTCATGTTAGAATTTACTCTCATATGATTGGCACCAATGCTTGAAGGATACATACCTGTAGCAATAGCAGCTCTACTTGGGGCACAAACACCTGAAGTTGAATATAAATTAGGATAAATAACTCCTTCTTTTGCCAATCTACTTAAATTTGGGGTTTCTACAGTTGTGTCTCCAAAAGGTGGAATATATGCCCCCATATCTTCTGTAACTAACCATAAAATATTTGGCTTTTTAGGAATTTTTATTTCTGATGGATTATTTTCTTTTTGTGTTTTACAACTGATTAAAAGTGTACTCACAAAAAAGACTATTGATAAAATTCTAATCATAATTCTTGTATCCTTATTTCAAATTTATTGTTTACAAAAAAAGGCTTAACACTTATAAAAGTTGTTAAGCCTAAACTTAATTACTCAAAATTCATTAAACCTGGAACTATTTTAACACTTAACATTTCTTTATCTTTTGGCCATTTTAAAACAATTAATTTTTGGCTTTGAGAATCCCATATAAAATCTGATGGATTTACATTTTCTGGACATTTATACACCTCTAAACCAACGTTTTTTAATGGATTATAAAACAACACAGTATCATCATTTATTAACACAGAAAAACCATCAGGATAATGTCTATTTGCACCTACAAATATTTTAGAAGCTCCTTTGGAGTTATTTGATTTGATGTTTAAATCTAATGTTCTAGTAGCATGATGAAACATAAAAGAATAAATATCTCCTGCAATTACTTGTGGAAAAGGTCTTGCAATAATATCTGTAATATATTTACGCTCTACGGTTCCTGCAGCTGTTTTATCGCTAAATATAGCCCATGTTGATAGACCTCCTGGCAGAAAGTTTTGCATACTTCTATTTCCTAAAAACCAAGCTTTTATAGAACCTACTCCCATTTGATCAAAAACCTCAGCTGTTTTTATATAAAGTTCTCTGTATTTTAATTGTCCTAAATTTCCTTCAAGAATAGTATCTGTTACCGCAAAAGTTGGCATTCCCCATTCTCCAATAAAAATAGGTGTTTTTAGCATTTTAGACTCCTCATCAAAACGATCCATGACAGGTTTTATTAAATCAATTTTACCTTGATAAATATGAGGTGCAAAAAGAATATTTTTTCTATTTATAGGTACTGTAACTTCCGCATATTGATTGTTATCTATAGCCTCTCCTTTATTCATAAAAATAGACTGGAAAAGAATCATCTTATCTTCGTTTATCTTTTGACTTTCATCTATAATTTTTTGATATAAAGGAATCAAGTATTTTTTAGTAAGATCTGAATATGAGATATCCATGGTTAATTTTCTTGGTTCATTTACCACATCATATCCCAATACAGATGTATTATTTGCATATCTTTTCCAAATTACTTTCCAAGCATCAATATAGGTGTCATATTCGTTTTTTTCGTTTTTCCAGAACTCTTCCCAAACAAATTTTCTCACTCCATAAACGGTCATTTTAAAAACTGTTTTCATACCCGAGTTTTTACCTAAAGTAACCAGTGAATCTAATTTGTTAAGATAATTAGTGTCTAATTTTCCTCCAGGAAAGCTACTTAATTTCCCCAACTCTAAACGTATTACTTGAGTGTTAGCTCCCATTCTAACCATTCTAACATAATCATCACTGTTAAAAAACACTTCTCCTTTGTGGTCATTTGTATTGATTACAAATCCTCTTGAAATTACATGACGACCTTGTTCATCTCTTAAACCATGTTTTATTTGTGAAAAACTCGTTAATGTTGACAGAACAAACGTTAAAAAAACAAACCTTAATTTCATAATTAACTATTTTATAATTTAAGCAAGATAATTTTAACAAACGTGATTACTGTACTGCTCAGTACCGACAGATATTTCATATAAAAAGGTCAGAATAATAATATTCTGACCTTCTATATTTATAATAAAATTAAATCTTATAATTATTTAATAAGGACGTAACTCAATTAACTTAACACTATGTGCTTCTAAATCTACTTTTAATGTGATTTTATCATCTTTGGTATTTATAATCGAGTTTGTAGTTGTTTGTGGCAATTGTGCCAGGATTTGGTATTTATTGATGTTTGCGTTTAAAACATCTTTCCAACCATCTTCAAAACGATCAGAAGGTCTATTCCCATAAATACGTCCATTCGTTTTCTCACCTACACCTGCTGCTCTAACATCTTTATAAAGTTCATGCATAAACACTCCATGGTTTGCATCAATAGTATATTCATTCATTTTCCATTTTGTACTACCAGAAACCAATCCGCCATTAATCACAGGATAAAGGGTTTGCTTTGAACTACTGTTTCTTGTTGTATTGTGGTTATACACTAATAAATAAATAACATCTCCTTTTACCACAGGTATAACACCATTATATCCATTAACATTATCTATAGCCTCTACTCTATTTCCTCCTTCCATTTTTTGGAGCATTTTGGTTACATTATTTCTAGCTTGTCGTAAATCACTCCCCTCTACTTCTTGCCCCCAATCATATATTTCTGTAATTCTATATTGATAGGCCAAATCTGCTATTGTAGCATACCAACTTGCTCCTAGCTCTGTTGCATCATTTAAACTAATACCTCTTACTGAATTTTCATCTCTTAACATTCCAAATTCTTGAATATCAAAAGGAATATCACTAAACTGCGGATAACTATTTAATTTTGCTCTATAAGGCTCTACAACTTCATGAAACCTTACTGTGTTTTGATCTATTTTCTCGTAATAAGAAAGACAGAAAAAGTTCATTCTAGTTCCTGTTTCACCTGTTGCATAATTTGTACCTGTAGCACAATGATCAATAATATCTGTAGTCCACTCTGCAACGTTTTCTGTTAGTAAATTTCCTGGACCAATAATAGCATCAGGAATTACTTTTAAAACTTCATCTACAGTAATATCATAGTGTTTAAAATATTCATCTCTAGTTCCTCTCCAGTGACTCGGAGTGTAATTAGGTTCTGTTGCTACTCTAAATCGCCAAGTTTTAACTTCATGCATTCCAAACTCATTTATCAAAGTTTGTAAAAAAGCATTTATATATTGCCTCCAAATACCATAATCATTTGCAGGTTTAGAGTTTCCATAAGTATCTTCTATTCTCTCTCCACTCATCTCCCATGGCACGTTATCTAAAACTATTCTAGGTTTTAGACCTGTTTGCATAAAACCTCGCATACTAGAAATTAAACCACTAAAATCTGTGATAATCTTCCCTGAAGCATCAACACCTTTGTAAAAGGTATTTAAATCATCTTTTCTTCCTCCTAATACCCTTACTAGGTTATAACTTTCTACATAATCCTTAACCTCATTTACACTAGCAACAAAACTAGAACTATTAAAACGTGTTTGATTAACCATAGGTCTAGTAGACCAAAAATTATACATCTGTCCTACTACCGACCCTGCATTAATATGAACTGCTTTAGCTGGATCTATAATAATTTCTTCTGTTTCCTCCTCATCAGATTCTACTTCATTAATTTCTTTTTGGACATCGTTAGAACATGCTAGAAGAAATGATATAAAAAAGATGAAAAGTATATTATAAATAATATTATTATATTTTATTGTTTTCATTGTTTAGTTTTATTTAGATTATACAATAGTTTTATTCTTTATTAGTTGCCTTAGGTCCATCGTAGTCATATGTAAACCAATCTACATCAATGTAACCTGCATCTTCTTTTTCATTCCATGAGAAAAAACCTAATCTATCACCTGTCCATTTTCCAAAAGCAATGGTAAACGTAGGACCAAAAGATTTAAAATCTTTTCCATCAAAACTATATTCATAAGTTGCTTGATTACTATTGTTAGATGTTTTTACATATAAATCATTCCCTGTTAATTCAGGCCCTGTTACCTTTTCTGCCATAGGATTCATATAAAACAAATGCTTTTTACCATGTGCATCAACCTCAATACCTAATAAATTAAAGACTCCTCCATAACGCACAAATCCAGCTAATTGATGTGGTTTCATACCTGATATGTCAAATTTAGCCACAGCAGTTCCTGTAGTAATTCCCATAATACGTTGACTTAAAGTATTAGATGCTCTCCAGAAATCTGAATCAGAACCATCATTATTTGTCCACTCATTAATATTGGGTCCATAACCTTTTTTATTAGGCAATACTTTACTTGCTTTTAAACGCAACCAACCTTTTCGTTCTGTTAAAGACCAATGACTATTTCTTGGGTTATGATTCCATTCCCATTGCAATCCTAACTTAGCTGATGAAAAATCATCGTCTGAACTTGGAGCTGAAATTGGGTAACCTTCTATAGGTTTTTTATGTTGTTTTACAGGTTCTCCTATACCATCATTATCCTCATCAACCCCAATAATAGGCCAACCATCTACCCAATTTACAGGTTCTAAACATTGCGGGCGACCTTGAAACGGAATATCATCATTTTGAATTAATTGATGCATATACCACCAAGATTTATCTGGAGCTTGCATTAATGCTCCTTGACTTGCACTTCGATTATTAAATACTGTTCCTTTTTCTAAAACCGTTTTTACTTCATACGGGCCATAAATACTTTCTTTTGAACGTAAAACAATTTGTTTCCTATCATTTTTAGGATTTTTAACCCCTGGTTTTGTAGACTTATCTCCAATGGTCCATTGTGCTAAAAAGATATACCAAACACCATCTATTTTATAAATTTTAGCAGCTTCTGCTCCCATTCCTGTGTATACCAATTTTCCTTCATCCAAAATTTTGGTACCATCCCAACTCATTTCATAAATTCTATTTTCGTTTCCTTCAATAGTATTATTTGCGCCTTTTTGTTTTCCTGCCGTATTTACAATAACATAAGCTTTATGAGTTTCTTCATCCCAAAATACAGCCGGATCATCTAAAACTTTAGATTTAGATAGCATAAAAATAGGTTTGCTCCACGGTCCTTTAATATCCTTTGCTGTTGAAACCATTAAACCGTGTTGGTAATCTATTTGGTAACAATACCAAGTACCTTCATGATATGCAAAATCTCCAGCCCAAACTCCAAAAGAATAACCATTCATTCTATCCCAATTGTACTCAGGTGCCCATGACAAGCTATTAAAAACATGCCCTACATTAGTCCAGTTTACCATGTCTTTAGATTCCAAAATTGGCATTCCTGGAGACATGTGTTGTTTGGAAGTAATCATATAATAAGTATCTCCTACTTGCTCTATATCAGAATCTGGATAATCTGCATTTAGGATAGGATTGATATAAGTTCCATCTCCTTGATCTCCCCAACTACCTGTTTGTACTTTGACTATTTCTTTAGTTGGTATTGTATTTTTTTTGGGTTTTAAATTACAAGCAAAAAAAGTTGCTGCTGATATAACCATTAATATTTTATATACTCCTGAATACGACATCTTCTTCTTTTTAAAATTTATTAAAACTTTTTATACTTAATTTGATAATTACCTGAACCTAAAATTACGTTCGTATTTTCTACAACTTCTAAATTGTATGTTTCTTTAACATCTATTAAAAGCTCATTATTAATAGTTAATGTTTCCAGTTCTTTTTCAGTTAAAACAAGCTTAGCTTTTGTATTAAAAGGCACTTCTAATTTCATTACTAAATCATTCTGTTTTAACTCCCAACTATTATGAATGGTACCATAAGGTGTAGGTACGTCAACAGTAGTTTTATTAATTTTTGATGGGAATTCTGGTTTTACAGTAAACATTTTATAACCTACTTGAGTTTTAGAAGACTTTATTCCTCCTAAAGACTCAAAGAAATACGCAGCAAAACCACTATGCATTGGATGATTTAAAGAATTGGTTGGTCCCTCCATAGTTTCCCACTCAAACTGACGTTCTGGCCATGTGGTAAAACCTGAATTCATAATATAGATTTGACTCGGAAAATCTGGAGTTGTTAAAATTTCATATGCCAAATCTGCTTTTCCGTACTTACTTAAAACCGTATAAATATATCTGTTACCATGAATTCCTGTAGAATGATGACCTCCTTTAACCTGAACAATATCATACACCAAACCATTTACAATGTTTTCAATTTCGTTTTCTGGTGCTAAACCAAATTGTAAAGCCTGTACAGTTGCTGTTTGACTTTGATACCATTTGTTTTCCGTATCATTAATATTCACTAAAAACTCTTTATTAAAGGCTGTTTTTAAAGCGTTTTTTTCATTTTTCATTTTTTGAGAAAAATCTTTATCATTATTTATCTCAGCAAACTTTTCCATGATTCCTAAAACATCATAAAAATATGCATTAGCAGAAATTATAGGATCACACTCCATAGCACTTGGATTTAGTCTTCTATCCCATCGTGGTGGACACCAATCTCCCATACCGTCTTGCATAATGCCATTTTTACCTTTAAAATTGAGATAAAAGTTGGTTAAATTTTTCATTTCCTCGTAGTATTCTTTTACTATAGCATCATCACCATAATATAAATAATTGTACCAAGGCAAATACATTGTAGCCACACCCCAATCTATCTTAGCATACGTAGAGGTACGTTTTCCAGGTGCAATCATAGTAGGTACCTGAAACTTAATTTCAGGATTGTTATGCCCTTTTGTTGGTCGCATTTGTGTACGTATATCTTCCATATACTTTTTATAAAAATCATACATATCATAATTATACAATGCATATTCACAAAAAGCATGTGCATCACCTAACCATCCACATTTTTCACGATGAGGGCAATCTTCTGGAATACCATGAACATTATCTTCTATAGTCCATTTACTAATACTATGCATTTTGTTAAAAAGAGAGTCATTAGATTTAAAACTTCCTTTTTCTTGAATATCTGTAGCTACCAAAACAGATTTAATAGTGTTAGCATCTGGCTTTTTTGATAAGCCTTTTATTTTAGCATACCTAAATCCATGATAACTAAATTTTGGTTCCCAGCTTTCCTCTTTATTTCCTTTACAGATGTATTTATAAATTTGAGGCATGCCATTAGCTCCACCTCCTGTAGAACCTTGAAAAATGTCTTTTCCATTTCTTAATAATGTTTCTACAGTTGTGATTTCTATAAGTTGACCTTCTTTTTCAGTCACATTTAATTTTATCCAACCTGCAATATTTTGCCCAAAATCTACAATCCAATCACCATCTGGTGCTTGAAAGACATTTGTAGGGTTAAACTCTTTTAATTTTTTAATGGCAGGTATTTGTTGTGCACTTATTTTATTTATTTTAGGATGAACTTCCTTCGCATTTCCCCATGAATGATCATCATAACCAACACTTGTCCAATTACCTAATTCGTAACGTGCATCATAGGTATCACCTCCATAAATATTATTAAATACTATAGGACCTGTAGCTTCTCTCCATGTTTTATCTGTGTAAAAATCTGATGATGATCCATCAACATAATTTAGCTTTACCAAACAACGTACCGTAGGTGGACCGTAAGACACTCCTGATTTATTGGATTCTGGATCACGATTCCAAGAAATATTTTGTCCATAAAAACCATTTCCTAATATAATTCCAAAAGCATTTTTACCAGATTTTATCTGTTCCGTAATATCGTAATTCACATAATAAGCTTGTTTATCATAGTTTGATGGTGCAGGATCTAATACATGATCACCTACTTTATTACCATTTAAATACAATTCATAATAACCTAAACCACAAATATAAACTTGCGCATTTTCAATATCTTTATTAAGATTTATCTCATTTCTAAAATAACTTGCAGCAAACCCATCAACCGGCTTTGCTTTTTTCATCTTTCCTGTTTTATATTCACGAAAACGATGTTCTGAAGTTCTAATATCTTTGTTTAAAGTAATCCATTTTGATGCTCCCCAGTTTTCATTGTTCATTAACCCCATTTGAAAACTTTGTGGCTCAGACCAATTTGATGCTTGGTTTGCTTCATCCCAAATTTTTACTTTCCAATAATAAGTTTGTAAAGGCTCTAACTTTTTACCTTGATATTTTACATAAGTAGATTGTGAGATTTTCTGTTCTTTAGAGTTCCATATATCCCCTTCATTATTATTCAATTTTTCTTTTGAGGATGACACCAATACATGGTATGTAGATTGAGATTTATGAAAACCTTCTGCTTTTATTTCCCATGAAAAAAGAGGAGTTTCACTTTCAATAGTAGTTGGGTTTGTTTTTGAGTTAATTAATAACTTGTTAAAAGACAATGATGTGTTTAGCGTTTTTTTCTCTTTACAAGAGAAGCACAAAAAAGCTAATAGTAAAATAGATAGTAGTAATTGATTTTTTTTCATTATTACAGTTTTAATTTTATGTATTATCTTACTTATATATTAAGTAAACTAACTACTTATTAAATGGTTTTATGGACTTATTTAACCACTATTTTGTGTGTTGAAACTCCCTGATTCCCTTCTACTTTCAATATATAAATCCCCGTTTGATTATGGTTTAAGTTAATCTCCTTGGTTGATTCAATATTTCCTTTTTGAAGCTCTACACCATTTGCGGAATAAATACTGTATTTTACAGATTTTCCGTGTTTCAGTTTTATTTTAAATGTTCCTTGGTTAGGGTTAGGATATATACTTACCTCCTCTTGTTTTGTAATTTCTGAAGTGGATAACAAAGCATTAGTTAGCTCAATAATGTTTATTGAAAATTTTGGTAAAGTAATAGCTCCACTTCCTTGACTAACTAAACTTAATGGATCTACATCTATCCCAATAGCTCTTTCTTCGTCCATACTGTTAAATGACATAGCTTTATGAACTGTAGAACCTGTATATGCAGCCCCATCAATATTTACATTAAAAGGAACATCTTGGTTGCTAAGGTTTACCACAAAAACGGACGTTTTCCCATCTTTAACAACTACTCTGGCATTCACAGCTTTTACTCCATCAACCAAATTAGGTACTTGTATATTACTTTCAACCAATGTAGTATTTTCAAGTGCCAAGCGAATAATTTCATAAGCCGAACCAAACAATGTTTTTTCTAAAGGATATTTAATTCTTGGTCGCTCAACACCACTTGGAGAAATATAAGTTTCCCAAACATAATGTGAGTTTAATTGTCCATTTACACTAAACCAATTAGCACGCTCAAAAACATCTTGGTTTTCACTCATAAAAATATAGCAATCTACCATACCTAAAGCAGAGACCGCATTTGGCCCACCAGATTTTACTCCCCACTCAGTTAACCAAATAGGTTTATTAGGAGTTACTTGATGAGCATAATCATAAATAGAATTCCCTAGGTGTTTACGAGCAGTAAGTGCAGTTCCGTATGCTTCATCGCTATTTGTAGCATCGTCTGGATCTGAACCTACATAGGTATGTACGGTAACCGCATCAAAATATGTTAAGTCTTCTGTTAAATCAGTATTCCAATTAGGATTAGCCCAATTATCTCTTCTTAACAATGGAATAGACACTTTAATATTTGAATCTTTGGCTTTAAGTGCTGCCGACATAGCTTTTGCTCTAGCAATATAATCTTCGGCATTGGGTATAATAGAACTTCTTTGTCCTGGATAAAAACATTCATTACCCATTTCAACAGCTTTTACTTCAAAGCCTCTAGCAATCAAATCATCGTATCGTGCAATGGTTTCTGGACATCCGTTATTAAAATCAATACCATCGGCACTCATATTAAATGTCCACATCATATCAAACCCTTTACCTGTATTGGATTCTCTAGTTGCATTTAAACTTGTCAGTCCGTCTATTCCTACTTTTATATTGTTGGTGTCAAATATTTTAATATTTGCTAACTTATCAACTGTTTTTGTTTTAATTGTCTCATTAGTTCCCTGTTTATATTCAAAACTTTCTGTTCCAAATAGTCTAGTAACATCACGTCGCCAATCATACCAATTAGCCCATAAACCATGCGGAAATCTTATGGTTATAGGTTCTAATTTGTTTATTAAATTCTTTTCTGTTGTGGTTGAAAAATGATGCGTATTTGTTCCTAACAATAAATTATTATAAACTTCTTTTGAAGAAGACGTTATGTTAATTGTAGCTTCCATGCCTGATGGTAGACTAAATGGATAATCTTGAGCAAAAAACATTGTTGACATTAACATTGTAAAACAAAAAACAAATAACTTATTTAACATCTTTCTTTTAATTTAAAGGGAATTGTTCAAATTTAATGATGACTATAATTATAACTATTCTGTACTGTTACGACATTTACAAAGAGTTTAAACCCTCTCTAGTTTAATAGGATATGCTTTATTTGCATTCCACTGACACACATATAAATTTTCATCATTATCTACACAAACATCATGACAGTGTTTAAATATTGGTTGACTTTGTAACATGGTTTGTAGTTCTCCATTTTTATAAGTAGGTTTTGTTCCTCCAGGATTAGAAACTACCTTTCCACTCTTATCTAAAATTGTAACAAATCCAGACTGTTTACTAGTACGAGTAGGATGAGTTTTCATATTACCTTCTTCAAATTTTATATCCGAAGACCAACATACTCCTGAGTATAAATTGTCATTATGAATTACAGGGCGACACACAAAAGCTCCAGGAAGTGAAATTGTTTCTATATAATTTCCATCCAAAGTAAAACGCTTAAAACAATTGGCTGCTCTCGAAGTAATTAACAATGTTGGATTTCCACTTCCTCTATTATCTATACAAACACCATGTGCTGTTTGGAATTGATTTTCTCCGACACCTCTACCTCCACCAATTTTTCTGACAAACTCACCATCTTTAGTAAATTGTAATATGTAATTGGATCCATAACCATCGGCAATATAAATATCACCATTAGGTGCAATAGCAGATTCTGTAGGTTTAAAAGGATCCTCTTTTTTATAAGCCCCATATTCTGATGGGTGACCAATCAACATTAACTCTCTACCATCAGTAGTCGTTTTTATCAGGCTTCCATTGGTATCGCAAATAAATAGAAAATCTTCTGATCCATCATTCCATAACGAAAGACCATGACCTCCTTTGTAACGGATTCCCCATGAGTCTAACAATTTTCCTGATTTATCATAAATCAAAATATTATTATGAACATCATCACCAACCATAATAAGCCTTCCTTTAGAATCCATCACCATTTCATGACAATTCTTTACGGGAGTTGTTGTTCTATCTAAATCACCCCATGATTTATGTATCCTATATTTAAAATCTCCATGACCAATAACAGAGTCTGATAATTTAGGCTTAGATTTTAAAATATTAAAATGTGGAATGGCAACTATACCTGCTCCAGCTTTTGCGGTGGTGTTTATAAATGTTCTACGTTTCATTTTGATGTAATTTTAATAGAAATTCCGTTTGTTTTTAAACCGATTTTGTAATTGGATTTCCAAATAAATCTAAAATGGGTTTTCCTTTTCCATCTGGGGTAGTATAAAAAGGTCTACTTTCTATTTCATAATGAGTTTGTGGATCTATTCCTAAAGCATGATAAACTGATTGGTGTACCTGATCTATAACAACCGGATTCTCTATAGAACAACATGGACGTTCATCTGCAGTCTTTCCATAAATCAATCCTTTTTTAACACCTCCACCCCACATAAGAATGGAACTTCCATCTGTAAAATGACGATGCATTCCATAAAATTTTTCATCATTAATAACATCTGGCTGTCTTGAAACTTGATCTTTAACCGTTTCACCTGGTCTACCTTCCATAATGGCATCACGACTAAATTCACTCGCTAAAATAACTAGTGTTCTATCTAAATGTCCACTTTCATCTAAATCCTTAATTAATTGAGCTACCGGTTTATCTATTAATTGTTTCATTTTTTTTGCACGTGTATGCCCGTTTTCATGAGTATCCCATCCTAAAAAAGGCTCATATTCTGTAGACACACTAATAAACCTCCCACCATTCATTGCCAAACGTTTTGCCAACAAACATCCTAAGCCAAAACGTCCCGTATTATATGTATCATAAACTTCTTTGGGTTCTTGTGACAAATCAAACACTTTAGCTTCTGGGGAATTTAATAAGCGATAAGATTGCTCCATAGATCTCATTAAAGATTCACGTTGATAATCACTTGCTTGCTCCATGACTTTATTCTTGTTCGCTAATTCTTTAAACAATTTATAGCGAGCCTCAAACCTTTTTAAAGACATTCCCTGTGGCGGACGGACACTTTCTAAACCTCCTGAAGGATCAGGAATTAAAAAAGGACCAAATTCAGTACCTAAAAAACCTGCGGAATGAAAAGCTTTTAATTCTTCAGCCTCTCCCATAGTAAAACGTTGACCAATTGAAATAAAAGGAGGAATTACAGGATTAGCTGGTCCAAGCTCTTTGGCTATCCAAGCACCTATATGAGGGGCCTGTACAGATTGTGGTGGTTCATAACAAGTATGCCAATGATATTGATGACGAGTATGTAATATATGCCCAAGGTCAGCTGATTTATACGAACGTATAATAGCACCTTTATCCATAACACTTCCTATAGATTCTAAACCCTCTGAAAACTCTAGTCCATCAACTACAGTAGGTATTTTTGGAAAAGTACTTAAAACCCTATTCATATTTAATCCTTTTTCATAAGGAACATATGCTTTTGGATCAAAGGTTTCTGTATGTGCCATTCCTCCAGCCATCCACAACAAAATAACAGTATCAGCTGTAGCTGCTCTTTTTTGAACTTCCGGTGAACATGAACTTAAAAAGCTAGCCAAAGGAATACTACTTGCCGAAGTGGCTAAACTAGCTGCTGCCATTTTTTTTATAAATTCTCTACGTGAATTATGTAGTTCCATATCCTTTTATGTTTAATGAAAAATTTATTTAATAGATAAACTGAAATTCTGGAGACATTAAAATCGCCCAAAAGACATCTTGTAATTGCTCTTTTTGTGGATGATCTCCTAAGGCATTCATTAGCATATTCTTTTCTTCCTTAGTAGGATTTCTTCCCAATGCTCTTAAATATAATTCCTCTATAATTTTTTTACTATTATGACCGTAATTATCAATCCATTCTTGAGCTCCAACTTCTAAAGTTCTATTAAAAAAAGCTCCATTTGTTAACTCTAAAGCTTGTAATAATGTAGCTTGTTCCTCTCTAGAAGTGGTTACAATTTCTCTACTTGGCCTACCTAAAGCTTTCATAAAAGGATGTTGTTTTACAAGACTTGCTCTTGCAAATGTTCCTTCTTTATTTTTAAATGTAAAATTGATTAAATGTCCCCAATTTTGAGTGCCATAATTTTTAACTAGATTCCACGATTTATCATCAAATTGATTAGTTACCCATGTTTTATTTGGCAATTGATCTGTACTTTTCCAACTCTCATCTGAGTTTATATATAACTTTTCTCCTGATTGAAAAATAATTTGCATAGAAAACAAAACTCCTGCTGGGTTTCCTATAGTCCCTTCGTTTTCACCTTTAATAGCAATGGTATTTTGTCCTAATTTTAAATAAGAAGAAACATCTAACTTATTTACTTTAGTCCAATCATCAGCTTCAGATATTTTTTTTCCATTTAAGTACAATTGATAACTATGATCTACAGAAATTAAAACTTTAGCAGATCTTATATCTATTTTAGATAGATTAAAACTTTTTCTGAAATATCTCTTTCCTGGTTCAGGAAGTACCACCCGATTAACGCTCATTTCTTTATGCCATACACGTTGTGCATTTATTTTTTCGCCATTAGGATTATATTCAACAGCCTTATAAAGAGGAGAAATAACCTGACTTACGGCATCTGAGAATTGCTCTGCACTCAAACGTCTTAAAACAGGTCCTTTAAAAACATAATTATCTTTAACCTCTTTTATTTTTTGATAATTTACTACTGGTAGTTGGTACGCCTTTGATGTTAAAATTTGTTTTAACAAGTGTTTTAAGTCTGAACCTGAATCTACAAAATCAGCAGCTAACCAGTCTAACAACTCAGCATTCCAAGGAGTATTATCCATTTCATCAAGAGGAACAATAATACCTCTCCCCATTAAGCGATCCCAAAAACGATTGGTTAAAGTACGATACAATCTTCCGTTTTCTCTTTGCACCATTACCTTAGATAATTTTACCAAGCGTTCCTTTACTGTTTTATCATCAACACTACCTAATTCAGGGTATAAAAAATTAGGTTTTGCCATTTTTCCAATAGGTTTATCACAGCGGTTTAATTCAAGTATAGAATCTGAAAAAATAGTTGCAAAACCATAAGCCTGATCTAAAGTCATATTACTAACAAAACTATTATGACATGAAGCACATTTAACATTTGCTCCTAACAAAGATTGTCCTATGTTCTGTGCTGCTTGCATTTCTGTTCTTTGACTTGCATTTACAACTCCACGCCATTGAATCCCTTTAATAAACCCTTCTGAACCTTTTACAGGGTTTATTAATTCTTTGACCATTTGATCATAAGAGTGATTATTTATTAAAGATTTATATAACCAACCTGTAATTTGTTTTCTTCCTCCAGTAATAAATCCAGTTCCACTATAATCATTTCTTAGTAAATCATTCCAAAAACTTAGCCAATGTTGTGTGTAGTTTTTATCGTCATTAAGCAGAAAATCTATTAACTCTTCACGTTTATTAGTAGTTTCATCTTGTATAAATTTTTGAATAGCATTAGGATCTGGTAACAATCCTATAACATCCATATAAACACGTTTTATAAAAGTTCTATCATCAACTACATTTGGCCAATCTAATTGATGAGTATCAAAATATTTATCAATTAATTTATCTACAGGATGGTTTTGTTCTTCTACTTTTGGTAACGTAGGTTTATGAAGTGCCAATGCTGCTTCTGGAAACACCTTAACTTCTTTATCGGACCAATGTGCTCCTTTTTGAATCCAAAGCTTAACCAAAGCAATTTCGTTAGCAGTTAATAGTTTTCCTTTGGTTGGCATTACTTTTTTATGACCAGCAGGAAGTGTAATTCTTCTATAAACTTCGCTTTGTTCTGGTTTTCCTGCAACAATAGATGGACCAGACTTACCTCCTTTAAAAACACCTTCCTTATGCTCTAGAATTAGCTCTCCTTTTTGTTTGTTTTCACTATGACATTGATAACATTTATGTGCAAATATCCCCCTGACTTCTAGATTTAATTTATCTAGTTGTAATTCGGATAAAGTTTCTGTTTTTTTTAAATCAGAAAGTAACTCTTCTGATTTTTTATCATTATAACGATTGTTTTTACTTGGCAAAACAGCAGTTAAATAATCTTCACCATGGGTTAAATTTGCTCCTAAATGTCCTGCAATACTTAAAACAACAACTGTTATCATAAGCATCAATCTATATAAACGTAAATCTTTATTTTTTTTATTTAAAGTATTTCTTAAAACAAAAGCAGTAATTACAGCCAAAACAGTTGTTGCTATTCCTGTATACTGGTGATTATTAACCAAGCTACCACTATAATTTTCTTGGGTACGTAGTAGCCAACCAAAAACTGCAGAAAAAAAAGCAGATAAAGCACCTAAGTAAACCATCCATTTGATACCTCCACGCAATTCACTTTTTTTATCTCTAAACGAAAGAATTTCAAGAAATAAAGCAACAACTAATAACCCTACCGGAAAATGCACCAATAAAGGATGCATACGGCCTAATAATTGAAAAACCCAATTTATATCCTCCATACTATTTATTAAAAACTATTGCTTTCTAAACTATCCTATCAAAAAACAATAAGCAAACTAGCTGTTAAACATAGTAAATGGTATTTGTGAATCTGTCCTGATTTGTCTTGCTTAATTCTATTATTCAATAAACAGTTATCCTTCATTATTTTTTTCGAGTAACCTGTTTGTTATCATTGATAAGCAACTCATCAATTGATTGAATAAATTTTAAAACCTCAAAATTTCTTTATTGCATAAACCTTAATAAAGAGTAAAACCGTGTCTAACACAAAACAAAATCATCAGTACAAGACAGGACAGATAAACTATAAGTAAGTATGAATTTAGTAATAAATAGATCTATTATTTATCAATTCAATACTTAAACACCAAAAAAAAACAAACAAAATGAAAAACAAATTATCTAAACTTATTATTCTACCACTAGGACTTATTGCTTCTTGTTCTAGTGAAAACGAAATTACTTTTGGCGAAAAAGAAACTTCAGGTTCGAATTCTACTTATTCAACAAACACCTTAAATAAGGTTACCAATAACTCTAAGTGTTTTGATCAATTTAAAAATACAGATAGAGAATATGAGTATACCGCAGGCTTTGATGTAAATAAAAACGTGAATAAAATAATTGATGACAGAACCTGTTTTGCAGATTACTCACAAACAACTTTTAACAATAGAACTTATGGAGTATACAAAATAGCTGCAGGTACCAATCATATCGATGATTTACAACCGAGAATAGAACGAACAACACCATCCATTAATTCTAATGATATAGGGGATGGAAGTTATGTTCGTTTTACAGGATATGTAACAATAAAAAGAGCAGGACATCTAAGTGACTCATATGACCGTGATGATATAAGAGATAAATCAGGAACATATATAGCCCAAGCAAAAGGCAAACACTCTGGAGGTGGCGGATCTGCAGACCCAGCAATATGTTTAATTGTAGCTAAACCTATCTTTTCTGGAAGTACACAAGTATCTTATGATATTTATAGAGAAGAAATAACAGAAAGAGGAGGATCAGGAGTTACCGGAAGACAATTGGTTTATTTAACAAACATACCTGCGAATACCAGAAAGTTTTTTAAAATAGAAAATGGTTTTACTGGATCAGGGACAAGTAGAAGACATTATGTAAACGTAAGAATTGGAGCCACAGATTACAATTGGGATGTACCTAGCCCTGAACGTGCATTACAAGCAAAAATTCGTTTTGGTGCTTATCGTTGTCATGGTGGTGAAGCAGAAATTTTATGGGATGGTGTTAACAAAGTCGTGAAAAAAGTTCCAACATCTTAACATAAACAACCCTAAAAAGATCTATTTACAAAAGAAAAAGCTGCTTTTTATAGCAGCTTTTTTTTGCTTAATTATTAACGACATGAAAAGAGAAAATTTTAATAAAAGTAATTCCCTCTGTATTAATAAATACAACTGATTGGATAGAAAAGAAAGTATAAAAAAAATAGTGAGAGTAAACTCCCACTATTTTTTATACTCTATTGTAAATTATGAAAAAAACTATTTATTTAAATTAACTACAAACTCTTCGAATTTAACATTCCTATTTCTCAAGACTAAAGTATCATTTACTTTATGAGTTTCGTTATTAACTGTATCTGTATAATTATACTCAAGGTGAATTACATCACGTTTTTCTCCACCCCATTCGTCACCATCTTTTACAAACCTTCCTGATCCCGATACATTATATGGATCATTATCAAAACTAACTATGTTACAATCTCCATTTTGATCAAATTCTAATTCAATATTCACATTCCCTGGACTAGAAAGTGCTCCTCTACGAACCACATTAGACAATTCAACATTATCTTTTCCAGTAGTCATGATTTCAACTAATTCATCTCTTACTACATATTCATCTCTATATTCAGTCGTTACTTTTTGTCCACCAGCATCGGTCATTTCATCAGCACCTCTTCGTAAATACATTCCTTGATACTTATTCATAAATTTAATTCCAAAAAGAGTGTAATCTTTTGGAGCAGTTTCCCAATCTTCAGGTTTTACCTTTACAGGGTTTGCAACCATAGGAACACCAGTTAAAAGAGAATCTAACCCTTCATATTTTGTGATTTTTAATGGAATTACATAATGAACATCTTTTTCTGACGCAAATGAAAGTGGATCATCAAAAAAAGCATCTTTAAGCTGTACCGGAATGCGTCCTTTAATTGAACCTGATGGTATTGTTACTGGACTAGTTTGCTCAATAGTATAATATTGAGAAGGTAATGATTGTACATTTATAGTATCTGCTCCAATTAAAAGGGTATCTATTAACTCAGGGGCTAATTCAAAATACACTTTTCTATCCTTTTTATTTTCATAGACTCCAGACATAGTCACACCTATTTCAAATCTATGATTATTGTCATTTTCATTAAAACCTAAATCATACTCTCCTAAAATTAAAGTTCTAATAGGAGTCTGAAATGGGAAATAAACTGAGGTTGAACCAAAATCTTCAAACTCTATATCCTGATTTTCGCAAGCAATTATACTAAAAGCTAAAGCGAATATTATTAATAATTTTGTTTTCATATCTTTCTAATATTTTATGATTCTTTTATAATACCTAATGGTTTTACCAACCTTTATTTTGTTGTATTTCAGGAAATTTTAGTGTTTCTGAATTTGGAATTGGCATATAAACAGCATGACTTGGATAATTCCTTATTTCAACAGAAGGCAGTTCTACATAGTTACTACCATCATTAAAATAACCTTTTGCTGTTTCGTTTAAGGATGTTCCCCAACGTCTAAGATCCCAAAATCTATGTCCTTCAAAACTTAATTCAATACGACGTTCATTTCTAATAAGATCTCGCATAGCAGATTGAGTTGTAATGGTTGTTAAATAAACATCTGGTTGTGTTATTCCTGCTCTATTACGGATGGCAGCAATAACATCACGAGCAGAAATTCCGTTTACCTGATGATCTGGCCCTCCAATTTCATTAGCAGCTTCTGCTAATATTAAAAATAATTCCGTATATCTAAAATAAACATTTACATGTTTTTGATCAGATGTAGTTCCATCATTATTAATTCTCACATCAGGACGAAGTAATTTCTTTAGGTAATACCCCGTGGTTGTTGAAAATTCAGAAATAGAATCTAGTCTATCAATCTTACCTCCGTAACCTGTATTAATAACTCCTCCTCCAAAAGAAGATCCATTAACTACAATATATTTTTCTAAACGAGGATCTCTATTTGTGTATGGATCCTGAGGATCGAAACCATTTGTAACTGTTGCTGGAAATCCGTTTTTCATTGGAAAAGACATCACTAAATTATGAGTTGGATTTACCTCTCCAGTACCATTTACAGAAGGTGGAAACATTCTTTTCTCATATGTTGAATTACTTCCTCCTACTGAACTACGCCATAACAATTCATCACCACTTAAATCATTATCTGATGCATAAAACTCTAGACCATCAGCTGCTAAACCAGCAACACCACCAATACTATTTAATAATTCACTTGAAACATCAGCAGCAATATTATAATAACCTTCTTGACCATTAAAAAAAGACGGACTAGCAACATACAGCGCCAAACGTGCTTTTAAAGCTTTTACAATTCTACCAGAAATTCTTAAATTATATTGAGAACCGTTTACTACTTTGTATTTTCCAAAATCAACAGATGAATACCATGGATCTACATCTGCTAAATTATCGGAATAATCTGTTGGTAACAAAGCAAGAGCATCATCAAAATCTTTCATTATTGCATTAACAGATTCTTTAAGAGTTAAACGAGGAATATTAAAATTACCATCAGCTTTTATAAACTCTGTAAAATATGGAATTCCTAATAATTGTCCTGAAGCAGCTTCACCTGCATGAGCCTGTAATACATAAAAGTGATGTAAAGCTCTTAACGCTAAAGCTTCTCCTTTTAAACGTTTATTAAATAATTCATTAATTTCTGCATCTCTATTCCATTGTACAGTACCTGCATCAACAATTTCTATAAATCGATTAACATAGAATACTTTTTCAAAACTATTCCAACTTGAAGCAGGATTGTATAAAGCAGACAGCTCCCCAAGAGCCATTCTTTTATATCCGTTATTCAATTTATTATTAACAGCATCATCTGTTGCAGTTTCTGAAAAAGAATATTGATCTTCTAAACCAGCATATCCCTGTAGTAATATTCCTTCTGCAGATTCTGGATCGGTACTAACATAGTCATAATCCAGCCTATTTTCATCAATAGGTTCCAGTTTTTCACAGGAAATTACTCCTGTAAAAACTGAAACAACTAACATATATTTTATTAAATTTTTCATTTTATTTATCTGAATTTATAATTAAATTAAAATGATGTTCTTAAACCTAACGTGAAGGTTCTGTATAGAGGACTTCCTCCAATACTTAACTGACGAACATCTCTATTTTCAGCAATTTCAAAAAGATTAGTCCCCGAAACGTTAATACTAAAATCTTTCATTCCTAAATCACTACATACTTTCTCATTAAATTCATAAGTTAACTGAGCTCGGTTGATTTTAAAGAAACTATTGTCATACATCCAAAAAGTTGAATTTTGAAAGTTATTTTGATTTGATCCAGAAGACAATCTTGGATAAGTAGCGGTATTTGCTGTTTGAGGAGTCCAACGCCCTAAAACAACTTCAGAATATTTATCATTACCATTTACCTTATAGTAATTATTAGACTTCATTGCTTCACCTCCAATCTGACCTGTTCCTAACACAAATAAATTAAGTCTTTTATATTTTAGGTTAAGATTTAATCCATAAGACCAAGGGCTATTCCCCATACCAATAACAACTCTATCGTTATTATCGATAATATTATCACCATTTTGATCCTTATATTTTATATCTCCAGGTTGAACTGATCCAAAAGCAGGAACAGGGAAATTACTTTTTAAAGATAAATCACCATTACCAGCTACATCAAAATCATTTTCTGAATAAAAACCTTGATCAACTAAACCTACAATTGCTGTAGTAGCTGTACCTACTCTATTTTGGTAAGCATACTCATTTATTTCATCTCTTTTAGTTATTTCAGCTTTATTATAAAGAATGTTAGCTCCTAGATTAACGCTAAAGTCATTAATATTTTTATTATAATTCAAACCTAACTCAAAACCACTATAGGTATTCTTATTATAATTATCATAAGGTTTAAAAGTGTTATAAAAAGAAGGATATTTACTATTTAAAAAAGTTACTTGTTTGTCTAAATCTGATTTAAAGTAATTAAACTCTAACCAAATTGATTTCATTAAATAACTCTCAAAACCAACATTTAAATCTACACGTTGTTCATAACCTAAGTTTGGATTTGCTCCCTGAGAAACATTTTGTCTTCTATTAGTACTTTGTCCATCAGCCCAGTTAAATGCAGAACCATCAGAAAAGTTTTCGCCATATAAATAATAACTATCTATTCCTAAATCTGAATTAATAATTCCCGCCGATGCTTTAATCTTTAAGTAGTCAACAAAATCTATATTTTTAAAAAATTGTTCTTCACTAAGTGCATATGCCAATCCTAACGTTGGTGAAAGTGCTGTTCTATTTCCATCTGGTAATTTAATAGAGTTAACATATGCAGCACTAAAATCAACAAACATTTTTTTCTTATAATCATAAGCTAATTGGAACCCTAAATGTGAGTTGATATCTGATTGAATCGTATTATTTTCTTTTTGCGAATTAAAGTAACCTAAGAAGGTACTGTTGAATGAATGCTTTTTGTTAAATGTTCTTTTATAGTTTACCAACCCGTAAAAACCTAACCTAGAAACAAAATCATTTGTACTAATATTTTCTGTTAAGTCCTTTTTATCTGGCCCACCGAACGGTGTTAAACCAATAATTTTATCATCTTGCCAGGTAGGCTCATAAACAGCATAGTCATTTCTTACAGATATGTTATAAGCATCATAAAAATCAAAACTTAGGTAAGTCTTAGCAGACAACCCTTCGGTAATCATATCTAAATCAAAATTTACAGAATTGTTAAACTGTGTAGAACGAAAAACTGATTTTTGATATCCACCTCCAATAATATTTGCTATTGGAGTATTATTTTGAAACTGCTGAGATCCTCCTAATAACATTCCGTCAAATATTCCAGCTCCTTTTAATTGAGCAGCCAATGCTGGATTCCCAGTTGCATCTATCATAGAAACAGGTAATAAAGGAGCATAACTATTAGGCTTAAAACTAGTACCGCTATTTAATAAATTTGATAAAGCACTTTTTGTATTACTCAAAATAGCAACACCATCAAGAGAACTTGTAATCCAATCATTTATTTTAAAATCTATATTTCCCCTTACATTAAATCTATTAGTTCCTACATTTGCATCTGGATTTATTTTAACCAAAGATTGGTCATGATTCCACCCCATATTTACATAATACTGTGTTTTTTCATCTCCTCCAGAAAAATCTGCAACAATATTTGCAGTATTAACAAATGGACGTAAATACTCATCTGAATAAAAATCTGTATCAGGGTAACGATATTTGTTTGTGCTATTTTTAAACTCTTCAATAAGAGTTGGAGCATAAAAATCTGTTAAACCATCATTTCTTCTAGCCTCATTATAAAGTTCCATATAATCAACAGATCCTAAATAATTAGGTAATGAAATTGGCATTCTAACTCCTGAAAGTACATTTACATTAACCTGTTTTTGATTTATTTTTCCTCTTTTGGTATTGATAATAATTACCCCATTTCTTCCTTGACTTCCATATAAAGCAACCGAATTTGCATCTTTAAGTACTGTTATCTGCTCAACTTCTTGCATATTTAAAATATTGGGATTACGACCAATAACACCATCAATAACAAAAAGTGCATTACCTAATCCTCTAACATTTGCAGAACCTTTAACACCTAACATTAAACCGTTAATATAATCTCTTACCCACTGGGTGTTGTCGTAAACAACACGATCTTTTGTGTTAATAGAAGCAACAGAACCTACAATATCTCGTCTGTCTTTAGTTGTAACTCCCATTTTTATTTCGTCATCTTCAGAAGCTAAAAAAGGTGATTTTTCTAAGACAATCTTACCTGTTAAATCAATAACTTTAAGTAGTTCTGATTCAAACCCCTCTTTTTGTATAACTACTGATTGTTCATAAGGTAAATCAACTTCAAAATTTCCATTATCATCTGTAATAGTTTGTACTCCATTAGGCCCAAAAATATTTACATTCCTAATAGGATTTCCTTGCTCATCAACCACAGTTGCATTTGCACTAGAGCCCGTTGTTTGAGCTATTGCAAAATCGCAAAAGCAAAATAGTGTTAGGCAGAATAGTGTAAATAGCCTATATAATTTATTTATTTTCATTTTTTTTTCTTTAAATTAATTAAAACAAAATCACAAAACTCTACCATCCTGGGTTTTGTTCAAAACCAGCATATATCTGAGTTTGATTTGCCTGAAAAGGCAACCAATAATGCTTTGGATACTCACACACTCTTGATATAAGTAGTTTTTCTTCAAAGTATGAATGATCTTGTGGAAAGCTAAGCTCAGTCTTATTTTTATACTTATCTAAGTGTGCTACTCCCCAACGACGAATATCTACCCATCTATGTGCCTCCCATGATAACTCTACACTTCTTTCTCTTCTTAATTCATCCATAAACTTATTATTATCAGCTACAATTGCTGAAGGAACAGTAGGGATTCCTACTCTAAGTCGTAATGTATTAATCGCCTGTTCTGCTGATAAAGGATAAGATGTTGGTATTGCTGTTGCTCCATTTGCTGCATGTAAAGCTTCTGCATACATTAAATACACATCTGTAAGTCTCATGTGTAAAAGCATTCCTACATACCTGTTAATAATTCTATTCCAATTACTGTGTAGTGTAGGATAGAACTTTTTATAAAGATAACCTGTTTCTGAACCACCATTTCTGTGCTCACCACCTTCATAAAGTTGTGCAAATTTGTGTTGAGCAGGTGCTGTAGCTTTAGTAGCTAACACATCTCCATCTGCAACAACCCACATATAAAATCTAGGATCTCTATTGTCAAATGGTTTTGTTGGGTCATAAGTAGGAGCTCCGTATTGCCCACTCATATCATCTTCTATAGAAAGACCATTGGCCATTCCAAAGTTGTTGTGTATAAAATTATGTGTTGGACTTGTATGCCCTACACCATTAATTCCAGAAAAGCTTTTTAGCATACCATTTGCCATAAACCTTTGAGCAGAAGGTCTATTTCCTCCAGGGGCAGCAAAAATAAATTCTGTACTTCCTGGCCACATATCAGCATTTGGTGTTTCCCAAAATACAGATTCATAATCACTAAAAGGAACCAATGCATATCTACCTTGATCTGCTAACTTTAATACTTCTGCAAAAGCATCAACAGCCATGTTACACAAATCAACATCGTAATCATAAGTATTTATCCCTGGTTGGTTATTAATTTTCATTAATGGACTTGCTGCCAATAAAAGATTCTTTCCTTGAAAAGCATAAGCAGCTCCTTTCGTAAGCCTACCCATATTTTGTCCCAACGTTTTTTGTCCATAAGTCTCATTATCCCAATCAACTGGTAATAAAGCTGCTGCTCTCTTGTAATCTTCGTTAGCTTCTAATGCACACTCTTTATAAGTTGCTGGTCTAGCTAACCTAAAATCATCACCTTTTATTACTTCTTTTATATATGGAAAACGTCCCCAAAACTTCATGATTTCATTATGAAAAAAAGCTCTAAAAAAATAAGCTTGTCCTAGAATTACATTTTTTTCATCTTCAGTAGCATCTACCATTAAATCGATACTTTCAATAACAATATTTGCTTTACGAATTCCCATTAAACTACCATTCCACAGTCCTGGTCTGTTTCTTGCGTTTGTTTGACTGGTGTTATTCTGACCATTATCATTTAAATAAGAATATTTATGACTTGACCAAAAAACTAAATTTCCATTATCTATTTGTGAACTAGATTTAAATCCAGGTGGAACATATCCATCATCTCCATAAATATAATCTTGAAAGGTGTGCCCTGCTGTACCGTAATCTACTACTAAAGCATACATTTCTTCTACAAAACCCTGTGCATTGTCAAAGTTTTGAAATACTTCTTCTTGTCCTAAAGTTGCTTCTGGTGCTACATCTAAATAATCCTCACATGAAGATGTAAATAAAGATGTTATTATTAATAATGATATTAGTATATATTTTTTCATCTTATTTCTTTTTTAAAAATTCATATTAAAACCAAAATTAAACCTCTTTAAAGTAGGATAATCTCCTCTAAAATCTGAATCTGCTGTGATGTTACCATTGAATTCTCTATCATCAGGTAAATCTGACCAAAGGTATAAGTTGTTACCATTTGCAAACACTTTGAAAGAACTCACACCCAATTTTTCACATATAGTTTTAGGAATGTCATATGATAATTGTAAAGTTTTAAACCTTACAACTGATGAATCATAATAATTGTTTCTTGGATTGGTTGCCGCTTGACTAAACTTCCAAGTTGGCATTGTATCTGTATTTCCTGGATTTTCCTTAGTCCAATAATCTATATCTTGTTCAAAAATCAAATCAGTTTGGTTGGTAAAAGTTCTATCTCCAAATCTTCTTAAACTATTTTGTGTTCCATAAAACTGAGCCATAATATTAAAACCTTTATACCCAGCTCCTAAATTTACATTCCAGTTTCTTTGTGGACGAATAGGTTGACCAAATGGCGCATTATCATAAGCACTGTTATAAGTTCCATCTCCATCAAAATCTACCACATCATAATACCCCGGCCTTCTATATTCTTGACCTGAAATTTGTGGTGTAGACATATATATATCATCCCAACTGGTTAAAATATTTGTTGGAATTGCTGATCTATTCTGACCTATTGGATATCCTTCATTTTTTTGGTAAAAAGGTCTAAACTCAGGATCATCTCTCTCTAACACAACATCTTTAGCTTGAGTAAAACTATAGTTACCCCAAATATCTATTCCGTTAGAAAACTTATACTTTCCGCCAATTACTAATTCAAAACCTCTTACCTCTACCTTTCCTCCGTTAAAATCTGGTGGGGTATTTCCATAAAATTCAGGTACACTACGTTGAGAACCTCTAATTAAAATATTATCACGATTTTCTCCAAAATAATCAAACTCGGCAGTTATCATATTGTTAAACAATGACAATTCAGCACCAAAATTGTATTTAATCGCAGTTTCCCACTGAAGATCAGGATTTCCTACAACATCCTCTTTATAAAAAGTGTAAGGAGATCTTCCATTATGATATTTGTTTGGGTTTAAAAATGTAGAACCTCCACTAGCCCATTGCCCTAAATAATTCCATCTACCAGGAAGTTTATCATCACCAACAAGACCATAAGACCCTCTAAATTTAAGTTTGTTAATCCAATTTACATTCTTCTTTATAAAAGATTCGTTTGACATCATCCATCCAGCTGCAACCGAAGGGAAAAGATCAAAACGATAACCAGGACCAAATCTTTCTGATCCGTTGTATGCTCCGTTAACATCTAAAAAGTATCTAGAATCATAGTTATAGGTTACCCTACCTACCCAGTCTTCTCTAAAAGTTGGAAATTGATTACCTATTGCATATTGTTGTCTTCTAAATAAAAACAAGGCTGATACATCGTGTTTTTTTGCAAACTTTCTATTGTAGTTTAATGAAAAATCATAAACCATTTGACGACTTCTAGTTCCATCATTGATTGTAGAAGGATCTAAAGTCCATGGAAATACTACAAAATCAAAATCGTTTACTCCATTTGGAGAAAGAATAAGTTCTTTATCTCCATCATACACTCTATACACAACATTTTCTAGACCATCAGCTCCATTATCTGTTAAGGATTGATTACTAGTCATGTTATTATCCAGTGAAAACCTTCCTTTAAAAGATAAACCTTTTGTAACAAAATCTAATTTTTGTTTTAAAATAAAGTCACTATTTACTTGAAATCTTCTAGATGTGTTATAACCTGTATTGGTTAAACTTACAATAGGGTTGGTAATACCAAATACATCATTTACAAATTGCCCATACAAACCATCAGGATATACTGGAGTATATAAATTGGGAGCAATTTCATAAATACCATTTACAACCGTATTTAAGTTACTTGGTGTTTCCTGAGTTCCTAAGTAACCAGATAAGTTTACCGAAAACTCGGTTGACTTGGTAATATCAAAATCAATATTAGTTCGATAATTAAATCTATCGTATTTATACTCTCCTAAATATCCTTTTCCACTATCGTATTTTGAACCATCAAAAATATCATTTACTGTTTGATATGATAAACTTCCGAAATACTTTGCTCCTTTAGATCCTCCACGAACGGATAAATTCACCCTAGTATCTTGTGCAAAATCTTTAAGAATTTCATCTTCCCAGTTTATATTAGGATAAATATAACTTTCTTCCTCTGTTAATGGATTACGATATTTATTTACAATTCCCATAGGTCGGTAATCGTCCCATGAGTCTGGACTGTACATCACTTCTCTCATTATAGACTTATTCGCTTCTAAAACAGCATCATAAGCATCTAGTTTATTAGGAAGTTTTGATACTGTTTTATAAGTAGTATTTACCGATAAAGACAATTGAGCTTTCCCTGTTTTTCCTCGTTTAGTAGTAATTAAAATTACACCATTAGCTCCTTCTACTCCAAAAACCGCTGTAGCAGAAGCATCTTTCAGTACAGAAATCCCTTCAATTTCATTCATGTCAACATCTGACATAGATCTTTTAACTCCATCAACCAAAATAAGAGGTTGTCCAGAATTATTCCAGGTGCTCTGACCTCTAATAAAAATTTGCACATCAGATTGACCAGGAATACCACTTCCTTGTATTGCTGTAACACCTGGTAAGTTCCCTTGTAAAGCTTCTTCAACATTAGCTACCCCACTAGTTCTCTCCATTAGTTCTTCACCCTTAATCTGAGTAATAGCCCCAACTACACTCTCTTTTTTTTGGGTTCCATAACCAACTACTACCACTTCATCAAGTTCTTGACCCTCCTGTTTTAAGGTTACGTTAATTTGATTTCGACTAGACACTAGAACTTCCTGTGTTTCATAACCCATGTACGAAAAAACAAGAGTGCTTTTTGTATCAGCTTTGATGCTATAGTTACCATCAAAGTCTGTAAAAACACCAATTGTAGTACCTTTAACCAATATTGTTGCTCCCGGTACAGGTAAACCATCTGCGGTTACTTTTCCAGAGACTGTTTGCGCATTCGAAACAGTGATGCAAAACAATATCATACTGACTGCAATCAAAATTCGCCTTATATCTGGCGAGACTTTTAACATCATTTTTAATTTCATATAATATTTAGTTAATAATTAGTAGTTGGTAAATATATTTTTAAAAATGTGTTTACCTGTCCTGACCTGACCTGACAGCATCAACAAAACCACTATATTTAATACCAAATAATCAATAAAACAACTGTTTCTTTTAATAATTCATAAAATAAATCAAGTTATTTACTCTCCTAGACAATGACTATTTTAAGGCCTATGTTACATATTAAGAAATGAAATAATTAGTCTATAACCTTAAAATGTTAAATTAAGTATTTTACTCGGCTTACTCCTTCTTCTTTCTTGGGTGAACACCTAGAGTCTAACTGTTTTGAATATGAACACATATGATTTCATATCCTTAAAGGATATTATAAAAGTCCGTTAGTAATTTAGACTATAGTAATAATCTTAAACTACATCTTTATTTGCAGTTTTGTTTTAAAATTACAGGACCTACTAAGCCGGAAGCATCTAATTCTGTTTCTCCTTTTTTAGGAGCACTAGTAGTCCATGTTTTCTTTTCTCCCTTGGCACGTGTATTGTCATAAATTAATTGATTTCTCCACGTATTGGTTACTTTAATTATTATTGAGTTGTTTCCTTTTTTAAGCACATCTCCCACCTCGAACCTATAGGGAGGAGCCCAACGGGTACCAACTTTTTGACCATTACACCACAACTCTGCTATGTTATAGACCTTCCCTATGTCTAAAACCATATTTTTTTCAAGGGCATTAATTTCTATCTCTTTAGTATAAGTAACCGTACCAGAATAGTGTTGTATGGCTTTGTTATCAAACTCTGTAAGCGATTTTAATTGGGGAATCTTAACCGACTCTGGAGTATCCCATCCTGGTTCAAAAGCGACCTTCCAATTATTCTGAATAGAAATTTCTTTTACATCAACTTTAATGGATGAGGTTCCTCCTTTACGATAAACTTTATAAATACCAGATGCAGATGCTTGTAATTTGTTTTTTTCTATTTTAACACGAACTAAATCATCTTTTTCATGAATTCTATACCACCCTCTTTCCGAACTTAATACTGGTTCGCCTTCAAATTCAACTTTTGTTGCATACGGCTTTTTATTTCCTTTAGGAAAAACAACAATTGCACTTCCGCTAGCATCAAAAGATACAGCTACATTAATTCTATCTTTTGTTTTACTCCAAACAGTGGCATCATATTGTTTTCCTGTAAAAGCATCCCAAAATTGAGGATAAGCATTTTTAGCTCTAAAACTGATTGATACATCTGTAGGTTGCTCACTCTTGGTAGATACAAAGTAAATATCTGCAGCATCGGTTTTACGATGAATCCACTGCACATCGGTATTTTTTGGAACTATTACATCTGGCATAATAGCTTCCTTTTGTAATACTTCTTCTATAGTTGTTCCCCAATACACTTTTCCTTCCCCTACTTTTTTTATGCCACTTTTAGTATTTCCCCATAATTCATTAGAAATTGATAATAATTCTTTTACATCATTCTCATCATCCATTAAACTTGGAGAATCTATAGGTTTATTTCCTACAATTACAGCTCCGTTCAACACTAACTCTTTTAATTTCTTAGCTGTAGATAATAACATCTTTTCGGAATCTCTTAAAAGAATAACCCGATAATCACCAGCGTCTTTAACTTTAATTTTACCATTACTAACAATTAATTTTTGCTGTAATATTTCCTCATTTAAGTAATCATATTTATATCCTTTAGGAAAATCATTCAAATCAAAAGGCGGACGCTCAAAATGGTCTCCATAATACCAAAGAACATCAGCCGCAAATTCTCCTTGTTGTAGCATATATTGATTACGAGTTAAATAATCAATCCAGTCGGGCATGTACTTCCACCATGTTTGTGCTCTAACAAAAGGAAATCCTATATTCCCTCCAAAACTAGACCCAGGATATACGTTGGTTTGTGGTGTATGAGAAAACGTATGAAAAACCAAATGGTTTACTCCTTTTGTAAAATTATAATCTATTAAATATTTTACACTAAATGGATGTTCATTCCATTTTACTCCTACTTGTGTACATGCTTCTGCTGCTAAAAAAGGCTTATTATATAAGTGTGTAGCTGAAGCTGCTGACAAAATAGGTTTTGCAAATTCATTTTGATTAGATGGTGCTTTAGGATACCAAAATTCAGTCATTGGAATATCACTAACTCCATAATAACGCATTGGGTCTATGGGTAGAACTTCTCCTCCTGCACCTTCGGTATATACCTCTGCACCCATTTCGTGAGCTATGGTTGCAAAATGTTCAAAGAAATTTTCGATAAATAAATCATCCATCGTTTGACGTAAATCCCTCAAAAACTTAGTTGTTATTTCTGGACTATCTACAATATATCCCATAGTTGCAGGTAGATATTTATCCAAATCATAACCTCGTCTTTGCTTAAATTCCTTAAACATGTCATCGGAATTCATGGTCCAAGTAGGTACATGACTTTCCCAACTATCTATTAACAAACCTTGTAATTTTCCATTTCCTATTGGGCCTCCGTCTTTAATTAAATTTCCTATCATCCCTTTTTTAAGATGATTTTCTATGGCTTTTTTATCTAATTTGCTAGACTCCCAACCCGTAGCTTCTGGAACTGCAGGTTTATTGGTTAATCGCATATTGATATGACCAAAACGAACTACCGTCCAATTTCCTTTTGGAACATCCCAAGTTAGCTTTCCATCAGGAGCCATTTTATGAGTTAAATTAATGATAGAATTCCCTTTTACAATAGTGTTTTCTGCATAATTATATGCTACATCTTTTTCTAAACGTCTTAATACTTTTGCTGCTTTGGCTTCAAAATTATGGTTTTTTGGTTTGGAACTTAAACGAATAATTTCTGGAACAATAGTGTGCTTTCCTTTAAAAGTAAATTTAAATTCATTAGATGTGGTCTCTGGAATAGCTAAAGTTAAGTGCTTTCTTCTATCATTCCAATTTGCATCAGGTAAATCAATAGTTGTTATTTCTCTAAATCCACCATTCATTAAGGCTTCAACTTTAACAGAAACATCTATTTTAGGATATTCTGTTCCCATAATCATATGTCTAGATTGTGGAAAAACAATAGAACGCAATGTAATGGCTTCATTAAATTTAGTTTTAACCCAAGTATCTTTGTTATTTATTTTTGAAATACCTTGTGCTCTATACTCATTTAGTGGTTTGTCTAATTGAGTTGTGGTACGAGTTACTAAAACTTTTGAATTAGGATTAAAAATATCCTTCCAGGGAACGACTTGGTTATTCGTTTCAATTTCTGAAGGATTAAAAGGCTCTAAATTGTCTCCTTCTGGAGTTGGAAAAGCTAAAACTTGAATATCTTTATAATTATAATCTGAGGTTTTGTAAAGCGAATCTAACTTAAGAATTTCATGATACTTTTTCCCTCCAGAGAGATGATAAACAGTTTCAACAACTTCTCGTTGTGCTTCTTCTACTGGCACCCATGGACCTCCCGTCATAGACCAACCAGGGCAATTTTGCATTGTAAATTTTAAACCAAGACGTTTACATTCCTCTGCAGCATGACGAATCATGTCTTCCCATTCAGGTGATAAAATTTTTATTTGACTAACGTTAGGATAAGGTCTCCCACTTTTATTAAAGAGATGAATTCCTTGTAATCCAGCAGCCTTTATTGCTTCTAAATCTTTAGTTAAACCTACTTTACTAATATTGTTTCCGTTGATATGAAACCATGTTTCTGGACGAAATTTATCAGAAGGAGATTTAAAACCTTTGCTTAACACTTGGAACTCATTAACTGAATTGTGTTTATCTTCTTTTAATTTACATTGTGTGAATAAAATTAATACAAGAAAAAATACAAGTCTCAGAGCCATATTAAATGTTAAATATTTTATGTTAAATCTAAATTTTAATAAAAGGAACCTGCAATACGTTGTCATTCTTAAAATAGATTTTAATTTTTAAAATAATTTGCTTTTCATCATGGTAAATTATCAAAGACTAAAAAGCTTTTGTAATGTTTAATAAAGATGTCTGTATGGTACTGTTCCCTCATCGTTTACTTTGATTCCCCATTTTTCTAAATAATGAGACCCTGGTAAAAACTCATCTCCATTTGCTTTTAAACGCTTTGTTAAACGTTTTTCTAAGTCAGCTTGTATTTCTTTATATTCTTTGTTATTTATCAAGTTATTCATCTGATAAGGATCAGCATCATTATCAAACAACAACCAAGGCCCGTTTAAATCTTTTACATAAGTATATTTTTGAGTTACCAATCCTCTATATTCTTTACCATGTCTTTTGGGTCTATTCCATTGTCCAAAAGGTTGTACACAAGTAATAATAGTTTCTTTTCCTACAGAGTTATCTTTTCCTTCTAGATAATTTCTATAATTAATACCTTCTACACTTTTAGGGATAGCCATTCCAGACAATCCTAATAATGTAGGAAAAATATCTTCTGAGTTAAAAACAGCATTTCTTACCCCTGGTTTTATTCCTAACGATTCTGGAATATAAAACAACATTGGAGTTCTTATTGACTCCTCATAAGGTTGTTGTTTTTTATAAGCTCCATGAGACCCTAACAAATCTCCATGATCAGATGTAAAGACAATAATAGTGTTATCTAATTGATTGTTTTCTTTTAATGAGTTTATCAATTTACCTATCATATCATCTATAGCCGCTATATGTGCATAATAACCTGCAATATCCTTTTTAACCTGTTTGTGCATTGCTTTTGGCACATTAGGTCTTAATATCATATCCTCTGCTTTAAACATATCTTTATATTTTTTAGGAGCAGAACCATATGGAGCATGTGGTGTTCCCCAAGAAAGCACTAATAAAAATGGATTTTCATTTTTTGAATTTATAAACTCAATAGCAGCATCGGTTTGTTCAAAAGTATCATAGCCCTCCCACTTTTTTGGAGTTGGGTCATCGTTATCGTAATAAACAGATTTGTTATAATTATGAGTACATTCATTGGCCATCCAAAATTGAAAACCTTGTCTTCTATTCCCTGGTGGAATAAAACTTTCTCTTCCTCGTCCATCAATATGCCATTTACCAATAAAACCAGTACGGTATCCTTCATGAGCATATACTTTACCCATAGAAACAGCATTGGTATCTAATTGTACATCATTCATAAAAACCCCATTTGTTAAAGGTCTCTGACCGGTTAATAAAGAAGCTTTAAAAGGCGTGCATACAGGCATTCCAGACACAGCATTTTGGAAGTTTGCACTCATAGCTTCTAAACGATCTATATTAGGTGTTTTTACATTTGGATCTCCTGCATAACCTGTTGCTTGAGTTCTTAACTGGTCTGTTAATACAATTAAAACATTAGGTTGTTTTTTTATAGAGACAGTTTCTTTTTTCTTTTTATCACAAGAAAACAACATGAATACAGTAAGAACAAAAACGGTTTTAAAAAGTATTTTATACATCAAGTTTGATTTTATTTTTAGTAAATGAACAATATAAAAACAATGATAAAAAAAAACAGGACTGTATCTGTCCTGTTCTGTGATGTAACATTTGTTAATAATGATATTTTTTTAGATTTTTAACCTTTGACTACTTAGGAATGTAATTTATATTGTTAGTTAAAATAAATTTGTCAAATTCAAAACCATCCTCTCGCATACTAAACTGTATATCGTGAATTCCAGCCTTATCAATATCTAAATAAATTTGTTTAGGCACTCCACAATGCTCTTCTTTTGTTCTTTGTTTACTTTCCCATGTCCATTTATTTTTTCCATCACACCATTGCATTTTTTTTCCATGTTCTGGCCACTCATCATTGATTCCTGCATGAAGACCATTATCTTCACTTCCTGTGGAAAATGCTTTTACCCAAACATAATAACGCCCAGGAGTATTAATTTTTACTTTATAGTGAACAATAGCTATTAAGCCTGGTTTGTCAGAGAAATTTTCTCCTCGTATTAATTCGTCATCATGGCTAACTCTTGTATCTGGTAATATTTCTATATAAGCACCATTACTTGCATTTGTGTAATGAGGAACATCTTCATCTCTTCCTACCTTAGGATAGTTATGCTGAGATGTTCTGTACCATTTCCTAATACTGGATTTACTTTGTTTGTAAAAAAACTCAGCTTCCACCTCAACAAATCCATCTTTTTCAACAAAGACCTCTTTGTCATTAACTATTGGTAGCTCTAGCTTATTAGCTTGAGCTACCAACGTTAGGTTAGATATGATGATAAATACAATAAATAATAATTTAATTTTCATTAATCAAAGTCTTACTTTAATTGCAATTTTAGCATTTCACTACCTGCCATTAAGTAAGCTCCTGTACCAAAATTTTGCCAACTATCTTTATTTGCAGGCTCTGGAGAAGCTCCAATATTTTGAACCCAACCAATTCTACCATCTTCATGTTGACATTTTTCTAATGCTTTCCATGCTTTTTTAACTGCTGGCAAGTATGTTTCTTTATCTAACAACCCATTATTAATTCCCCATGCCAAAGCAAAAGTATGAAAACCACTACCACTTACTTCTCCATGATCATATGCTTCTGGGCATAATAAACTAGTTCTCCATAGACCATCTTTAGGTTGTAATTCTACAATTCTTGCAGACAATTCTTTAAACAAGTTTTCGTAAAAAGCTCTGTGTTTATAATCTTTTGGCATATCATCTAAAATTAATGCTAAACCAGAAATCACCCATCCGTTACCTCTAGACCAAAATATTTTTTCTCCATTTGGTTCTTTAGCATCTTTATCCGATCCTTTCCAAACAAAACGCATATCTCTGGCAAACAAACGCTCTTCTTTATCGTATAATTGATTGTAAGTTTGCGTATAAAACTTATGCATTTCATCTAAGTATTTTGGTTGATTGGTATGTTTAGCATAAAGGTTTAAAACAGGAGGAGTCATAAACAAAGCATCACACCACCACCATAAAATGGTTCTACCCATGCTACTCTTATCTTTTCCTGCTTTCCATACATCTGGCTCATATAAATGTGCATTCAAAAAATCTGCTGTTGGTTTTAAATCAACAAAGTCTTTTCTTCCACCAACCATATCAACATATAAGTAACTGTACGAAATAGCAACGTCATCTGCATGATGTAATCTTGTGTAGGTTTCCCAATTATTATGATAACCTTGATTTTTTAATGCTGCCATATAAACTTGGTCTCCTGTAGCTTTATGAGCTCTAACAACACCTGTATAATAGGCTCCTTCTGTCCAATCTGTAGGTGCAAGTGCAAATATAGGATGTGCTTCTTGCCATTCTAAAGCTTTAAGCATAGAGGCTTTTATGGCTGAGGGTTTAAAAACCTTTTGCGACATCATTTTTGATGTCCCTAAACAACTAAATAGTACTGTTAAAACAGCGATTTTAAATATTAATTTATGTTTCATTATTTTATTAATTTAAATGTTGTTTGTAAATATTCTTTAGAAGAAGTTCCTACCATTACTGTATAATCTCCTGGCTCTAAAACCTTTTCCATTTTAAGACCTGTAAAAGTTAACATTTTTGGAGTTACTTTAAATGTTACAACTTTACTTTCTCCTGGATTTAACTCAATTTTTTCAAATGCTTTTAATTCTTTGTCTGGTCTTGTAACAGAACCAATCTGATCTTTTACATACATTTGAACTACTTCTTTTGCTTTTACTTTTCCTGTATTCTTAACTCTTACACTTACCTCTATTTCTGATGTTGATGAAATTTCTTTTGTTGATAATTTTAAATCAGAATATTCAAAAGAAGCATAACTTAATCCATAACCAAAAGGGTAAATAGGTCCATCTTCTAAAAACAAATAACCTTTTTTATAATTGATTTCTTTCATGCTGTAATGATATGGAAGTTGACCTATAGATCTAGGAACTGTAACGGGTAACTTACCTGATGGTGAAACTCCACCAAAAATAATTTTTGCTGTAGATTGGTCTCCAAATTCACTTAAATCCCAAGTATCTACAATAGCGTCAGCTTGTTCTGATATGGTATTTATAGATAAAGTTCTTCTGTGTTTTAAAACAACAATAACAGGCTTTCCTAACGCTTTTACTTTTTTCACCAATTCATCTTGTGCTCCTACAGGATCTATGGTAGCTCTGTCTCCAATAGCGTTTGTAAAAAATGCTTCTTTTGATGTATACTCATCTCCTCCAACAAATAACACTGCTACATCTGCTTGTTTTGCTATATCTACCATTTCATCAATAACCGCAGAATCCGTTTTTAATAATTTAGGATTCCCACCTTTTTTATCGGTTAAATCAAAACCTTTTTTTGCAACAAATTCTATATTTTTTCCAACAACAGATTCAAACATAGCCTTAGTATTTTCTTTTACTAACGGTCCTAACAATGCGATTTTAGTAGATTTCTTAGCATCTAAAGGCAAGGTATTGTTTTCGTTTTTTAATAAAATAATAGATTCTAAATCTGCTTCCTTTGCTAACTCAAGTGATGATTTTGCTCTTACCCCTTTTTTAACATCTTTGATTTTGATGTAAGGATGATCGAACAAACCTAAAATAAACTTAGTTCGTAACACACGTCTTACAGATCTATCAATTAACTTTTCTAGTTCTGGGTTCTTTTTAACCATTTCGGGTAATAAAGCATAGGCATCTTCTGCATACAAATCAATATCAACTCCAGCCTCTAATCCCATTTGAGCAGCTGCTTCTGGAGTTTCTGCAACCTTCATAAAATAATGCAAACGACCAATATCATTAGCATCTGATACCACATACCCTTTAAAGTTCCATTGATTTCTTAAAACTCCTGTAAGCAATTCAGGATTTCCATGACTTGCTACTCCATTTAAATCACCATGCGAAGCCATAATCCCTAAAGTTTTGGCATCTTTTACCGCTGCTTCAAAAGGAGGATAAATTTCATCAATTAAAGTACGTTCAGAAATTTCTATAGCCGCAAAGTTTGTTCCTCCTAACACTTGACCATATCCGGCAAAATGTTTAGCTACAGCTCCAATATGAGTTCCTTCCCCTAAACCTTTATAATTTCCTTGAACTCCTTTAATAGCATTGGTTACCATTTGAGTAGTTAAGTAAGTATCTTCTCCAAATGCCTCACTCATACGTCCAAAACGAGGATCACGAACTAAATCTGCCTCTGGTGAATGACACATATGCATTCCTCTTAATCTAGCTTCTTTACCAACTACATCCCAAACTCTATTAACCAAACCTGGATTAAATGAAGCTGCTGAAGTTAATGGTCTTCCAAATACTGTACAACCTTCGGCATCTACTCCATTGTAAGATTCCGTAACAAAAAGAGCTGGTATTCCCCACCTGTTATGTTCAATAATATATTTTTGAAGTTTATTATTAAACTTAGCTGCATCAACAGCATCTAAATGTTCTCCTGGGTTTTTTATCCCAGCAGCACCTAATTCGAGTTTTTTTACAACTTTTTCAGAAAGTTTTAAATTTCCTTTTTCATCGGCTTCAACCCCTATATTCGCATGAAAAATCCTCATTTGTGCTACCTTTTCCTCTAAGGATAACAAAGGTAATAAGGCTTCAACACGTTCATCTACTGACAATGATGCATCTTTATATTTTTTAGAATCTACAGTTGATTGTCCATAAGATTGAAAAAATACACTTAGTGCGATTAAGGGTAAAACAAGTCTTTTTTTCATTATTACTATTATTAATTTGTTTTAATTATTTTAAAATAAAATAATTGATTTTTATGATTTTACTGTTATAACCAAATAAGTTGTTTAGTTTGTTTAAAACACTCCTTCCTTTTAGAAAAAATCGTATACGGAAGAAGTGTTTTTTAACCTAACCTAACTACTACAACTCTCTTTGTTAACTATAACTAAAGTGATTTTTTTATTAAAATGAATTTATTTTAAGTTGAATAATATGTTTACCAGGAGATAGGCGAATTACATCAAATGCAGAGGGTACTTTCTTTCCATTGTGAATTAAATCTTTACCATTAAGATTGTTTAAAGAAAACTCTGCAACCATATTTCCTGGTATTTCAATTTCATAGGTTTGTAATCTTGCACCGTTATAAGTATAATTTGCCTTTATAGTTCCTACTACTGTTGGAACTTCTATAGCACTTGATTTTAATTTACTCATTTGAGGTTTAATAGTAGCAATACTATAACCTGGAGTTTTAGGTTTTATTCCCCACAACCCTCTAGGAATTATATTTGCTGGTACTGCTCCCCATGCATGATTCCAGTCTAAATTATTTTTATATTGATTATCCCAAGCTTCTAAAGTAATCGTAGAACCTATTTTAATCATATTATACCAACTTCTATCAGAAGTATCAGTTAATAAATCTAATGCATAATCTTCTTCACCAGCATTATACAATCCGTCCATTAAAAATTGAGCTCCATAAACACTACAAGCCATTCCTCTAGATTTGATAAAATCTACTACAGACGCTTGGTATTCTTTTGGAACCAAACCAAAAGCCAAAGGCATCATATTGGCATGTAAAGAAGCATGATCTGTACCAATACCATCTACATAAATACCTTTTTCTTTATCAAACATTTGCTCGTTTACTGCTTTCTTAGCCTTAGCTGCCCTCAATTCAAAATCTAATACTTCATTTGTTTTTCCTAAAACTTTGGCAAATTCTGCCATAATTTTCATATTCTCATAGTAAAAAGCATTGATTACTGTATTGTACGGTTTAAAAACAAATCCATCTCTTTCACCTTTGGTTTTACTTCTATTAAAATTAGCTCCTGGCCAATCTACAATATCAGTTAACGGTTTTTTATACCCCTCAGGAAAACCTAATTTTTTCATAAAATCGGCATCAACTTTTGTAGAAGTAATTAATCCATCTTCATTTGATAATTCATATAAAGATTTGTGTTTTAATTCTTCATAGTAACGTTCAATCAACTCAGTATTACCTGTGTACATATAATCTGCATAAACCAACAAAGGCACATGTTGTTGCCACTCTGTTGGCCATGTTGGGTTTTGCATAAAATACTCAATGGTACGTCTTGCCATTGCGTATTCCCTGTCGGTTGTATAGTGACTTAATTGATTTAAATAAGCATCTGCCTCATAAGGAATTCGTTCTCTATCTCCATCTACATACAATCCTGTAAAAGTTGTTGCTTTGATAGAATATTTACACAAATCCCATACTTGATCTAAAATATTATTATTACTCTTAAAAGAACTCGCTTTATCATCCCAATAAGTGTGAAAAGCTATCTGTTCTACATTGTTAGCTGATAAAGTTTCTTGCGCTCCTTCAATTTCGGCATATCTAAATGGTACTAAAGCAGGAAACTCTTTTGGTAGAGCAATGGCTTTATTAGGTCTTGTATTTCTTTCGTCTGTTTGTACTGGAATTTGATATCTTGTTTGCCCAGGTTTTACATTTACTTTTAATTCTTGATATCTTATATTACTTTTTTTAGGAGGTGTTCTATTTACATTACCACGATCATCTATCATTTCTCCTACTCTAACAGTTAATGTATGGGCCTTTTTTGCATGATAAATAAAATCCATGGTTGCAAAAGCGGCTTTTCCAAAATCTATAAAATAAGTTCCATTTCTGTTTTCAAATTTTGCAGGATGAATGCTATCTATCTGAAATCTATTTTCTGTAGAAATCATATAATTAGTTCCTTTACCAATGGTAAATTTTTGAGCTTTTGAATAATCTACCAAACGGTTTTCATCATCCCAAATTCTTACTTTCCAATAATACGTTTTTCCTGTTTCTAATGTTTTTCCATGGTACTCTATGTCTGTTGACTTTCCTGAACGAACTTGCTCACTATCCCAAACATCACCATGATTATTGTTTATATTTTCTAATGATGATGATACTAATATTTGATAAGCCGATTGGAAATTAGACTCCAAAGGCACTGTCCATCCAAATTCTGGTTTGGTATCTAAAATTTTTACATCTTTACTAGGGTCTCTAATTAACTCTACTGTTAAATCTGTAGGGGGAGTTCTATATTTATTGCTATTTTTCTTAATCAACTCATCACATTTAGCTCTAAGTGCAGCTGCTATTTTTTGATATTTCTTTTTATCAATTAAGTTTTTAGTCTCTTTTGGATCTTTGTTAAGATTGTATAATTCCTCAATTCTTTTATCATTTACATATCTAAAATATTTCCATTCTTTAGTACGCACACCTTCACTTGGAGGTATTTCACTAAAATCCCAAATATGCTCAATTAAAATAGTATCTCTATTAACAGTATTGGTTTCTGCTTTTACCAAAGGCATTAAACTTTTTCCTTGCCAAGTTGCTGGAGCTTTAACACCTGCCAAATCAGCAATAGTTGCTGGCACATCAATGTTTAAAGCCATATCAGAAATGTCTTGATGTTTATTGACTCTTGGATCGTATATAATTAATGGCACACGAATAGAATTATCGTACATTAACCATTTACCTGCCATTTGTCTTTCTCCTAAGAAATATCCATTATCACCCATTACAATAATTACGGTGTTTTTATCTATTCCTTTTTCTTTTAATTTCTTACGAATTTTTGCTATTTCTAAATCTATTCCAGAAATCATTCGGTAATACCCTTTTAAACTGTGTTGGTATTTTTCTGGAGTATCGTATCTCCAAGTCCAACGCAGTCTATTAAATCCATCTCTTACTTGTTTAGGCAACGCATTAAAATACTTATCACCTGCTAGTTCTGGCCCTGGAATAGTTGTATTGGTTAATAATTTATCGGTAGAGGTTTGCCAAAAATATTGTTCTTCTGTTTTATCATGTGCGTGTGGAGCACTAAAACTTAAAGCCAAACAGAATGGTTTATCTTCTGAACCATTATCAATAAAATCTAGTGCTTTTTGCCCTGTATATCTTGTTAAGTGAACGGTATCTTTCCCTATGGTTTTGTAATAATACCCTCTTCTGTCATGATATTTATTGTTTCTATCATAAGATTCGTATTCATCAAATTGTTTTTCTAAATCATCGTATCTTACTCCATACTTACCATAAAACGCGGTGTAATATCCATTATTTTTAAGTACAGTTGGATAAGAGTTTTGCATATATTCTTCTCTTACATTTCCTGTTTGAAAGTTAAAGTTATGAGAACGTTCATGTAACCCTGTCCATATAGAAGCTCTACTGGCAGCACAAATAGGAGTTGTAACAATTGCATTGTTAAAATAAGTTCCTGATTGAGCCAATTGATCCATTTCTGGTGTATTTACATATTTATTACCTGCATAACCAATTGCATCAAACCTTTGATCGTCGGTTAATATAAATATGATGTTTGGTTTTTTAGTATTGTTATTATTTTTTTGTGAAAAAACCTTATTGAAATTACATAACGTAATTATAGTAACTAATAAAAATGTTTGTTTATACATTAAATTATTTATTTATGTTTTACAAATAGAGTTATAAACCCCAAATTATTAATGAAATTAAATACTTATTATTGAACACCTGTACCGAGCTGTACTGACAAACAATGTAGTTTTGTAAAGAATAACTTTTTTGTTAAAATTTACATTCACAATTTTATGAGTTTTTGTTTTTTTTTCTGTCCTGTACTGAGTGGTATGATGTTAGTTATACTTTGAGATATTGTATTTTTTTTAGACTATTGGCATTAAATAAATAATGATTAAAAAAACACAAACAATAACAAACATTAAGACAAACTCTACAAAACTAGTTCCTCTCTTTTTCATAATTTTAAACTAAAAGCTAAAAATGATCTTTAGTTTGAATTTTAAAAAACATAAGGAACATTAAATAACTGTTTGACTCAAATTTATGATAAAAACAGGTTGAAAAAATTTCAATTATAGGGTTGAAAAATTCCTGTTTTGGTCAATAAAAGACATCAACACACTATAAAAGCTAGTTTTCTGTAAACTTCTTAATATACATGGTTGGAGTAACACCAAATTTTTTACTAAAACTTTTACTAAAGTATTTTGGGTTTTTAAACCCAACAATATAACTTACTTGTGAAATATTTAACTCTCCCAATTCTAAAAGATCAGCAGCTTTTTTTAACCTTATATGCTGTATAAATTCTTTGGGAGTAAAATCTGTCCAAGCTTTTATTTTTCTAAACAATACACTTCTACTAACCCCTAATTCTTCACTAAAGGTATCTACATCATATTGTTCATTACCTATATTTTTTTCTACTAATTGTAGAGCTTTTTGATATAGTTTTTCATCTAATGATGAAAGTGCTAAATCTTCTGAATAAACTGTTTCTGTAGAGTTCATTTTTTGTTTTAAACGAGAAACAGAACTCAAAATATTTTTAATACGTAACTTAAATTCAGCTACATTAAAAGGTTTACTTATATAATCATCTGCTCCACTTTCTAATCCTTCTAATCTAAAAATTAAAGCAGAACGAGAGGTTAATAAAATTACTGGAATATGACTTGTTCTAATATCTTCTTTTATTAAAGAACATAAATCAGTTCCTGCCATTACAGGCATAACAACATCGCTAATAATTATATCAACCTTTTCTTTCTTAGCTATTTTATAGGCTACTTTTCCGTTTTCTGCCTCTAATACATTATACTCTTTTATTAAAGTATCGTGCATAAACTGTCTAAGTGGTTTATTATCTTCTACCAAAAGAACTGTAGGTTTGTCTTCTGATGGAAGATTTTCAAAAAAATCTTCTTCAAACACAACTTTATCCTGTTCATTTGTTGGTATTACATACTGAGATAAATCATCACTAAATTTAAAGTCTTTAATAATTTCATTATCATTTAAATGATTTCTACCTAAAAACAATTCTACAGAAAAAATAGACCCTTGATTATTTTCATTATCACGTACACTAATTCTTCCTTTATGTAAATCAACTATATTTTTAACAATAGACAGACCTATTCCTGTTCCTTTATTATAGTCATTGTCTGGTTTATTATTAATAGCCAATTCGTAAAAACGTTCAAAAATTTTATCTTGATATTCTTTTGCCACCCCAACACCAGAATCTTCTACTTGAATAATTATTTTATCATTTTTTTCTATTATTCTTATAGCTATTTTTCCATTCTTAGGCGTATATCTAAAAGCATTTGAAATTAAATTGTAAAAAACTCTTTCTAATTTATACCTATCATAATAGACTAGTATTTTTTCCGAAGAAGTATAAAAACTATATTCATAATTACCATCTTTAGCATACTCAGAAAATGATAAGTAAATTTCTTTTAAGAATTTTACAATATTTCCTTCAGCAGCTTCTAATTTAATAAGGTTACTTTCTAGTTTTCTAAAATCCATTAAACGATTGATAAGTTGTAGTAAATGATTAGCACTACCTTCTATCACTTTTAATCGTTTATACATTTTACTACTTCCTCTATAATCTACTAAAATTTGATGTAGTGGACCTAAAATTAAAGTTAATGGAGTTCTAAATTCATGCGATATATTGGTAAAAAACTCTAATTTAGCTTTATTAACTTTTTTAATTTGTTCAGCTTCTATTTGCTCTAAATCTAATTGGTGTCTTAATTTTGTTCTAGATTTTAAAATATTCATTAAAAAATACAACATTGTAAAGAGAAACATTCCATAAAACATAAAAGCCCACCAGGTTCTCCATGGTGCGGGATTAACTTTAATATTTAAAACAGTAGGGGTATTATTAGACAATCCATCACTATTAACTCCTTTTATTTCAAAAATGTAACTCCCTGGTGTTTGTATGGTGTAAGAAGCCAGATTGTTAGATGTCTCTATCCATTCTTTTTCTAATCCTTTTAATCTATATTTATATTTATTACTTTTTGAGTTTATATAATTAGGTATTGAAAAAGCTATTGAAAAGTTACCTTGTTCATGTGATAACTCAATACTATTTGTTCGCGATATTGTTTTTTGTAACAATCCACTTTCGTCATTTACCTCAATCGATTTGTTTTTAATTTTAAAATCAGTAATTATAACCTGTGGGAGGTATTTATTTTTTATAATACTATTAGCGTCAAAATAAGATACCCCTTTAGGACCACCAAAGAAAAACCTCGATTTACCTAGGTTTAGAAAAGCCCCTGTATTAAATTGATTACTAATTAATCCTTCTTTTTGTGTGTAGTGTAGTTTTACAATATTATTTATTGGGTCATAATTAAAAATTCCTTGATTGTAACTACTAATCCAAATCTCTCCTTTATCATCTTCTAAAATACCTCTTACCCCTATTAAATCAATATTGTTGATTTTTATTTTTACTTTTTCAAAAGTCCCATTAATGAATTTATACAAACCATCAACATCACTTCCTACCCAAATACCACCTTTGCTGTCTTCAAATATTGTATAAATTAAATTTCCTTCTTTTTCACTTTTTTTATAGAAATATTTTTTAACGTTACCTTTTTCATCAATTTTATTTAACCCTTTAAGAGTCCCAATCCAAATATTATTTTTAGAATCTATTTCAATAGATTTAATACTATTGTTTGTTATGTTTTTTGTGGTTGATTTAGAATTAATCACATCAAAAGATTTATTAATTCTATTGTAACTAATAACTCCTGCTAATGTGGTTCCAAACAATAAATTTCCTTTTTTATCTTCTTTAATAACAACTACACCTATTCCTGATAAATAAGAAGACAAATCTTTAGAAATTAGTTTATTTTCAAATTTTTGAGTTTCTATGTTATATACTGCTACACCATCTTGAAAAGTCCCAATCCATAGTTTTTTATCATTTGTTAGGTATAGTGCTTTTATATTATCACTTTTAAGTGATGGACTATTTTGTAAATTGATATACTTAAAAGTTTTAGACTTTGTATTTAATATTGAAATACCTCCTCCTTCTGTACCAAAAAAAACTAAATTCCTATATTTTGTAATAGAACTTACTGCTTTAAAACCTAAACCTAGGGTCCCAGATTTTTGAGTAATATTGATGAAATTAATATTAGATTCATCCCAAATATTAATTCCTCCAAGATAAGTTCCTACCCAAATAGATCCTTTTTTGTCTTTATATAAAACTTTTATAAAATTATCATTAATAGACTCATCATCATTAATATTATTATAAAGAGTTGTTATTTTATTATTATTATTTGCTATTTGCAACCCCTTGTAAGTTCCTATCCACAATCTATCTTTGTCATCAAAAAGTAATTGACGAGCATTTTTATTTTTATCTATTAGTATTTCTGATGTAAAATAAGGGGTAATCTTGTTTTCAAGAATATTGTATTCTAAAACACTATGGGTTTTGGTTCCCAATAATAAATTCCCTTTTGGACTTTGTACAATATCTTGTATTGTATAATCTTCTGTTCCTTTAACAGTTTTAAATTGGTAGTTATTCGTTTTATCAACTAATTTTTTTAGTCCATTTTTGGTTGCTACAAATACATTTCCGTTTTTGGTTTCAAAAACAGATAGTATTTGATTGCCATTAAGTACTGTTTTAAAAGAATCTGTGTTCTTGTTGTATATAGAAAGTCCTAATGGTGTTCCTATCCAAATTTCTTTATTAGATAATTCCTTAATACACCAAATAATATTATCTGCTAACAAACAATCATCACTTTTAAAATATTTTTTAAAAGTGTTTTTTTTACTATCGTATTTATTTAACCCTCTAAAAGTACCAACCCAAATATACCCAGAACTATCACTCTCTAAACATAGAATATCATTATAACTTAACGATGAAGGGTTATTTTTTTCATTTCTGTATAAAGTAAATTCTGTTCCATCATATTTATTTAATCCATCTCTAGTACCTATCCATATTTGTCCCAAATCATCTTGAGTTATAGCCATTACTGAACTCTGAGACAACCCCTCTTCTGTTGTAAGATGAATAAACTTGTATATTTCATTTTGTGAGAAACCACAAAAACTAATAAAAAACACAAAACAAAAAGCAATAAATTTCGACATTCCTTTGTAGGCAAAAAATTGATAATTAAAGATAACAAAAGAATAAACAAAAACTAGGCTTGCATTTACCTATAAAATACAAGCCTAGTTTTTTTTATTGTTCCTTTAAATTAAATAGACATTCTATCTATAAAATTAAATGGGACTTTAACTTTTCCTTTATCTTTATTTAAAATCATTTTAGCCGCAGTAGTTCCCATTGCTTTAAAATCTATGGACATAACTGTAATACCGAGTAAAGACTTTAATGGAGTATCATTATAAGATATAACGCCAACATCCTCTCCTAATACTAATTTATTTTCTCTAATCTGATTGATTAAATTTACCAAATCGGCTTCTTCGATAGTAATAAATAATTCCCCTTTTTTAAATTCAAAACCATCACAAACCTCATTAACAATTTCAAAAGAAATATCTTTCTCTAAACAAAATTTCTTAAACCCCTTTAAAATTTTAATTGGATAAGGGTATGCGGATTTATCAGGATATATCAATACTATTTTTTTATACTTTAATATTTTGTTTACTCCTTTATTTAATGCATCATATATATCTTGATCATATTCTTGATAAACAGCCGTTACATCTTCATCAACAGGGGGCATTGTATTGTCTAGAATCATTAATTTATCTTTTGGGATACTATTAATTTCCTCAAATGCAGCATCTGTAAAACCTGTATATTCTAGGTTTTCTGTTTTAAAATGAGGCATAATAACAAAATAATCGTAAGACTCTTTGGCACTTTTTAAAACGTTAACAAAATTTAGTTCATCACAATTATAAATTTTTAAATCTACTTTTGAATCATCCCCAATTTGATCTACAAAAGCATTATAAATTCTCATTTTATAAGAACTTAATTTATTTATTAAAAAGAGTATGTTTAATTTTGTTAACTCTGTTTTTACAACATAATTACCTCTTCTAGGTATAGATTTTATAATATTTTGTTTCTTAAGAATATTATATGCTCTTTCTACAGTATCTCTAGACAAATAAAAATCTTCACTTACCGTATTAATAGATGGTAACTTTTTATTTAGACCTATATTCCCATTTGAAATGTTGTTAACAATAGAGTTTACAATTTGTAAATACATTGGTACTCTAGAATTTTTATTAACATCAATATAGTTTAGTATTTCCATAATTTATGCAGTTTAGTTTGTGATTAAAAATTCTGACTGTAATATAGTATCTATAAAGAGTTAAAATGTTCCAAAAATGGTATCTAAAAATGTCAAACTTGATGTTTTTGGCAGGTTTACACTATTACAACCCCTTATAAACTCTAGGAATACCTAGTTTTAAACAAAAGACCACTAAGCTTTCATACTCTTTAAAAATATCTACTAAAAAATTAGAAATAGAATAAAAAAACAGATAATACAAAATATAATTTCAATTTAAACACTATAAAAAAGATTGAAGTTTATAGCACTTTAAACCTAAAATATTCTTAAATATTTTCATATTGTAATAACCCCAAATTACTACAATATTGCACTCAAAAAAGTGTGTGTGTAATATCTATTCCCACTTATTATATATAAGTTATAAACAGTCAACTTATAACTTATATATTCACTCTTTATAAATAATTACTGAACTACCCTTAATTTAATTTCTTTTAAATCCTTTTGAAGAGAAGATGCACCAACTGAAATAGTAAAACTACCTGGCTCTACCACTTTATGCATATCTTTATTGTATAATGATAAATTGTCTGAGTTCAACTCAAAAGAAACTGTTTTTGTTTCACCAGGTTCTAAACTAATACGTTTAAACCCTTTTAACATTTTATGATATCTACCTACAGATGCAAAATCATCTCTTACATACATTTGGACAATTTCATCTCCAGAAACATCACCTATATTCATAACATCTACAGATACAGTGGTAGTTCCATCAACAGTAATTTTTTTATTAGCCAATTTCAAATTAGAATATTCAAAAGAAGTATAGCTTAACCCAAAACCAAAAGGAAACAGAGGTGTTTTATCCGAAAATTTATATAAACCTTTCCCAGATCCTACAAAATCAGGACGCTCTAAATATGTTACTGGTATTTGTCCTACAGAACGAGGAAATGATACTGTTAACTTTCCTCCAGGATTATTATCACCAAACAACGTTTCTGCAATTGCCTCTCCTGAATTCATTCCTAAATACCATGTTTCTAATATTGCTGGAATATTTTCTGCTATATAATTTATAGACAAAGGTCTTCCATTAATTAATACTACCACAATAGGTTTTCCAGTTTCATGAATAGCTTTAACCAATTCGTTTTGCACTCCAAACAAATTAACATTATCTCTATCTAACCCCTCTCCACATGTTTGTGTTGAACCCCCTACTGCTAAAATAACAACGTCAGATTTTTTTGCAGCAGCAATTGCTTTAGCAAAACCTTCTTTTGAAGTACTCTTTAACGGTGCTCCTTCTGCATAATTTATTTGAATATCTTTTCCTACTTTATCTTGTATCCCCTCTAAAACTGATGTATAATAAGGTGGAATTCCTGCATAACCTCCTAGCTGAGGATATTTTCCATTTCTTAAACGAACCTCTGCTGCATTAGGACCTATAACAGCAATACTTTTAATTTTTTCTTTATCTAAAGGCAGTAACCCTCCTTCATTTTTTAATAAAGTAATTGCTTTTTTAGCAATTTTTAATGCCACTGCTTGACTTTCTGGTTTACTAACAATTTTGTCTGAATATTTTTTGTCTTTATTTTCAAACAGTCCTAATTGATATTTTGCTTTTAAAATTCTAGAAACACTTTCATCTACATATTTTACCAATTCTGGTGTTTTTGTTAAAGTGTCTAACAATACATGATTTATATAAGCTGAATTATCGGGGCTTTTTCCTATAACCAAATCCATATCAACACCAGCTTTTAATCCCATTACCGCTGCTTCCGTTCTATTTTTTGCTATAAAATGCATCAAGTTTAAACGAGATACATCGTTATTATCAGATACAATAAAACCATTAAACCCTAATTCATCACGAAGAATATCTTTTAACAACCATTCATTCATATGACAAGGGACTCCATTAAAATCCTGATGACCAGGCATAATAGAAGCTACTTTAGCCTCTTTAACAGCTGCTTCAAAAGGCGGTAAAAAAACCTCACGTAATCTACGTTCAGACATATCACTAAACCCTCCATTAATACCACGTCTGTTTTCTGGATATCCTACAAAGTGCTTGGCTGTTGCAATAATGTGATTTTCATCTAAATATTCATCTCCAGTACCTTGTAAACCTTCAATAAAAGCCACTCCCATCCTAGACACTAAATAAGGATCCTCACCATAAGATTCCTCTACACGTCCATAACGTGCATCACCAGAAATTACATCCAAATTAGGCGAATAGCAATGTGTTAAATTTGCTGCTCTTGCTTCTTTTGCTATTTCTGTCGTCATTTCAGTAAGTAAACTCGGTTCCCAAGTACTACCTAACGCTATGGCTTGGGGATACACAGTGGCTCCTTCTAACCACAGCCCGTGTAAACACTCACTATACTTCATCATTGGAATTCCCAAACGCTCATTTGCAGGAGCATCTTGGGTTAACTCCGCTATTTTTTCTTCTAGTGTCATCTTACTTATAAGTGTAGACACCTTATTATTTATTTCCTCATCTTTTGAAGCAACTGAATTAGTTTTGTTTTGACACGCTACCAATAGAAAAACCAATAGTGCTTTAAAGTAAATTTTATACATAGTTAATTAGTTTATTAAGTGTTAAATACTAAACTATATTTTAAATAGTATAAATGTGTCCTGTACTGTATTGATACAAGGCAACTACAATTTAGTATCACTCTTTAGATCTAAATCTTTTTAGCTTTTATAATGATATTTTTTTAGGTAAAGTGTAAGCTCCTGTTCTATTTATTTCATCATAAATGCGAACTTTATAATAATATTCTTTCTTAGGTTTTAACTCTTCTCCTTGATACCTTATTTCTGAATGAACATTACTTTCTATCTTATCACTATTCCAAATATCTCCAATATTATTATCAATATTTTCTTTTGATGAAGAAACTAATATTTGATAGCCTGTTTGTTTTTGTTTAGTACTAGTAACGTCCCAACTAAAATTATTATTCTTAAACATAACATTGCTAGGAGTAAAAGAATATGGATCTTTATACTCTTCAATTAAAGTTTCTAGCTTATTTTTTAATTTAACCACTACTTCTTGATACTTTTCGTTATGTATTAAATTATTAGTTTCTCTAGGGTCTTCTTTTAAATTATATAACTCTTCAATAGATTTATCATCAACATATCTAAAATACTTCCACTCTTTAGTTCTTACACCTTCACTTGGGGCAATGTTTTTAAAATCCCATAAATGCTCAATCAAAATAGTATCTCTTTCTAGATTAGTATTCTCATTATCTATAAATGGTTTTAAACTCTTACCATGCCAAGTTAATGGAGCTTTTACACCTGCAAAGTCTAAAATGGTAGATGGCACATCAATATTCAAAGCCATATCTTCTATGTCTTTGTGTACTTTATTTCTTGGATCGTAAATAATTAATGGAACCTTAATTGAGTTTTCATACATTAACCACTTTCCAGAAATTTGTCTTTCCCCTAAGAAAAAACCATTATCCCCCATCAAAACAATAATGGTATTATCAGCAATTCCTTTCGTTTCTAATTCCTTACGAATTCTCCCAATTTCATTATCAATACCCGCAATCATTCTGTAATAACCTTTTACACTGTGCTGGTATTTTTCAGGAGTATCATCTCTCCAAAACCAACGTAAACGGTTAAAACCATCTTTTACTCTTTGTGGTAATCTATCAAAATATTTATCTTCTGAAATATTGGCATCGGGAATAGTTGTATTCTCTAAGACATGATTGTTTTCTTCTTGCCAATAATACTGTTCTACAGTATTGTCACTTGCGTGAGGAGCACTAAAACTAAGCTGTAAACAGAAAGGCTTATCTGATGGTGCTTTCTTAATAAACTCTAATGCTTTCTCCCCTGTGTATCTTGTTAAGTGAACAGTATCTTTCCCTAAGGTTTTATAATAATAACTAGTGATGTCTTTACGATCATATCGTAAATCATAGTTTTCATATATATTGTATAAAGAATCTAAATGTTTGTATTTTACACCAAATTTCCCATATAAGCCAGTATAATATCCTGCTTCTTTTAACACTTTGGGATATGAGTTTTGCATGTACTCTTCCTTAATATTCCCTGTTGTAAAACTATAATTATGTGTACGCTCTTGTAAACCACTAAAAATACTAGCTCTACTGGCCGCACAAATAGGTGTTGTAGCAATCGTGTTTTTAAAAAACACACCACTTTTTGCAAGCTGATCCATTTCTGGAGTATATGCCAATGGATTCCCTGCATAACCAAGAGCATCCCAACGCTGATCATCTGTTAGAATAAAAATAATATTGGGTTTATTTTGTACTTCTTCTTTTGTTGATTTATTTGCACATCCGATTAGAACAATACCTACAAACCCCATCACTGCCCACTTTATCAAGTGATTACTCCTTTTTTTGAATTTATTTTTTTTCATAACTATTATGAATTGAATGAAAAAAATAGCACTAGTGACACCATTTACATAATATCAATAGCGCTATTTTAGATACTTCTACTATAAAATTTTATTAGTAGTTTTTATAGTTTAAATAATGGCTCGCCAAATTTATAACGCCTTGTCATTTTAGGGTTATTACCTGTATTTAAGATATGTGCTACAGTGTTTCCATTAGAAAAAATATAGTTATGAAAACCTACACTAGAATTAATTTTCCCTAAGTTTCCTGGAGGTAAATCATCAGCAGCGTTTAATTGCATATTATAATTCCAATCTCTACTTATTGTCATCGTTTTATTATTGACATCATTTGATAAAGTATTAAAAGTATAATTCACATCTAGGCTTTTTAAATGACCTGGACCTTGATCTACATAATCTCTTAAAATTAAATGTAATAGTGCTTCTTTAACAATATTTAAATCCACTTTAGGATCAGCAAAAACATCTACAGGATCCTTACCTGCTGTGTTTTTTAAGTTAAACTCTTTACTAAAAAAACCTGGCCCATTATTTGTCCAATTGCCATCTTTCATTAAAAAGTAGGTGTAGTTTTCTGTTTTACTATTATAAATATCTTCTAAACCGGTAAGTCTAATAGCCTCAATCATAAATCCAAATTCATCTTTTGGATTTGTTTGTAACCATTCCCAAGCTGTTGTTGAACCAAAAGTAACTTGTGGAGATACTTCTGGATCAAACTCAAAACGTTCTTGAGGTTCTAAATCACAACTAACAATAGATAAAGCACCAAACAAAAAAAGTAATGCCGAACCTATTCTAAATTTCAATTTTATTGTTTTCATTAATTTATCTCTTCTAGAGTTTAAAATAATATTATTTATATGCTTCATTTTGTTCTAATTTAGGGTTGTTAATTATATTTCTAAACCAAATAGGCCATATAATAGTTTCATCTGTCAATCCGTTTTTCGGCCCCATAATATCTACAGCCTTGTCCGTTCTAACTAAATCCCACCATCTTGTACCTTCCGCTATTAATTCCAATCGTCTTTCATCAAGAATAAAATTCTCAACTTCATCTTTATCTGTAACATTAACAACATCTGGAGTTGTACCAGTGTTTATAAGTGGTAATTCACGAGCAGCTCTTACCTCGTCTACTAAGTCTAATGCTTCCGATTGTCTATTAAGTTGATTTAATGCTTCAGCTTTTAAAAGCAACATATCTGCATAACGGAATAAAATGATATCTGTGTCATCTATACTAGGGCTAATATTAGATTTAGCATATTTTGATATTCTTAAATCTTCTGCTAATTGTCCTGGAGCCGCTATAGATTCATAATAACGATAGTCACCATATCTTTTGGTTTCTTCTCCGCTATCTTCATTTACATCAACTACATGAGGAGGAACTCCTGGGTATTTTGTTACCCAAGCAATTGAGTCTGTAGGGAATTTGCTTTCCCATAAATTAACCACCTCTGGTGCTACCCAATAACTAGGCACTCCTTGGAAAAAAATTGAATATACTCCTGATGCTCTGTTACCATCTTCCTCAAAATCATACCTAAGTGACATAATTAACTCTGGTCCTTCTTCTCCTTCACCAGGGAATCTAGCTTCATCATTTAAAAATAAATTACGCCAATCTTTTCTACTAGTTGTTAAAGAGAACTGCTTACTATCTATCAACTCGTCAATTAAATCATTGGCTTCTTGGTATCTTTTTAAATACATAAATACCTTTGCTTTAAAAGCTAGTAAACTTGTTTTTGAAAATTGAAAACGTGACGATATTTCTGTTAAGTTTTCATCTGCTTTCTCTAAATCAGCCAACACTAAATCTAATACTTCTTGTGCGGTTGCTCTAGGCTTGATAGAATTATCATCATATGTTAATTTAGCTTTTGTAAATAATGGAACTCCTCCCCAAACTCTATAAGCATCAAAATATGCGTAAGCTCTTAATGCATAAGCTTCTCCTAATAGCTGAGTATTAAATTGTGGTATTGATGGGATTTTTTCGATAGCTAAATTGGCTCTAAAAATCATTGCATAAAAATCAGCCCATCTTAAATGCGCCTCATCAGACTGAGGGGTTAAGTTATTATTTATTAAATCTTGAGTAATCGGTTGTGGCTTGTCAGAATCAATATAATTATCTGCTCTAAATTCTCCCCAATAAAACTTTTTGTCTTTATAGGCGTTTTGCATAGCATCATAAATAGCCGCAACTCCAAGTTGTGCATCTTGATTGGTATTCCAAAAAGCTTGATCAGACAATTGACTTTGTGGCTCTACTTCTAAAACACTTTCACAAGAACTAGCAAATCCTAAAGCCAGTACCGAAAACAATGTTAGTATATATCTATTTTTTTTCATCTCTTAAATATTTTAATGATCAGGTTTATTATTAAAACTGAACGTTTAATCCAAAAATAATTTCTGTTTTATTTGGGTAACGTAAGCTATCCCACCCTGGTTGCAACGCATTACCTCTATTTCCTAATTCTGGGTTATATCCCTCGTAATTTGTTAGCATAAACAAATTGTTAATATTTGCACTAAGAGATAATTTATTAATGAAACCTATTTTTTCTAAAGTTTCTTTAGAGAAGTTATAACCAAATTTGATATTTCTTAGTTTAATAAAATCTGCTTGACTCACATAATTAGATTCGAATCCACTCCTGTTATTAGCTCTACTACTATCTAAACTTGGATATTTTGTTACATCACCTTGGTTTACCCATGCACCATCAATACGATCTGGACTTGGAGCATATACTGCATTACTTGCTTTATCTCTTACGTGATCGTAGTTTCTATAAATATCATTTCCAAAATTATAGGTTATTAAAAATGACATCATAAAACCTTTGTACTCAAAACTGTTGTTAAAACCTCCAACAAAATCAGACAATCCATTTCCTATAATTACTCTATCATTTGCAGCATCAATATTTAAATCTCCATTTTGATCCTGAAAAATAATATCACCTCCCTTTAAGACTTTATTCGCAAATTTTAATTGCTCTACAGTACCTGTATAAGCTTGTCCGTTTAAAGTATAGTTTTGAAATTGTTTATTCTCATTAAAATTGGCGGTTAATCTTACTCCATCTGGGGTATATGCATTAGATTCATCATACTGAAAAACTCCTAAGTTTTTAAAACCATACATATTTCCTAAAGATTCTCCTTCTTGAATTAAATACCCTCCAGATTCAAAACCATCATCATCGGCTAAGTCTAAAACTTTGTTTTTATTATATGAAAGGTTAAAACCTGAAGACCATGTAAAGTCTTTTGTTCTAACAGGAGTTCCTGAAATACTAACATCCCAACCTTTATTTTCAACTGAACCAACGTTTGTTTTTATGCTAGAAAAACCTGTTTCTTCTGGAATCGGCACATCATAAAGTAAATCGTTAGTAGTTTTAACATATCTATCAACAGAAATATTTAAACGTCTTTTGAATAATGAAACATCAATACCATAGTTTGCTTGAGCTGTTTCTTCCCATCCCAAATTTTCATTTCCTAATTGTATTGGAGCAAAACCATTTATACTGTTATAAAAATAACCTGGTTCATAAAGTACTACACTTTCAAAATCACCAATACGTTCATTACCTGTAATTGCATAACTAGCTCTTAATTTTAAATCATTTAAGAAATTAAAAGATTTCATAAAGTTTTCTTTAGAAACTCTCCATCCTGCTTGTACTGCTGGGAAATTACCCCATCTTTTATTAGCTCCAAACCTTGATGAACCGTCTCTACGCAAAGATCCTGTAACAAAGTATTTCCCTTTGTAATCATACCCCAATCTACCATATACAGAAGATAATGCATGACTGCTTGCAGTAGTTCCTGTGTTAAGATTATATTCTTTTACGTTGTTAAATGTTGGGATGTAATCATTGTTAAATTCAATAGCATTTAAATCTGATAATTCTATGTTCCATTGTTGGATAGAAAAACCTAATAATCCTTTTATATTATGACCTCCTTTAAAGCTTTTATTATAGTTAAAGAAATTTTCGTTTTGAATATCATAATATGTACGTTGTCTTTCTCTTCCTGTTATTTTACCGTTGTCTATGTTAACAGTAGCTTGAGGTCTAAACTCATTTAATTTTTGATTTCTATAATTAAGTCCTAATGTTGTTTTAAATGATAACGATGGCGTAATTTTAAAATTTACATAATTAAAAATTGAAGATCTAAACTCTCTATCATCATTTACAGCTAGTTCTGCTCTAGCTACAGGATTTGCTCTAGCAAAACGTTCTCTAATATATGAACCGTCAAAATCAATTAGCAATACGTTTGGTTGTCTATATGAAACTTCACGAAAAACAGCTCCCTCGTTAATACCATCTTGAAATTCATACGAACCATTAATTCTAGTTCCTGCTGTGATGAATTTATTTAAATCAAAATCTACTTTTAAATTAGAAGTAATTCTTTTATAACCACTACCAATAATGATTCCTGATTCTTTTAAATAACCTGTATTCCAATAAAACTTAGATTTTTCACCACCACCACTAAAGGCTAAGTTCAATTGATTCTTTACTCCCAATTGTTTAATTGCATCTTGAACATCTACAACTAATTGATTTCTAATCCCTAAAGAATCTAAAACAGTCCCAGAAGCATCTGTACTACCTGTTCTAAGTTTTTCGAACTTATTCCATTGTCTAGTGTTAGATACAGGAACTAAATTATTTAAAAAACTTACAGAGTTTATGTAGTCTACAGTCATTTTTGGAAAGCCTGCTTTACCTTGTTTTGTTGTTACTAATACTACCCCGTTTGCCGCTTTAGAACCATAAATTGCTGCAGAAGCTCCATCTTTTAAGATATCTATATTCTCAATATCAGAAGGGTTGATATTATCAATATCTTCTACTTGCTGACCATCTACAATATATAATGGGGCTGAACCTGCACCAAAGGTTGAAATACCTCTAATTTGGATTTCAGAACCAGAACCTGGACCTCCATCGCTAGTAATTTGAACCCCAGCAACACGTCCTTGCATTCCTTCTAAGGCACTTACTGGTGCTACTTGTAGGATTTCTTCAGACTTTACAGAACCTACAGCTCCAATTACATCTGCTCGTTTAACCTCTCCATAACCAATAATTACAACTTCATCTAATTCTTCGCTGCTCTTACCTAAAACAACGTTAACAGTATTTTTATTCTTAACAGAAACTTCTTGTGTTTCGTATCCTAGGTAAGAAAAAACCAAAACTTGTGCTCCTGGTTTTAATGAAATCATATAATTTCCATCAAAATCACTTATGACACCATTTGTTGTTCCTTTTTGAACAACATTTGCCCCTGGTATTGGTAATCCATCATCAGCCGTAATTGTACCCGACACGGTACTTATTTGTGCTTGGGCAGTAAAACCACAGATCCCTAAAAAGAATAACATTCCAAATAGATAGGTCTTGCTTATCCCACTTCCATGTTTTTTTGATTTTTTTTTCATATTCGGTTAATTAATTTAATTTAAAAATTAGTTTACATTAGAGTTTCCATAACACTGTATACACCATTACTTAACTCTTTTTTTCACAAAAGAATAGTATTATATACAACTTACTATTCTGAACAGTACTGATGATTTTACACACATTGTACTTATTAATTAAACTCTTATTAATATTTGATGTAAAAAATATAATTATCTATAATTTATAACAAATAAAGCCTTATTAAATAGAACATCTATCTATAAATTTAAAAGGTATTTTGATGTTTCCTTTTTCTTTATTAGTAATCATATACGCAGCTAATTCACCCATCATTTTAAAATCTGTTGATATTGAAGCAATGTTTAATAATTCTTTTAAAGGAGTGTCATTATAAGATATAATACCAATATCACTTCCTAAAAGGACTCCCTTATCTTTAATCTGTTTAATTAATTTTACCAAACAATCCTCTTCAATAGTAATAAACAAATCTTTGTTCTTTAATATCATATCATCATGAACTTTTTCTATAATTTCAAAATTTATATGATGATGAACACAAAACTTTCTAAACCCATTTAAGATTCCTTTAGGGTATGGATGTACTGATTTTTCTGGATAGACTAAAACAATTTTGTTATACTTAATAATTTTTTCTATTCCTCTTTTTAAAGCTTCATAAATATCTAATTCAAAATCTTGATAAACATGAATAAACTTTCCATTTATTTGATGATACTGATTATCTAAAACAATCAATTTATCTTTAGGTATTTCATTTAAAACTCTACTTACTTCTTCTGTATAACTTACATGTTCTAGTTTTTCATTTTTAAAATGTGGCATTACTACATAATAGTCATAGGCCATTTTATATTTTTTCATTAGTTCTAGAAACAATGTCTCATCACTATGGTAAAAATGAAGGTCTACATGTGTATTGACTCCCATACTATTTATAAACGATTTATAAATATCCATTTTATACGTGCTCATTTTATTAACTAAAAACAAAACATTGGTTTTAGATATTATTTTGGTTCTGGTAATGTAATTTCCTTTACCATGAATTGAGGTGATAATCTTTCGGTCTTTTAAAACATTATAAGCTCTAGCAACTGTATCTCTAGACAAATAAAATTCTTCGCTCATAGAATTTATAGATGGGATTTTATCTCCTGCTGTAATATTCCCTACAGATATATTATAAATAATAGAATCTATTATTTGCAGATATTTTGGCACTCTTGAACTTTCGTCAAAATTGATATAATTTAACATGGTAGCTTCACACATAGTATATTATTTTAAAAGTTAAAAGATTATTAAGACTTTATATACTCACAAATTTAGATACGCATAGGGAACCAAAAGTCTAAAACAGGGTAACCAATTATCCAAAACCCCTTTAAAACCTATATATATTTAACAATACTACTCAAAAAAAGAATATTTGATAGTATTTTACATATAACTTTAAATTATTATCAACACACTATATTAAGACCTATTCAATTCCTCCATTTACAAAAAAACAACCACACTTAAACCTTGAATATTTATTAAATCTAGAAACTTAACAAAAGAAAAAACCTCAAATGCTTAAATAAGACACTTGAGGTTAAATAAAAATATTACACAGAATACAAACTTTTGTATTTACATATTTTAAATCTTAATTTATTATTAATGTTTTTTACCAATCACAAAATACATACGACATTCTTCAGGTGTATCACCATCACTATTTCCAGCCATAATAATACTTTCTCCTGCTCTAGCAGTACGTTTAAAAAGCGACATTTTAACTCCTCCTAAATCAATATCATCTCCTGTATCATTATAATCTTTAAGCAAGAATTCTGGTCTTGCTACACGATCATCATGACCTACGTAAATATCCATATCTACTCCAGCAATAAACTGTAATAAATCTCTTGCCCAATATCTTTTATCGGCATCAGGAGTCCTGATATATTCTGCACCTCTTAAATAACCAGGAATTACTGTATAATTATACTCAAGGTCAGTATAAGTTTTTTTACCCCAATCCAAGGTTGTTCTTAACATAGCTTTGGCATCACCTGTATAACTAAACTTAGAAAACAATTTGCTTGTATTTTGTTTTTCTGGGCTGTAAGCTGGCATATCAGGAACGTGAGCAGGTAAAGGTTCTGCTTTTCCTAAAGGCTCATTATACACCTGAGGCATTTCTCTTGTCAATCCATTCTTAAGTATTATTGGGGAAGAAATTATTTTTACAGTAGCATCTTTTAAACCCTTTCTTTTAGCCGTAATAGTAACTGTTCCTGCTTTTAACAAAGATTTAATTGCTACACGATTTATTCCTGCTTCTGTATCTAAATAAAGATTGTTAGTGCTATTTGCTTTTCCACTATTATAACCTCCTCTCCAAATTCCTGGTCCAGAAATGGTAAAATCTACACGACTAGCATCTAACACACATCTATTTCCTTCTTTATCAACCACCTCAAAATCTATTAACGCTATGTCAGAACCATCGGCTCTCCATCCTCTTGGTCCTGTTATAGGTGTTAACTTAATTGCTACAGGTTTTCCTACCGTACTTTTTGTTTGAGAAGTACGTAGTTTACCATCAATATATCCTTCTACTTTTATATTTCCTGCTTGCCATTCAACATCAGCAAACTTATACACATATCCATTTTCAGGCTCCTTATCAGTTCCTATTAATTTTCCGTTTACATATAATTTTACCTCTGCACAATTAGAAATTACGTACATATCTTTTTTAGTACCTTCATTATAGTTCCAATGTCCTATTACATGAACTTGAGGTTCTGGTCTCCACATAGCTTTTAAAGCATAAAAAGCTTCTTTAGGGAGACGTACTGCATCTACTTCTCCACTAGCTCTAGTTACTTCAGTTGGGCAACGACCTCCGTGTGTTCCATCAGAAAAAATCCAATTGGCACCTCCACTATGATATACTTTTTTACCCATTTTATTCCACCAATGGTCTGCTTGTCTTACTGCAAATGTTTCTGAACCGAACTTATAAGTGTTTTTGCTTAAATTAGGATTGTTATAAAAATTATCATCTGGAGAATATTTATCCCATATACGTCTAGGGGCTTCATCTCTACAGTATTCACTTTCTATAATTGGTAAATCTGCATACTCTCTTTGCCAACCTTCAGTACCAATTTCTATAGACACATAACCTTCTGAATCATTTTTAACATCAGCTCGTCTATTCCCCATTAACCTTTTTCCATTAGGGTCATAAGTATTAATTACTTCTAAAATTTCTTTATAATGTGCTTCAGTTTCTGCCCAGTTACCACCTTCCCAAATAAAAATTGAGGGATGATTACGATAGTATACAATCATATCTCTAAAAGCCTTGATTCTAATATCCCATGTTTCTCCTTCATCTTGTGATTCTCCTGAGACACCTGGCATTAAAGTTACAAAACCGTATTTATCACCCATATCAATTTCAGATGGAGCAGCAGCACAATGTCCCCAACGAATAAAATTTCCTCCAGCTTCATCCATCATTCTATACGTAAAATCTCTTAACCAGTCTGGCAATGCAGCTCCTAGTCCAGCCCAAGCATTAGTAGGTTTTTGTCCCCATCCGTGCAATTTGGCATATTCTCCATTGTTCCAAAATCCAGAATCTTTGTTAAATTCAAAACTGCGAATTCCTAAAGGAGACTCATATGAATCTAAAATGTTATTCCCTTCTTTTATCTGCGTAACCACCTTATACATATATGGGTGACGAGTATACCAAAGATTTGGATTTGTGATACTTGCTGTTGCTGTAACAATTGATTTTTCGCCAGCAGCAACTGTCTTTTCAGTATTCATTGTTTGAACAATTTTTCCATTAGCATCTATAATACTTGAAACTAATGTTACCTTTTTTGCTTTAGAATATTCATTCTGAATTTCTGTCTTAATAGTTACATCAGCATTTTTATGACTAATATTTTCTGCATACACATAAGTACCAACTGTTTTTAAATTATCGTACAGAGGTAAAGTTATGTGAAGTTGATCCATGGTATGTAAAAAAACATTTCTATAAATACCTCCATGAGTTGGATGCCAATGTTCGTGGTTCCAAACTAAAGGATCATTATCTCTAAAATTATCGCTCTTTCTATCGTTATTTACCTTTACAGCAATTATGTTTTCTTGATTTTCTCCAAATTTTAAATAAGGGGTTAAATCATAACCAAAAGGAATAAAACCTGTTTGATTTTGACCTAAATAATGACCATTAATATAAACATCAGCTATTTGGCGAACGGATTCAAATTCTATAAATACTTTTTTATGACTATCTGTACTTGGTAATTTAAAATGTTTGCGATACCAAACAGTACCACGCCATTGATTTTTTTCACCATTATGATGACCTAAACTTAAATTATCAAAAGTATCTACATCATTAAACGTGTGTGGACAACTTACACTACTCCATGACTCATCATTAAAACTAGGGTTTTGAGCATTTTCTGGATTGTCTTTAATAAATTTCCAATCTGGATTGAAATTATATTTAACTCTATTTTTTTTAGGTAAATTTTCTACATTTTTATTCTGGCTACCACATGAAGCAAATACTAATCCTGTAAGAACTAACAGGACATATGTATACTTAAAATTGTGTAAAAAGGATTTAATCATAATTTTTTAATGAATTCGTTATTAAAATAACTTTATTATTATACTGGAATACTTTTACATATAACAAAACAGAGTTTATCTTGTTTTGTTTGAATATGCTAAATTATTGATTTGTAAAAAAAAAGTGTACTGTACTGTGTTGCAATCCCATACAACCACAGGTTTTGCGTGCTATTAATCTAATTGTTTAACAAAAAAATATTAATAAGCTACTACATAGAATTATAACTCCTATAAGTAAATATTGTAAAAATAAAACTCTGGTTCTGTTTAGTTTCATATCACAAATATAGAAACGAAAAAGAAACTAAAAATCCTAAAAATGTGTATTAATAATCTAAATTATTAATGTTAAGACATACCCTAAGCTTCTGTATCGTCTATAAACTTATCTACATATTGAGTAGGCGTTAATCCATATTTTTTTTGAAAGCATTTGGTAAAATACTTTGGTCTACGGAAACCTACTTTGTACCCTACCTGAGATACGTTTATTTTCTTTTGCTCTAATAATTGTGCAGCACGTTTTAATCTAATTTCTCTGATAAATTCATTAGGCGTAAAGTTTGTCCACGCTTTAATTTTAGTAAACAGTATAGACCTACTTACTCCTAATTCTGAATGAAATTGAGGAATATCAAAATCTTCATTTGCAATATTATCTTCAACTATTTTAAAAGCCTTTTTTAGTAACTCCTCATCTAAAGATGTCACTGCAATTTCACTTGGCACAAAAACCTCTTCACTGGTAAATTTATTTTTTAAACGCTGTTTAGATTCTAATAGGTTTTTAATTCTTAATTTAAATTCTTTTAGATTAAAAGGTTTACTTATATAATCATCTGCCCCACTCTCTAAACCTTCAAACTTATAAATTAACGATGTCCTAGAGGTTAACAGTATTACTGGAATATGACTTGTTTTAAGATTATCTTTTATTCTTGAACACAATTCTGTTCCTACAATCTCTGGCATAATAACATCACTTACAATTAAATCTGGCAAATATTTTTTTGCTTTCTTTAAAGCTACTTTACCGTTTTCTGCTTGTAAAATATTGTATTCTTTTTTAAGAATTTCTTTCATAAAAGAACGCAAAGACTTATTATCTTCTACCAATAAAATAGTATGTTTTTTTTCTTCTGAAATTAAATCTGTTACATCTTCTTCTAACTGAAGATCTGTAGTTTCAAGTTGAGAAACATATTGAGTAAGATCATCACTCTTTTTAAAATCTGTTAAAATTTCATGATCTGAAAGATGTGTATTACCTAAAGGCAATGCAACACTAAAAACAACACCACCACTTTCTTTATTTTGAACTTTAATACTTCCTTTATGTAATTTTACAATATTATTAGCTATTGAAAGCCCTATTCCTGTTCCCTTATTATAATTTTGTTCTGGTTTATTGTGAATTGGTATTTCAAAAAAACGATCAAAAATCTTTTCAATATACTCATCAGAAATACCGACTCCTGTATCATCTACCTCTATAACAATCTCTTTTTCTTGTTTCTTAATGTTTACGTTTATGGTGCCTCCTTTAGGTGAATATCTAAAAGCATTAGATATTAAATTATAAAAAACTCGTTCTAATTTATATCTATCATAGTAAACCAATATTATTTCTTCAGTGCTGTTAAAACTATATTCATAGTCACCATCCTTAGCATATTCTGTAAAAGACAAAAATATTTCGTGCAAAAATTTTACAATGTTACCTTCTGCAGCCTCTAACTTAAATTGATTATTTTCTAACTTTCTAAAATCCATCAATCTATTAATCAATCGTAATAAATGATTGGCACTACTTTCTATAACCAACAACTTTTTATACATTACATTGGTTCCATTATATCCTGTTAAAATTTGTTGTAAAGGCCCTAATATTAACGTTAATGGGGTTCTAAACTCATGAGATATATTGGTAAAAAACTCTAGTTTTGCATTATTTAACTCTTTAGTTCTTTCATTTTCCATATGCTCCATATCTAATTCATGCTTTAACTGGGCTTTTGAATTCATAATCCAAAACAAACCACATAGAGATAAAACAATAAAAAGAACATATAATGATAAAGCCCACCAACTTCTCCAAGGAGCTGGTTTAACTACAATTTTTAATGAAGTTGGTTGATGGTTCCAAACACCATCATTATTCGCTGATTTTACTTCAAAAAAGTAAGTTCCTGGGCTTTGAAGTGTATAAAAAGCCTCTGTATTATTTGTATAAACCCATGATTCATCAAGACCTTTTAAACGGTAGGCATATTGATTACTTTCCGGGTTTATAAAATTAGGAAGTGCATATTTAATGGAAAAGTTAGAGTTTTCATGGGTTAAAGTAATTTCTTTAGTAAAGGAGATGTTTTTAGATAAAATCTTATTCTCATCGTCTATTTTAACCGATTGGTTTTTAATTTTTAAATCAGATAATATAACAGGTGGCACATAATTGTTTTTAAATATTTTTTTGGTATTAAACGAAGTGACTCCTTCTAATCCGCCAAAATAAAACTGAAAATCTCCTGTTTTTAATCCTGAATTTGGACTAAATTCATTAGCATTGGCTACATTTTTCTGATTGTATATTATAGCTTTTTTTTCTGTTGAATTATAAACTACAATTCCTTTGTCACAACTAATCCACAAATCATTATTTTTATCTTCCAAAATGGTGTAAATAGTCGTTACAGGATTTTCTTTATCAATAACTACTTTCTCAAAATCCTTTCCATTAAACTTATACAGCCCTTTGGTATTAGTACCTACCCAAATATTATGGTTAGCATCTTCATAAATAGTTTTAATATTATCCCCTGAGGCAGCATCTTTAAAATAACTTGTTACTGTATAGTCATCATCATCATTAAAAATTAATCTATTTAAACCTCCTAAGCCTCCTGCCCAAACACGATTTTTACTATCTATTAATACAGTTTTTATAATGTTTGTAGAAAGATGAGGTTCATTTCCAATCGAAAGTCCATGTACTTTAAACTCTTTTGTTTTAATATTATATTTTACTAATCCTTTACCAAAAGTTCCAAACCAAAAAACATCTTTAGCACTTCTTTTTATTACATAGACTCCTGTATTTTGTAAATACTCGTTTAATTCATCAGAAATTACATTTGGAATCTTTTTTTTAGTATCTACATCATAAACAAAGACTCCGTAATTCAATACACCAATCCACAACAAATTTGGAGGAGATAAAAGTAATGTTTGTACTGGGTAAAACGGTATTCCATCATTTCCAGAAACAGTTAACACCTCAGTGCCTTTTTTATCAGGGTTCCAAATAGTTACATTACCCCCTTCTGTACCAAAATAAATATTTGATTTATCATCATTAACAATACTGGTCACTACATTATTGTCGTATTCGTAATTTTTTAAATTGATAAAATTCTCATTGGTTTTGTTCCATATATTAACTCCTCCACTATAAGTCCCCAACCATATAGACTCATTATTATCTTTAAAAATACATTTGATAAAATTCTGACTAAGTCCTCCAACTTTTTTTTTGTTGTTTTGAACATCAATTACCTTTTTTGATTGGGTAATTATTTTTATACCATGTGCTGTTCCTAACCATATATCATCATCGTCAGACATTTGCAACACACGAATATCCAAAGTATTAGAAATTTCTGGATATTTATCAGTTATATATTTTTCTTTAATGGAATTAAACAATACAAATCCATTATATTTAGTTGCCAAACCAAGTGTTTTCTCATCAATCTGAATTACATCTTGAACAAACAATGCTTGAGAATCTTTTTTCCACTGAAACTGTTTAAAAACAAACTGACTTCCTTTTCTGTTAATCACCTTGGCAAAACCTGCAGAGGTTGCAATCCAAATATGATTATTAATATCTAAAAAAATACGTTGAATATTTTTAAAAGGAATTCCCCCTTCATAGTCTTTTAAATAAGGAATGTTTGTAAAATCATCTGTAACTTTACTATAGATAGATATTCCATTGGCAGTACCAAACCAAATTTCGCCATTTGGCATTTCTTTACTACAAATAACTACGTTATTACATAATGAATTGATATCATCCGTGTGTAAATAATTCTTAAAAGTATTTTTTACAGGATCATACCTGTTTAATCCATTATAAGTACCTACCCAAATGTACCCTTCGCGATCTTCTAATATAGAAAGAATATCACTATTACTTATACTAGTGGAGTCATTAGGATTGTTTCTATAGACAACAAATTCATTCCCATTATATTTATTCAGTCCATTACGAGTACCTAACCATATTTGTCCCTGTCTATCTTGCTCAATAGCAATAACAGAACTATTAGATAACCCATTAGCAGTAGATAAATGTTTAAAGTGAAAATCGTTTTCTTGACCATTCACAACAAATGGTAATAAAAGGAAAAAAAGAATATAAAAAATACGATTCATAAACACGGATGTTTCTTTTATTATATTAATACAACTACTGTTAGGCCAAGAAAAAGCAATTATAAAACTTTATTAGTTATATTTAAAATTATCTATTACTTGATATTATTATTTCTACACATTAAAATTACTTAACTCTTTCAACCATGGTAAAATAAAATTTTACAAAAAACAAAAAAATAGATTTTACATCTAAAAAAACAACCAAAACCAGATAATAAACATATTTATAAATTTCTTTAAACCAGTATAAAATGTATTATAAAAATAACCCATAAACACATTTTGTTACACATGTTTATGGGTTAAATTTAATATTTACACTCTATTTAATTCTTAATAGAATAACTTAAAACATAAGTTCCTGATCCCAAACCAACTGAAGTATTTCCGTTTTTTTGATTGATAAGTTTAACTCCTTTAATGGTTTTTCCTTTTTGATTTTGGATATTTACTTTTTGTGAATTTACTTTTGGTAAAATAACTGTACCAGTAGTATTTGCTGGAATACTAATATTATAAATAAACTTTCCTTTATCTATTTTCCAACTAGATTTTATTTCTCCATAAAGAGATTTTAATTCTGCTTTGGCATGAGTTAATCCTCCACCGGGATGAGGGTTAAAAATTATATTCTTGTATCCTGGATTTTTAGCATCTATACTTATTCCTCCAATATAATTGTACATCCACTCCCCAATAGCACCATAAGCGTAATGATTAAAGCTATTCATTCCATCAATAATAGTTCCATCCGGTTTTTGGGTATCCCAGCGTTCCCAAATAGTTGTTGCTCCTTGTGTAACTGGGTATAACCATGATGGATATTCTTTTCTATTTAACAACATAAAAGCTAAATCATCTCTACCTATTTTAGATAAAGTAGAACATAGCAAAGGGGTTCCTAAAAAACCTGTAGTTAAGTGTCCAAACTTTTTTACATCGGCTGCAAAATAATTTGCTGATTTTTGAATTAAATGTTCTGGAACCAAATCAAATGACAAGGCTAGTGCATAAGCGGTTTGCGTATGTGACATTAGTCTACCATTAGGCGTAATATATTCATGTACAAAAGCCTCTTTTACCTTTTCAGCAAGATTCTTGTATTTTTTAGCATCTTCTTTTTTTCCTAATACTTCTGCTATTTGAGCAAATAATGTTGTTGAATATTTAAAATAAGCCGTAGCAATTAAATCTTTTTCGGTTACAGAACCTGCGTAATCTGGTTTATCGGAATGGTAAGCTAGCCAATCTCCCCAATGCCATCTGTTTTGATTCCATAAATAATCATCACCTGCATTCTTTTTCATATAATCTATCCAAGCTTTCATACTTGCATATTGTTGTTCTAAAATTCTAGTATCTCCATAGGTTTGATATACTGTCCATGGTACAATTACAGCTGCATCTCCCCAACCTGTAGTTCCCCCTAATTTATTATTCCACATATCAGGAATAATGTTAGGAACCTCTCCATTAGGTTGTTGATCTAAAGCTAAATCTTTTAACCATTTTGTATAAAACGAAGCTACATCAAAATTAAAACCTGCTGTCATGCTAAAAACTTGAGTATCTCCTGTCCAACCAACACGTTCATCTCTTTGTGGACAATCTGTAGGAATATCTAAAAAGTTATCTCTTTGTCCCCATTGAATATTATTTTGTAGCTGATTGATTAATGGATCTGAAGTAGTAAACGTTCCTGTTTCTTTCATGTCAGAATGAATCACCATTCCTGTAATATCATCCGCAACAGGAGTGGCTCCTTCTACTTTTATAAAACGAAAACCGTGAAATGTAAAATGAGGCTGAAAAACTTCAATTCCATTCCCTTTTAATATAAAACGATCTGTAGCTTCTGCAGCCCTTAAGTTTTTAGTAAAAAAGTTTCCTTCTTTATCTAAAACTTCTGCAAATTTTAACGTAACCGTATCTCCCTTTTTTCCTTGAACTTTTATATTTGCCCAACCAACAATATTTTGACCTAAATCAAAAACCAATTCTCCTTTTGGAGTTTTAATGGTTTTAATTGGTTTTATTTTTTGAGTAATTTTTACAGGTAACCCGTTTGAAGCTACCAAAATATCTTTTGAGTGATTTAAAACTTTGGTGTCTTTCCATTTAGTTTCATCAAAATTAGGATGAGACCAACCTGCCATTTCTAATCGAGCATCATAAGTTTCTCCATTATAAATATCAGATTTTTGAATTGGTCCATAACTTGATTTCCAAGAATTGTTAGTCGTAATTATTTCACTTGTTCCATCTGTATAAGTTATTTTTAACTGTGCAAACAATGCCAAAGTATCACCATAATAACTACGTAATCCATCCCAACCTAAATAACCACGATACCAACCATCTCCTACAATAGCCCCTATTGCGTTGTTTTTTTGTAACATTGAAGTTACATCATATGTTTGGTATTGAATTCTTTTTTTATAGCTCGTAAATCCGGGAGTAAATTCCTGATTCCCTACTTTTTTTCCGTTGATAAATAAATTATACAAACCTAAAGAAGTTACATACACTCTTGCTGAACTTACTTTTTTAGATACTGAAAATTCTTTTCTATAATATTGACTTGGCAAAGATGTGTTTGATTTTTTTTCACCTTTCATTGTTATCCAGTCTGATTGCCAAAGTTCTTTTTTTAAGATTCCCATTTCCCAAAAAGCTGGAGTGCTCCATGCACTTACTTTGTTATCTTGGTTCCAAACACGCACTTGCCAATACATACGTTCTGACGATTGTAAAACACGTCCTTTATAAGGGACATTAATAGATTGGCTAGAGCTAACTTTTCCAGAAGACCAAACTAAACTTTCTTTATTCTTTAAATCTTTTTCAGAAGCAGCTACACGAATTTCATAAGCCGTTTGCATTACATTATTTCCCTTAGAAACCAATTGCCAACTAAAACGGGGACGCTCCACATCTATACCTATTGGATTGGTATGGTATTCTGTAACAAGTTTGTTTACTTCTATTTTTTGTGAAAAAGTTGAAAACGAAAAACAAACTGTAATTAAAAGTAAATAAAGAGGAAATCTGTTTTGAAAGCTTTTCATGTATATTTATTTTGTGAAAAATAAATATATCTCAACTATTTTAGAAAACTGTTCTGTTCTCTACTGATGTAAAAGCGACACAGTCTTTTCAAGGCTCACCAATATTTTTGCCTAAAACACAACTTTTAGGTATGACCCCTCATTATCACAGGCAATCTTTAAAATATGATCATAAAAAAACCTTCAAGTAAAACTTGAAGGTTTTTAGCGGAGAAAGAGGGATTTGTATTCCTCTTTATTATGCTAGTGTTTTCAAGGGTTACGCTGTAATATGTTTCGATAGGTCATTAAATAGGTCACTATCAAATATGCATAAAGAACATTAAATTGTATGTGTAAATATAACAATAAACCACTGAAAACACAAGAGTTAAGTCCAAATACTGAACTACTTAATGAACTTGTTTTTAATAATTAAAAAGAGGCTGTTTAAGAGGTTTAACTCTTAAACGGTTATCCAATTATCAAAGGATTAACTTCTTCAAATTTAAGCCCTGTATATTGGCAAAATTCATCAACAGAAATGAATTGATGATCTTGTTTGTTTAGGTGCTTTTTGATGTCAATTAAAAGTAATCGTGAATAACGATAACTTTTACCCGTAATTCTTTGAACGTCTTTTGGATATATACATACTCTCTTTTGTTCAAATTTCATATACTATCTATACTTTAAACTCAGCTTTGTTATAGTTTATTTGGGTATGTCATACAAACGAAATAACAGCCTTTTCAAAGTTATTTAATATCATTTATCCATTGGTCAGTAAAAATAGGTAAAAAAGAACTTATTAGGCTATAATAGCTCTGTGAGGTAGTAGTTACTTGTGTTTATCAATTTTAAATGAAAGATTTGTTTCTGTAAATCGGTTTTTGATGCATCGTGATTTGATTTATGCGGTTTGAAAGAGTGTACCTGAACATTCTAAATGTATAATCAAAAAAATGAAAAATTATGGCAAGACAAAAAGGCATAATTAAACTAAAAGGTACTATTGGAGATATTACCTTTTACAAAACCAAAGATGGACATTTGGCTCGTGAAAAAGGCGGTATTGATGCAAAAAGAATTGCAACAGATCCGGCTTTTCAAAGAACACGTGAAAATGGTTCTGAATTTGGTAGAGCGGGTAAAGCAGGTAAAGTGTTACGAACTGCTTTGAGATTGCTTTTATTGAATGCTTCTGATGGTAGAATGGTTAGTAGATTGACACAAACTATGGTGAAAGTCATTCAAGCAGATAGTACTAGCGAACGTGGATTGCGTAACGTAATTGATGGTGAAACAGAATTGCTGTTAGGATTTGAATTTAATATTAGAGGTAAACTTGGCACCAGTTTATTTGCACCTTTTACGGGTACAATTGATCGTGTTGCAGGAACTTTGGATATTGAGATTCCTTCTTTTATTCCATCAAATATGATTGCAGCACCCAGTGGTACAACACACTTTAAAGTGATATCCGGAGGTGCTGAAGTTGATTTTCAAGAAGAAACTTCTATTGTAGAGACTTCTGAAACGGCAATTTTACCATGGGATACAACGGCCACTGCTGTTATTAATTTAAGCAATGCCGTAACGGCAAATAGTACACATCCTTTGTTTTTAGCATTGGGTATTGAATTTTTTCAAGAGGTTAACGGACAAATGTATTCTCTTAAAAATGGGACATACAATCCTTTATCTATTGTAAAAGTTGATAGCGGTGTATAATGTTGTTGGTACTGTATAGAACTTATTTTCCTAATGGAACACAAGGAACACTCCAATTTAACGGTAAAACTATTTGCCAAACTATTGAGTTGCCTTGGTTAGAGAATCAACGTTGTGTTTCTTGTATTCCAGAGGGGATATATATTTTGCAGAAGCGTTATAGCAAACGATTTAAAAAGCATCTTCAAATTAAAAATGTTCCAGGACGAAATTTGATATTAATCCATCCTGCGAATGATGCTCAAAAAGAATTAAAAGGTTGTATTGCTCCTGTAACAAATCACATAGGAATTGGTCAAGGTAATTCCTCAAGAAAAGCACTCAAGAAATTAACTGATTTGGTTTTTCCCTTATTAGATAAAAATATACAAGTGGAATTGAGAATTATCTCAACCAACCTCAATCACAAAAAAGAAGTTGAACTTAAAAACATATAACTATGAATGTAACAAAACGAGCAAATGCACCAACGCCTAAGTTTTTTAAAATTTTAAGAACCGTAGGTTTGTCATTGCTAGCCATAAGCGGAAGTATTATTGCTGCTCCTATTGCTTTGCCTGCAACAGTTGTAACTATTGCAGGATATGTGGCTGTTGCTGGTGGTGTTTTATCTGCTGTAAGTCAAGTAACTGTTGATGATGAAGCTCTAAAAGAAATCAACTCAGCAAATGAAATAAATTCTGAGTAATGAAAACAAATATTTCTCTTAAAATAGGAACTGCCTCAGGAACATTGTTGAGTATCAGTCCCTCTATTTTTTCTGAAGATATTGTCAAAACGGTTCTTCTGGCTATTGTTGGAGCCACTGTCAGTTTTGCCGTTTCTTATTTTTTAAAATGGCTTACAAAGTCTAAAAAATAGACTCCACAATAAATTAAACATCGTGTTCGGTTTTAGTGTGGTAACTTCTCCGAACGCTAAAGGTTCAGTCATATCGATTGAACCTTTTTTTTATCTTTCCAGTTTACAGGACCTTAATAAGGATATTTTTAGCTCTTGAATGGTTTTTAATTTATTTTGAAAACCTTTTTCTAGTACTTCTATTTTTTTTATTGCTTCTATTTTTGTTTGAACTTCTTCTTGTTGTAGATGTATATGATTTTTTATCAATAAATTTTTGACATCATGTATGCCTATAAAAGGAATGACAGAACCTTTTAAATAATAATTATAACATTTGGATTCTAACAACATCAATGACAGTTGAAACAAAGCTTCTTTTTGTTCAATTGTTTCAGTTGAAACAACAAATGAGTTTCTTATTGGGGTTCTACATGGTTTTCCACTATTTAACCCTTTGTTTAAGATGTAGAAATGCGGTTTTGAGTACGTTTGTCCGTGTTTGTGGGTTTTGATTTGAAAAGTTAGCATAGTTATCCAATTAAAAAATTAAGATTTTCTATGCTCCGCTACGCTTCGCGCAATAAAATTTTAAAAGAAAAACAGAAAAAAGAAAGCCCATTATTAAGGAAACGAGGCTATGCTGTCAAGGTTTTTGGAAAAAATACTACTGCTTAATTTGTTCATCATATTAAACAGAAAGGATATTTACTGGATTGTAAAAAAATGTTAAAACCAGTTGAGTTTTGCAGTGGAGATTTTTTTCAAAACCCGTAGGGCTTGACCTTTATAGCATAAAAGCATTGGACGAAGGGAGTGCCTAGCATTGCATTCTTTTTTTTGTTTTTATCTTATCTCCTTTCCATTTCTTTTTGAAAGCATACTGTTAATCCACAAACTTTAGTGATTAATCCGATTTGGTTGATACAAAGATAGATTTGACTACATAACTATCACTTATCTATTTCACCTTTGTACCATACTTATAAAATTGGAAAATGAAACAAATATTAGTTACTGGTGCAACTGGAGAATTAGGCACTACAGTTATAGAAACTTTACTTAAAACAATGAAAGCCGAAAATATTTCGGTTCTTACAAGAAAGGAAGAAAGTAAAACCGAATTCGAACAAAAAGGATTAAAAGCTTTTATTGGTCAATATAGCGATGTTGAATCCCTTGAAAAAGCAATAGAGAACGTAGATACCGTTTTACTTATTTCTTCGGGAGACCAAGGCGATAGAATGCAAGAACATAAAAACGTTATTGATACTGCAAAAAAGAAAGGCGTTAAAAACATTGCTTACACAAGTCGTTCTTTAAAAGACAAAAACACATTAGTAAATAAACTAATGACGGAACATTTCTTAACTGAAGATTATATTAAAGAAAGCGGATTGAAATATATCATTTTCAGAAATGCGCTATATATGGATGTATTACCACTTTTTGTTGGCAAACACGTTTTTGAGAAAGGCATATTACAACCTGCTGGAAATGGAAAAGTTGCCTATGTTTTAAAAGCTGAACAAGCTGAGGCAATAGCTAATGTTTTAATGAACGAAAATTTCGAAAACCAAACCTTAAATTTTACAGGTTCTGATGCGTATTCTTTTTATGATGTTGCAACTGTACTAACAGAACTTTCTGGTAAACAAGTCGCTTACAAATCTGTAGAGGTTGAGTCCTTCAAAAAAATAATGCTGGACAATGGAGTTCCTGAACCCATGGTCAAAAAAATAGTTGCTTTTAATCTTGATATTAAAAACGGACAGGAAGCAACAGTTACAAATGAATTGCAACATTATCTGGGACGTAAACCAACAAATCTAAAAGAAGGTTTAAAAATAGTATTCAATTTATAACTATATAGAAATGAAAAAAGAAATGAAAATTGCTTTAGTAACTGGAGGAAGTCGTGGATTGGGAAAAAATATGGCTTTGGAATTAGCAAAAAAAGGACTTCATATAATTCTAACTTATAACAGCAACGAAGAAAAAGCTAAAGATGTTATCAAAGACATTGAACATTTAGGGCAACAAGCGATTGCAATTCAATTAAATGTAATGGATTTCCAAAGTTTCGAAGTTTTCTTTGATACTGTTAAAAAATCAATTAAATCCAAATTCGGAATTGATAAAATTGACTATCTCGTAAATAATGCAGGAATTGGAATCAACGCACCATTTGCTAAAACAACCGAAGAACAATTAGATACGCTTTATAATATTCAGTTTAAAGGCACCTATTTATTAACTCAAAGTGCATTAAGTATTCTAAACGATGGTGGCGGAATTGTAAATGTATCAACTGGTCTAACTCGTTTTGCCCTAAACGGATTTTCCGCATATGCGTCTATGAAAAGTGCTATTGAAACCTTAACAAAGTATCAGGCCAAAGAATTAGGTGAAAGAAAAATTCGGTCAAATGTCATTGCACCAGGAGCTATTGAAACAGATTTTGGTGGTGGAGCAGTTAGAGATAATAAAAAAATGAATAGTTTTATAGCCTCTAACACAGCTTTGGGTCGCGTTGGATTGCCAGATGATATTGGAAGTGTTGTTGCCTTTTTATGCACCGATGATGCAAAATGGATAAATGCACAACGTATCGAAGTGTCTGGAGGACAAATGATTTAAAACAACCTAATGTCTATACTTCACATAAAAAATATCACCGAATATCATAGATTAATGCAGTTGCCAAAACCACAGCATCCTTTGGTTAGCGTAATTAATTTTGCCGATATTAAAAGGAAAGAAAATGTAACGGTTTCAAGTTTTACGCACGGCTTTTATTCTATTGCCTTAAAACAGGTGTTTAATGGTAAAATGAAATATGGACAACAGGAATATGATTTTGACGAAGGTGTATTAGCTTTTATCGCACCAAATCAGGTAATGCGTATTGAGATAGAAGATGAACAAAAACTAAATCATTCGGGATGGTTGCTTATTTTTCATCCCGATTTTCTTTGGAATACATCTTTAGCGCAAAAAATAAAGCAGTATGACTTTTTTGGTTATGAATTAACAGAAGCATTGCATCTTTCGGACAAGGAGCAAAATACGTTAACCGATTTGATGCAAAATATTAATCATGAATATCATTCAAATATTGATAAATTCAGTCAAAATGTTATCATTTCACAATTAGAATTATTACTCACTTATTCAGAACGGTTTTATCAACGTCAATTTATCACTCGAAAAAAATCGAACCATAGAATTCTTGAGCAATTCGAAACACTTTTAAATAATTATTTTAAAAGTAAAGACTTACAAGAAAATGGATTGCCAACCGTTAATTATCTGTCTGCTTCATTGAACTTATCATCAAATTATTTAAGCAGATTATTAAAAACACAAACAGGCAAAAGTACCCAAGAATTTATTCACGAAAAACTAATGCAATTGGCTAAAGAGAAACTTTCAACTACAGCCTTATCCGTAAATGAAATTGCTTACAGTTTAGGATTTGAACACCCACAATCATTCGGAAAATTATTCAAGAAAAAAACGGAATTGACACCATTGGAATTTCGGAAATTATATAATTAAGTAATATTCGAGAAAACACTACAGTTAACATCGTACTAATCGTAATATATTAAGGGGTAATATGCGTAGGTGAAAGTGATTATTGATGTTGTAGCGGTGGGAAAAATAAATGAAGTGCTGAACGCAGTGGTGCACTTTTTTTATGCGCGGTGTTGAGGTGGGGAAATGAAAAGAGTGATTCTCTAGATACTGAAACAAGTTCAGCACATAGAGGACTGAACGAATGTAGTTTGCCTACCACAGACACATGGCAAACATTACTAATTGCTGTAACCTACACCGCTGAAATGGGTCTTTCGTCTACGCTCAAGATAAATCCTAGGGAAAGTGGTTCTTTACTTATAACATATTATTTTCCAAAATATCTGAGAGGGTTTATTATTTACTACCTTAATGGGTTCTGTAACTTCTACTGCTTCTAACAAACCATAATCTTTGAATTCTTTTTCAATTTTGAATTTGTTGTAAAAGAATAAATTAACGTCGTGTGCCGTTGTATATCTGTTTTCTTCAATTTCTATTCCTTTACCATATCTCATATCGTTTATTGAAAGGCTAACGAAAACCATATACCCTCCTGGTTGTAATTGATTATAGCAATTATTAATGCATTGTAAACGTTCTTTTTCATCGAGTAAATGCAATAGGGCATAACAAAAAATGCCATCATACTTTTTAGAATCAAAAGGCATGTCTGCTACCGAACCGTGGTAGATTTTGACTACATTATTAAAATTATTATTAGCTATTTCAATAGCAGTTTTAGATAATTCTATTCCGGTTACGTTTTGATTATTCTTAATAAACGGTTTCGCATTTCTACCATAACCGATACCAGGTATTAATATTTCCTGTAATGCTTTTTCTTTGAAAAATACAGCAGTAGATTTGGCTACATCTGTAGGTTCATACCCCCACATGGCTTGTTTTCCTTTAAAATTTGATTCCCAAAATTCTCCCATCTTCTAATATTTACATAGTTTGTCTTCTAAAACATCACACCTAAAACCTAATTTGTGAATATACAACATCACCTTTTCAATATTAAAACTTTCACCTTCAACTCTTAAAATACTATGAGTGCAAGGATAATTGATTATTGGTTTTTCTATGTCATAATTAAATCTCAATTTAGGGAAACTAATTTTTAGATTCGTTAAAATACTATTAGCGATTATCTTATTTGGGATATCAGTTGTATATACTTCAATCATATTTTTGCTTTTAAAATTGCTCTTCTGTTAATTCCATATTCACCATTGCTCCAGCCATATTACCTGTATGTACAGCATTACTTATTGAACGCATCATTGTTGCATTATCACCACAGGCAAACACACCTTCTATTGATGTTTTTTGAAATACATCTACCTTTATATGTTCGCTTTCGGTTAATTCGCAACCCAATGACATTGGTATTTCTGAATGTTGTTTAAAAGGAATAGCTGCGTATACTCCCATAAATGGAATCTTTTGACCGTCTTCAAATACAACATTTTTTATATATCCATCATCATGTTCAATCTGTGATACTTTGGATTCAATAATTTTAATTTTATGCTTTTTAAGTTTCATTAATTGTTCAGCGCTAAAATCTGCTTTACCAGAGGTTAGAATAATTAAGTCTTTTGTTAAATTATGAACTAGTGATGCTAAATGAAAAGCTCTTTCGCCATTGGCCATAATACCTGTTTTTTCTCCTTTGAATTCATAACCATGGCAATAAGGACAATGGATTACAGAAACACCCCAAGCATCTGAAAATCCTTTTATATCTGGCATAATGTCTTTAACGCCCGTTGCAAAAATTAATTTCTTTGTAGTAAACTCCTTACCCGATTGTGTCGTAACTAGAAAGTTATTGTTTATTTTTTTTGCATCAATTGTAAAATCCTCAAGTAATTTGACTGTATTATACTGTAATACTTGTGCTTTTGCTTTTGCTGAAATCTGACTAGGTTTGGTTCCATCATGTGTTATAAAATTATGTGCATGTGGTGTTTGCCTATTACAAGGTAAACCGCCATCTATTATTAGAACATTTCTTAAAGAACGCCCTAGTGCCATAGCAGCTGAAAGCCCTGCATAGCTCCCACCAACTATAATTACTTCAAAATCTTTTCTATCTATCATATGATTAAATTTTATAAAACTGCTTAACGTTATAGGTAAGGTCATTGCTAAACTTACCAATCCTCCCTTTTTTATGAGCTCTCTTCTAGTCATTAAATTTTACTAATGCAACATTGTCGCAAATAAATATTTTGCAAACATATTGTTTATTTTACTATATTGCAACAAAGTCGCAATAATTATTGCGATTAAATCGCATTAAATGAAAAGAAGACATACTATAACTCAAGAAGCTGTGTTAAAAATACTTGTTGATTCTAATAAAGCAATGAGCCAGGATGCTATAGAAAAGCGTATTGATATAGCTATTAATCGAGCTACGATTTACAGAATATTAAATCGTTTTTGTGATGATGGTACGCTTCATAAAATTGTAGCAGATGATGGAAAACAATATTTTGCATTTTGTGTAAAATGTGATGAGCAAAAATTACCCGAGCAACATTTTCATTTTAGATGCACTCATTGTGAAACTATAGAATGCTTGCCCAGTGCTGTTCATTTTTCTCTTCCAAAAGGTTATGCTGTTAAGCAGGTGAATTGTATTTTAACTGGACTATGTAATGAATGCTCATAAAGAGTAGGAATTATGTTGGCTATTTAGTTCACTGTTTTTATATTGTTTTTAATGGGAGTTCATAAATAGCGACTAATGTTATTAGTAGTTAGGATTTGAGCGTTGGAAAGCGGCTATTTTACATAATGGAGTTATGGTACAGAAAGTGAATGAATGCTGCCATAACTACCCGTTATGTAACTTAGCTTTGGGATAGCGTTTAAATTATTAGCTTTTTGCCTGGGGCAGCTCTTTATAGTTGTGAAATGAGGTACGAATGAAACAAGCTATAATGTGCTGCAGTAGTATGGCAATTTAAACGCTATAGAAGTAAGGCGTGCGGAACAAACCAAAAGACAGAGAGTTTTGAGGAACGAGAAAACTGGGTTTTGGTTTGTGGGGATTTATAAATTATTTATACAAACCTGGAAAATATGTAATAGGGACAAGATATTGAAGAGGTAATATTATCTTAGCTTTTTCATTATAAACAAATTGAGCAAAATTTGTGATCTCACAATAAGGTTTGTTAATTGGTGGTGTATCAATAGAAATATGAAAACCAAAAGGGGTATAACTTATTTCACCAAAATGACGCATATAACCATCCATATTTGAAAATGATAAAGCATTTCTTAATTTGATTGTACTTGTCATATATGCAAAAACTCTAATGTTTTCAGGTAAATTATTATTTTCAGGTTCCATTAGAAACTCTTTTAAGCCTGGTCTCTTAATTAGATACCCACTACTTTCTAGAGCAACAAACATTATTAATATTTGCTTAAGAACATTAAGAGGTTTAATTGGGTATTCGGCGCACATATATTTATTTGCATAAACTCTAGATCTTAAGACATACATCCCTATTTCAGCAAACTCTTTATAGTCTTTTGCATACCATCCTCCTGTATTATTATTACATGAAACACAAAAATACATACCACCTGCACCTCGAGAACTTCTCTTTCTTTTACCATAAACATAACTAGATTTATCGTGTAGGTTTTCTGAATCTTGAAAGAATACGGGCGTTGAATTATAGGCAGATTCTGGAGGGACGTGTTCAAATGATAGCTTTTTAACTTCTCCACACAACCTGCATTTTCCAGTTTTTTTCATCAGAGTTCGTTTAATATGAATCTACATCTTTAATGATCTGAAAAGCCGATGAATCTCGGTAATTTTCATTTTGAAGTATATCATCAAAAACATCCATAGCATTTTCTAATACAGTATTTGTTTTATAATATTCTCTCATTGCGTTATAACCACTAACAACAACCTGTAAAGGTTCGTTTTTAAGACTTCTTGCAGTAATATCTGGTACATAATGGTTTTTATAACTACCTGCAAGCATAATACAATCTTTTGGATAGACATTTGAAGACTTTAAAAGAAAATCATAAAAAGGGTGCTCTCGATATTTTCCAACTTTTGAATTGACATACTGATATAAGAAATCCTTAAGTTCATAAAATAAATGTGGTTTTATGTGAAAAAAGGCTCGATTATATATTTCACCAACTTCTTTATCTTCGTTATCATAAAATTTTTGAATTAAGGATAATGCTTTTTGAATTTCAATTTCATGCTCAATAAATTCAAAAGCGGTTCTAATTATAGTATTTGGCTTATTGTGTACTAAAAAACCTTTCATTAAAAGGTCCGCACCTTTATAACTTCTGCAATATGTAATTGTAATTAGTTTACCAATTTCTCTATTAGATTCTTCTACCTGAAGCGCTTTTTCGAAAAATGGAATTAGCTTTTTAAAATTATGATTTATTAAATATTGCAATGGATTAATTGATACTTTTAAGATATCTGGATGAAAATCATTTGCTAACTTTAAAAATAACTCCATTACTCGATCTTTATCATGCTGTAATAGCTGTTGTAGCTTATATATAGCTGCTGCTCTAGTTGATGGTTTGGAATTATTAATTAACGTTTCTAGCGTATTACAAATAAAATTAAAGTGTGTTTCTGAAAAAGAATAATCTATGATTGCACTTGCAGCTGCACCGCGTACTGAATTAATACCGGTTGCTAAACCATCTTTAAGGTTATTTCTTCCTTCATCTCCAGTTTTGATATTTTTTTCTAGAAATTTAAGTACTCTATCATCCGATTTTTTATTTTCAGAAAAATATCTAGTTAACCAAATAAGATATAATGTGTTCTCTTCTTTGTACGTTCTTACCTCTAAAGCTTTGCAGAATAACTCTATTAATTTTTCAGCTTGAATTCCCCCATCCTTTAAGCCTTCTAAAGCTTTTACAATATAGGTATTTGAAATCTCAAGATCAGAAATCATTTCCTCAATAAAATTTAAAAAATCAGATGGGGTTTGAGAAACAATATTTGCAAACCTTCTACCATGTTCATATTCTGTAGGCTGATTCCAACTGTCAAAACACTTATTGCTGTAGGTGTATTTTTTAAAACTATTTCTCCAATTATTAATAGTAAACTTATCATACTTTGCATTTAGAGGGTCTCTATTTACATGAACTGTAACACCTTGAGGTTCTTTGTTTTCTATCTCACCAAATTTACGCTTCAGCTCCTTATATTCCTTTAATAATTTTTGATCTATATTTTTATTATTGTTTACAATACTTGTTAATAATTCATATTTTCCAATACCATAGAATTTATTCTTTGATTTAGTACCGTCTTCATTTTTAAAAATTTTTAACTCATGTGATTTATGGAAATTAGAAATGATTTTTTTATTTAAATGATTTTTGTTTTCATCATCAAACAATGCGTAAGACTTTCCAAAAACTTCTAATATTAAATAATTAAGGTATTGATTTAAACTGTATACTTCTGTAAATTTTGCAAGATTTGAAAAGAATACATAGGATTCTTCTTTAAAATCTTTAGGGTATTTAAAAATGATACTAAATCCTATAATTATTTCTGTAATATAATTTGAGTTTATATATTCATTAACCTCATTTTTCACAAATTTTGGATTCGTTTTGTATGTATCTTCTAAATATGTCTGAAGTTTATCTAATTGCACATGATGTTTGTAATGATCATTATTTTTTCTATCATACATTAGATATGCATCATCTGATTTGATAGCTCCTTTGTTCTCAAAACTACGTTTACGTATAATTTCTTTTATAATTGTTTTTACTAATTGATAAGCAATATCTGGATGTTTTTTCCAAAAATCATCATATATATGATCTGCATGGTTTCTTGTATAAAAATAATTATCATTGTCCATGATATCAGTCCCTTTTTTAATAACCAGATCAGATAATATCTGGTTTTTCACCCAATTAGGAAAATTTAGTATGCTATTTTCAAGTACTCTATAATACCAATATTCTTTATTATATTCAGGTTTTCGTTTAAGAACTTTTTCAATTAATTCAATGGCAAGAGGATTAGTAACGTTGCTAACACGCCATAAATAATCTATAATTAATTCATCTTTGATATTAGAGTCTTTTAAAGTTTGATAATATTCTAACAGGTTCCTTCCTTCATCAACATATATAAAACGTCTAAAAACATCTACCAGCATTTGTTGGTGCTCTATGCTATTTGTTTCTAGCTCAACTCTAAAAATATCCTTTTCTATAAAAAAAGACAACCATCCATCACCTAGAAAAAGAGACAAGAAAGTATTTCTTAAGTTATTATCCGAAAGGATAACATTTTTTACAATCTCCTTTTCTAAATTTAAAGGTATCTGTTGAAATGCAATTTGTTGCAATACTAATATCTTTATATGAAATCTTATTTTATCATTTAAAATAAGGTCTGTAATATCTTTAGCGTATTGTACTTCATCAACACTTCTTCTGTAGTTTAGAATTTGTTTGATTTTAGAACGGATAAATAACCCCTGATGTCTTTTTAAGATATCTTTAGTTAGATTTTTATTTTTATTTGTAAAATTTCTCGCAAAAGAATAATCAAAGAAAGATTGATGAAAAAATTCTATCTTGTCAGTTGTATTTATTATTCCTTCTGTTCTTAAATATTTTATTTCCTCAGAAAACTTATCTTCGAATAATCTTTGATCAATATTTATTTGTTGTATTTCGTACATTTTAGAGGCAAGCTCAAACACAAATTGTGAAACTTTATTGTAGTTAACTTTTAGTGTATTAAGGTTTCTATTACCAATTATTTTATGACGCCATAGCACTGAGTATAGATCTTGTAAATTTTTGATTTCATCTGTATGTAACTCTGAAGTGTACACCTTTAGAAATACATCTAAGTGTAATGGTACAGCTATTAGTTTAAGGAAAGAATCGGTAAATTGATTCATGTTTTCGACACCAGATTGATTCAATATGTTTAGTAATGTTTCTCTATCTAGCTCTTTTATTATAAAACTTCTTTTACCCTTATAGTTAGAAATGATTGGATCATAATTTAAATCATAAATTCTAGTTGAAATAATTATTTTTACTTTTGGATGCCCAATGAATTTTTGAATTAAATTGTCATAAAATTTTAAAGGTTTTAAGTCTGAGGATAATGTTTGAGAAAGTGCATCTATTTGGTCAATTAATAAAACTCCTTTTTGCTCTGTATCGATTAACTGATCAAAAAAATCTTTAAAACCTACTTCTAAATCAAACTCATTTTCTAATTCTTTTGATGAATTGAACGTTAGTCTATCTGCTTTTAGTGATACTACTGGTACTTTTTCTTTTTCTAGCCTATCATATAATTGTGAAATTACTACAGATTTACCCATACCAGCGTTACCAGCAACTATCGCAATATTTATTTCATTCTCTTTAAGTTTTTTATCAATCCATTTATATATTCCATCTACTTCTGGTCTTATGATCTTTAGTTTTTCATTTTCCCCAAAAAAAGTTTTAATTCTATTTATATCATTAGATATTAGTTTTGCTTTAGATTTAAGTTCAGAATTGGATAAACTTATTTGATTTGTTTTAATTTTATTGCTTTGATTATCCGATTCTTCAGGAAATGATATCGGAGAAAAGTATCTATTGATAATTTCAACGTTTGATCTAATAACTAGGTCTAAATCAACAGCAGTTAAAGAAGTAATATTTATTTGATTTAAAAGCCCTTGTATTTTCGGTTGAATTTCATAAAGTGTAACATCCTTAAAACTAATAGCCTTTAATTCATTTTCGATTAGAGGCGTTATATTTTCAGACTTCCACTTGTTTTTAAAATCAGCTAAAAAAAGTTTTGTTTCTTGTGTAAAATCTTTTGAAGCTACAATAAAATATGTGAAATTTTCAATATCATCAATTAAAGAAGATGAAATAGCATCGATGTGATTTTGCTTAACTTCTGTTATGTGATATAAAAGAAGTTTAATAATCTCTTTTAAAACTAAGTTTATACCTATATTATTTTTATACTTTTTACATTGAATGACACCGTTTATTTTACCTTGTAAAAAAAGCATAGCATCGGCTCCTCTTTCTCCTACACCTGATGATAACTTTACATTATCATAGATGCCGTTATAATAACCTTTTTTAATCTGGGTATCAAAATAATGATAAACCACCTCCTCAAATTCCCTAGGCGTTAACGTATTAAAATCCAATGATCTATTGCTATAAACTTCTCCTTTCATTTATTTTCTATGTATTAAAGTCAATCATATCTTCATTAAGCCATCTATTGATTTCTGTTTTATCAATTTTAGTTTTATTACTTGAACATTCTCCCGCTTTATGGTAGAACAAATTCTTAACTTCATTATATCTACCAATATGAATAAAGCGACGTTTTATTAAATTCTTTATCTCTATTAGAGGTAAACATTTAATACTTACCTTTTTTGCAAAAGCAATTAGTTGAAAGTCATTGTAGTTCAAATATCTCTTTGCCGTTTCCCATTGTTCAATAGCAAATTGAGAATCTAAAACTTTGTAAATATCATTTGGTAGTTCTGCATTTCTTGCCCTTGTAAACACTTCTGAAAACAGATAACAATTACTTTCTGAAACTAAAACTATTGTGCATTTTGAATCAGCCTCATGTTGTTTTTTAAAATCTGAAAATATTCCTTGAGAAGCGAGGTTTGATTGGTCCCAATGTAGATTTTTGGAAGGTAATCTAAACTTAACGCTATACATAGTTTTACCAAGTCTCGTCTTTACTTTAATATCATCTACAATAGTTGTATTTGATTTTAAAGCTTCCGGATATACTATATAATCTATTTCAAAAAAGGTATAAGACATTAACAATGCTAAATACCAATCTTGGTAAACTATACCCGAATGTGTGGCACTACCTCCAGAATATGGCATTAGTAAAATGGGTTTTATATAAGACTTGACTAAACAATTGTTAAATATGGTTTACTGCTTAATATAGTAATAAATTTTCTTGCCTTTTTTATAATTTATTAACTAGACTAGAATTACAAAATCTTTTTTAATTGCCTCACGTACCTTTTCAGGCACTTCAAATTCTTTACATAAAGAATCCCATTTTAAAGTAGCTCCTTGTATGTTTTGAATAATCCCTTTGGGGTTTTTAATAACATAGGCTTCTGCAATGGTTAACACATCTTCTAAAGTAATCTTATTTCTTTTATGATTGATTGACAAGGCTCTTGTTACCTTGCTAAAGGTTAGATTTATATTTAAGGGATATGTTAAATCGTACGCAGGTGCTAAATTCCAAGAATTTGTTTCTTTGTTATAGATAAAACTATGATTTTTTAAATGATCATCAATGTTTGCAAAAACAATATTAAACACCATACGTCTAAAGAGTTCTTGAATATCTTTATGCGGTACTTTAAGGTCTAGTGCTAGTTTAAATACGTTTTCATAACTGGCATTGTCTGGTTTTTTAAAATCCCATCCTGTTAACCCCGATACGGTTAAAACATGTTGTTTTTCACCATGTTGTCTATCATAACGTAACGTTGCAAAATGTTTGTTGTCTATTAATTTTGAAGGCATCATTTGTATACCTACTTCTTTTGCTAATAGATAATATATGTATTCTATTTTTTCCTTGTTATAGCCCGCTTCCTCATCCATACACAACTTTACGAGGTAATGATTGTAATCCTTTGAGTATTCTATATCTCCTGGAATAATGTTACCAGACTCTTTATGTTCTGAAATAAGAATTTTGGGTCTTGCACCACCTGCTGATGTTCCTATCTTAAAGATATTTAACAGCGCTAAATCATTTAAGGACTTGCCCGATGTTTCATTTTTTACATCTAAAACTTTATTTAGTACCTCAACAATTTCCTCAATATTAATTGTTGTTGATGTTGGTATTTCTACCGAAGGATGGTATTCAATGGCCCCCATACCGCGGTTAGAAACATAGGTTAATTGTTCTAGTGAGATTATTTTTTTAACCTCTGTCTTTTTAGCTTCTAACCATTCTTTAAAAATAATATTTCCAAACAGATCAGGTAAGGAATCGGCAATCATAGGAGGCAACCCTCTGAATGTTTCTCCTTCAAATTTTGAGAATACTTGTACGGATTTTATCCGTTTAAAAACATAAGGAAATATATTGCTGTATTGGTTAGATTCTAAAAAATTTGGATTGTATTGAAAAAAAGAGGTACGCTTGTCTATGTCGTATCCAATTTTACCTATTTCTATCCCAAACAATATCACTTCTATGATTTTATTTTTAGCCATTTTTAATATAATGAGTTTATATCATTCTTATTCTCTACATCTTTTAATGCTTGAAACAATGGTTCTAGTAAATCAAAATGATTTGCTATTTTTAGTACTGTATCTAAAGTTGCGTTCTTACCGTTTTCAAATTTTTGAATGGTATAGCGTGACAATTCTAAAGCTTCTCCAAGGTCTTGCTGAGACATTTCGTAAATTTGTCTTTTCTGTTTGCAAAGCTCACCCAACTGCAATTTTACTTCCTTAATAGTGATTGCATCTATCATATTTTGTTGATTATAATACACAAATATAATCAAAAACCTTAAAATGTGTATTATAATACACTATATTAAAAACCTGTTTATCATTTAATCTAACTCTGTAAGCCAAGAAAAGCGAGAAAATTGGGTTTTGACTTGTAGGGGAATTATGTTGATTTTTTATAGGTAATTACACATTCTCTAATTAGATAAGCTTCACAATACCCTAAATCAATCATCTTGTTTAAGATGTAAATAAAATTCTTTATTAAACTTTGAGATTCTTTAATTTCCTGTATATGATTATTGAGAAGTACTTGAATTAGTTTAACCGCATTTATAGTGTCTAAACTATCATAACTGCTATCACTTTCCTTTAAATTTTTTACTATTAAATTAATGCCCGATGGGAGAAAAACTTTTTCTCCAAAAGAGGAAAAAACTGGAATTATATGTGGTAATGATTTAGTTTTAAAATAATCTATAAACTCATTATAATGGGGTTTGTAATTGATAAAACCCTTCCAATTATCTGACTTTATAGACCAATAGTTCTCGTTAACATTTAATAAAAGTTCTTTGATTAAAAAATAACTACCTGATTGCTTAACTTTATTAAAAAGATATTTCCACAACTCCCAAAAATGGTTTCTATACTTTTCAACATCTTTATCTTCATTAATTACGTCATCAAACCTTGTAACAGTTGTATTAAAAACACCTGTTATAAGCTCATACAAATCTTTAATATCATGTGTATTCTTGAAATCATTATTTAAAAAAGGAATACATAATTTATCTACCAGTGATTTGCTTACGTTGACATCATTTAATAAAAGAACTTCATTAAAGTAAAAACGTAAATCAACAAGAATTTTATAATTTGTTTTTCTTGATCTTCTTGAACGAGAATATGAATAGTCATCTTCTTGCTTTAAGTCTTCTAAAATTAATTCACACATTTTCAAAATGTAATTTTGAAAGAATTCACTATTTGTATTTGAAGCTATAAGAAGTAAAGAGTTGTTTAAAAAATGAGACTCATATGATTCAAAAGACAAAGTAGAAATTTCAGGTAAATCACTTGTAAACATTATACTTTCTATAAATTCAAATTCTTTTTCTCTGTATTCCTTTGTTTCTTGCTGACTACGATAATTATTAACTTTATTCTCACTATAGAATTTCGCATATTTTATTAATGCAATAATTAATTTACTGGATTTTTCTGGAAATTCTTTACTAAAGATATTTCTAAAATATTTTTGAAAATCCCTTATCTCGTGGTCTGCCAAATGACTAATTAGTAAATAGGCAATAAGCAGATCAAGCTCTTTCTCTTCAACAACTCCTTCTTTAAATTTATATAATAAATGAATAGCTTCAATTGTTAATTGTTTTTCCAAAATATTATATTTAAACAAACTATTAAAATTCCCCCTGTCATTAGCTTCTTTTATAATATGTTTCAATACGTCAATAATTGTATTAACACAATATTTTTTGTGAACTTTACTTAATTTTTTGTAAAATAATTCTAACCCTAAAACAGATAAAGTTACAGGTGAATCCCACATTGTTTTCTCTATTTTATCTGAAGAAAAATGATTGAAAATAGTTTTCCATTCATCAAATGACATTTCATGTTTTTTTTCTTTTGCTTGTCTTAATGAATGAGAATAATGTAAAGAAAGATTATCGTTTTCATTTTCTTTTGTGAAAGACTTAACAGCATTATAAATGGGTTTTGGATAGTTTACTTCTAATTGAAAAACTCCTTTTTCTTCATCCACAATCGACGCTTTGTATTTGCGAATATCCATTTCTGTAACAGCTTTTTCCCAAAAAATATCTTCTCCACAATTTTCATAAAAGTCATCAAATATTAATTGTAATTCTTTATTGAGAGACCCCTTATTTATTTGATAATAAAGCATGAATTCTCGAAGACCACGTTGATATTTTGTTCTATGAGGAAGTCTATTAAACTCTCCTTTCTCTTTTTGGGCATAAGAAATTCTTTGATCATAAATTGCTGTTGCTGAATGTTCTCTAGTTGCTCTATGTGTGTCCCACTCATAAAACTCTCGAACTCTTAATATTGGTAGAATACTATCTTCAAACGCTTTTGAATAAGCTATAAACACACTAGTTAAAACACTAATTATTGTAACTGAATTTGAGTTTTCCAACAAATAATTAGTTATTGACTTTAATAATTTGTTTTCAGGAACTTCAAATCGAGCAATTTCTAATAAATATTTTTCAAGGCTAATTAAAACAGATTCAAGTAGGTAATGAGTTACAGTTGTACCTCTATATGCGTTCCATAAATATTCATTTCCATAGAGTGTATTTTCATTACCATCATTTAATATCACTTTAATTTCCTTTAACTCCTCTTTTGTACTAAAATCAGATTCTTTGTATGAAGATGTGATGTAATTTGTAAAATCACATATAAAAATGATAGCCTTCCATGGATGGTATTGTAGTAAATTATAAACAAACGTTTTATAAATTCCTGAAGGGAAAAAATCAGACCTAGTTTTTGCTATACCCCAGGCATCATCTCGTTCTTTTCGTTCGGGAAAATAAATACCCAAAGAACTTTTTTCTTTAGGTGGATTTTTAGGAGCTATATATTTCCAATGCTTATTTGCTATTTCTATTAACGTATCAGGCAATTCTTTAATCAATGCACTATTTCTAACACCACCTAAAGCTTTTCCAATAACTAACTCACTAAAGCCATCTAACCTACCATACTCATTTATATTTGAACTACATTTTTCAATAAACTTCTTCAAATCTCCTTTGCAATAATAAGCAAAGCCAAAAAGCATATAAACGAAACTTGACTTTTGATTATTATTTCTTGAAGAATACCAATACTCTAAATTAGAGTACATTTCTTCTATATAATGAAAAGTTATTTTATTTGCAGCTTCTATTTCTTTATTAGAACAAAGCTTAAATTGAAAAAGGTATTTATACTCCCAGTCTAGTAATAAATTTGAAATAGACTTTCTTATGATTTCTACTTCTGAAATATTTGAAGATAAGAAACATAAAATTTCTTCCCAACAAGAACCTACAGGGAATAAAATGTCTTTTGAGTTCTCTTTGTTAAAATTATATTCTCGACAGGTTGTTCGTATCAATAAAATACACCTATTTAAAAATACACAATTGTTTTCCAGTAATTTAGAAGAAAAATGCCTAAAAAATGAATTGCAATCATCCGATCTAAAAACTGCTGTAAGTATTTCATCTGTCCAATATGTAGGTATTGACTCATCTTCAATGGTCAAAGAAATTAAAGTTGCAACTGTATCAATATCATTAGCAAGTAATTCTTCAATCCATAATCTAAAAGCTCTTCGTAAAGCTGGTTGGTTACCTAGTTTATTAAATAGATCTGCTTTATTAGAGAGTTTATTTTCAATTGAATAAATATATCTTATTAATGCCCAATCCTCTAAAATATCATGAGAGGGAGAAAATTGATATTTATTATTATTTCTAACTATTATATTATCACTTTCCAAAAGCTCTACCGCTTCATAATCTATTTTATCATCTTGAGGTTCAAAAAACAATCTCATATTAATAGCTCTACCTACTGCAATGTGCATAAAAGTAGTACCTCTTTTTCTAGGAAGACCATTCTTTGTTAGCGTTGAATTCTCTATAACTTCATTCCATAATATCTCTTTAAATTCTGAATAACTCATGTCATCCGAGATATTTTCATTTTCTACTTTTACCGCTGATACTGTAAAATCAAGATACTTAGGGCTTCTTAAAACTTCATTTATTTTACTATTAGAAAGAAAATTGGTTAATTGAGGAAATTCTTTTTTTATTAGCTCAATTTCATCATCATTTAAAAGCGGTATATCTACCACATTTATTTTTTCGGAATCGATACCAAACTTTTGTTTAATTACATTAACAGCATAAGACCTACAAGTCATTAAAAGTTTTATTCCCTTATTTTCTGAAATAATTGATAATAATTGTTTAAATGCAGAATCAGGTTGAGCTTCCAATAATTTTTCAGCACTATCAATTACTATAATTTTATTTGAAAGCACTGATATTAAACTAAACAAATCGAATAAATTGTGATTTATTCCTACTTCACTGAACACTTGAGCTAATGAATTCTTATTCAACTGATCAGCTTTAAAAATTATAGGAACTGTATCTGATAATTCACCACTTAAAAGATCTTTTAAAAAGGAAGATTTACCAACACCTGGGTAACCTGTTATTATAGAAATATCAGATTGATTTATAGACTTTATTATTGACTTTTTAACAGTTGCTCTATCTATATGATAACCTTTTATAGAGTTTTTGAATGGTTTTAATAGTAATTCACCATCTTGATGTATTTTCTTGAGAGAAGAGTACGCATCATTAGTTATAGATAAGTCAAAATATTTATATGGTTGAAAACTACTTAAATTATCTTTAGAAATACCCCCTCCATTTCGATTATGTGTAGCAACTTCATTAAGAAGTATACTCCAAATCTCTTTAGAAGTAGTTCTTACATCTTTAGATTTTGATAAGTGAATAAGATTAAGTGTATAGGTTTCATCTGTGCTTGCTTCAGCAGTAAAATCATAAGCCAGCAAATGAAAGCATTTTAAGAACTGAAATAGCTCTTTTTCGGTAATAGCATCTCCTTTTGCTAAAGTTAGACTTTCTTCAAATATATCAAGAGCTTCTTTTTTTATTTTCGTTCTATTAATTTCAGAAAAAAAATCTTGTGAAGTACTTTGTTTAGAAGCTATTTGACATAAATAAACTATATGATTTTTATCGTTATTAGTTAGACTAGATTTAATAAGAAACATTTTATCTCTTTGTCTATCGAAATGGTTAACATTATTAAAATCCTCCCAAAAAGCCTTAATTACTTCTAAAAAAATTTCATTCTTTGATGAAATTGGAATATTATATTTTATTTGAGAAATTATTCTTTTCGTAATATTATCTTCTTCAACTTTTAAGAATAAATCATCTGTTTGATATCCTTTATTCTTATTTTGAAATCCAATTTCTGTAATTTTTCCATTAGGAAATGATGGCACTACACCATTAATAATCATCTGTAACAAAAATGATGCTTGCACATAATTTTCATAATGAAAACCACCACCACCTGTTTGAAATACACTTGCCTCTCCTGCCATTTATTCTATTTTTCTATTAAACCAAGTTTTAACTCCTCCAAAATTTGAACAGCATATTCTAAACCCCATTCTTTATTACTAATCCATTGTTTTGCTATTGCAGATTTTTTAGGGTCTATGATATTATCGTTTAGTGTTTTTAAAATTCGAGTGCTAATTGCCTCTGAAATATTTAAAAACTGACTTGCTTTTCTACCTAATACCCTTGCTGCAATTTTGAGTTGGTCTAAATCTCCTTCTTCTGGAAAAGTATCGTTATGATGCTCTACTATTTCATTAAAATTTAAATTGAAATAGTGTTCTATAATTCTTAAAATATCATACAAATCACTATCACGTTCTTCAGGCCTATCACTCCAAGCGATTAGCTTTAAAATAACCATTCCTGGTAAGGAAGGAATTTGTATTGATTTTTCTTCTATTTGAACAGTTTCCGGAAGTTGTAATACTTCGCTAAACCCTAAAACATGCAAATCGGTATAGCGCTCATTGAAGTTTACTGTGAATTTTTCTTCAATTTCTCCAAATGGTAATAGATCTATAACAATATTAAATTTATCGTGATACATTGTCCATGGAGCCTCTACTTTATTAAATCCGTAATTGCCAAGCTCTTCAACTATGGTTTCAAATTCCTGAATAGAAGAAATCATAATTGCAAAGTCAATATCTTTTGTACCTCTGCTAGGTTTAATTCCGTCTTTTAATAATTCTAAGGCTATGGCACTTGCTCCAATGAGATAATAAGGCACTTTTAGTTTTATCATGACCTCATCAATACAATCAAAAACTTCTTTGAAGTAGGGGATAGCGAGTTCTTTATATGTTTGGTTGGATGTGTTCATCAAAAATTAGCTTTGCAGTTTCTTTACATCTTTTATCATCAGTAATCATTAAATCTATATAAACCAATTGTTTTGGTGCTGTGTTGTTATTATTTTTATTAAAATTTGCAGCCCAAAACATATCATAGGCCCAAATATCTCCATTATCGTCAGGTAATAATTTGTATTGCAACATCAAATCTTTTGTAGTTTCTTTTGTGTAAATCGTGAATTTTTCTGGTCTTAGATGATTGGTTATGATATCTCCAGCTGGTTCGCCACCCCAAACTGTTTTATCGGTTTTGAATTGTAACGTTCTCCAATCTTGGTTCTTGTTTTGAAA